>JBAXRM010000366.1:0-1561 GCA_037131225.1 Nostocales cyanobacterium ELA583 | reverse complement strand
ACACGTAAAGTTTGTTCTTTACAAGCTCAGTGGCTTTAGCCCTGAGTTATTGACCACCGCTTCTTGTTAGTTTGCTCACTACCATAACTTATATAGCAGGGAATAGGTGACAGGTGACAGAGAAGGAATTGATAGTGAAGCGTGGCGTTAGCTATACTAGAGAATAGGGAATAAGTATCAAAATCATGCGGTTGTGGCTTTGTCATAGAGTACAGCCACAGCTTTGATGAAGTTAAGACATTGCTCTGAAGTCATGGTTTCTGGTCGCAAAGTAGTGGATCATGAATTGTCTTAGGTCGCTTCCCTTGGCTGTTTTTATACTCAAAACGGTTCGGACACAGACTTTTATAAAATCACGAAAAACCTAGATTTGTAGGGGTTTAGCAGTACTAATATGTGTCAACTTCACGTAAAATATAAGTTATAATCAAATGAAGTTTAAAGCCAAAATACCAAAAAATAGAACTTTTCCCCAGCCTGCTCAACCTTTAAATACTTTATTTCTCTGGCTTTTTTAGGATGACAAATGGGAATGGAGGTACTGTCAATAAAATTAATATCTGTATTGATTCCTTTCCGACTAAAAAGAATAGTAAATCAAAGGTATTGAAGCATTTGGCATTAATTCAATAAATCCCAAAAATTATGGAGAATAGCTAAAACTCTCTAACTCTCTTCCTAGCTGCTTTTTAGCGGATTTTCTTACGTCGAACTCAGGTGACAATGGCACTGAGGGGCTGTACTACCTTAGCAGATATTGATTCTAGCTTAGGAATGTGAATTAAATAAAGTGCAAACGTAGGGTGTGTTAGCGACCGCGTAACGCACCATTCCACGTTAACTCAGAATTGCAGTTTATTAAATTTGCGTTCCTTAGTGAGCCAGTGACCAAAAAATTTCTAAATTAAATCTAATTCCCTATTGCCAAAATCAAAAAATAGGCTATAATCGTAGAAGTAGCACCCAAGGGCGGGTGGCGGAATTGGTAGACGCACCGCACTCAAAATGCGGCGGCCGTGAGGTCATAGGAGTTCGATTCTCCTCCTGCCCATTTGCAAATAAGCTGAACTAGCAGATATTATTATAATAATGTCTGCTAGTTATTTTAGGGATTGGAATAATCACGATTTTTGAGATAATCTCAATTGAGGCTTGCTGAATAAAATTAGAAGAACTAATTATTATTATATAAATTTAACCAATACATGATGAATCATGTTGTTGTCGAGTCATGAATTTATTTTAACATTTATAGATATACAAAGGCAGAAAAACATGATGATGTTAAATCGCAATTTTTTGGTTATCAGTTTATCATCCTTAATCTATATTTTTACTTCTCCCGTTCTAGCTAATTTTAATAATATTTCTATTTCTGAAAATTCTATATTTTTGGAAAACCAAGCTCGAAAATTATACGATAATAGAGAATTTTAACCAGCTATTACTATTTTGAAAGATGCTATTAATAATTATCAAAAACAAAATAATTTGACTGGACAAATTAGGCTCTTCGGTACTTGTTATGCTAAACCGAGAAATTGAGAGAAGGGAACTCTTA
>JBAXRM010000365.1:0-1725 GCA_037131225.1 Nostocales cyanobacterium ELA583 | reverse complement strand
AGACGATTTTCCTCCAAAGTCCTAAAGGGCTTCGGTTTCAATCAACGAACCGCACAATCTGGGCGTGCGATTTTCATCGCACCCAGCTTCCGATGTTCTTAGCTTTCGCTTTTGCTCATGTGAATATAATCGTGGCAGCTTTCGTGAATGGCTAGAAGGTTTTTAGTTTTCCAGTTTTGGTGGATTCCATCTAAATGATGTAAATTTACCTTCTCATCACTAAGCATTTTTAGACCACAATGCCCACATTTATGGTTTTGCCGTTTAAGGGCTTTAGAGGTAGTACCGTCGTATAACTTACTGTTGCGTTCGCTCCAATAAGTTAAATCTCCGTCGTAGGGTGATTTCTCACCTTTGACCATGATATGTTTGTTTTCGGAGTAAGGGACTGATGGAAACGCCTTATCTAGTAATTGCTTACTGGTATAGCGATTCTGTTTGGTTTCCTTGTTGAATACCCTGAATGCTCTGTGTTGGATGTGGTACAGCGAGAAGCGTGAACTGTCCATTTTACAGAAGCGGTGGTAGTTCCTCCAACCTCTAACTACAGGGGCTAATTTCTCAGCCTTTGTGGTAGCTCCATAATTCGAGTTATTGACGATGGCTTTTACTTTCTTGTGAAAGGATTTATAATTGTCCACTGATGGAACGCATCTAAACTTCCCGTTTTTCTGGACTTTAAAATTCCAGCCGAGGAAATCAAACCCATCTGTCGCGGCGGTTAGCTTTGTCTTTTTCTCACTGACTTTCATTCCCCGCTCTGCTAGGAACTGACTGATTTTGTCAAGTATTTCAGTTGCATCGTCTTGAGGTCGGAGTATTATCACCATGTCATCCGCATAACGGATTGTTGGCTCGACAATCCTTTCTTTTGGGGTTTTGTCTGTAATTCTGTAATTAGATTTCTTATGATATCTGTGAATACTTTCAATCTCATTTAAGGCGATGTTAGCTAATAGTGGACTTACCACACCACCTTGAGGTATTCCTTGTTCGGGAAACTCTGGGTTAACTCCGGCTTTGAGACATCTGAATAGTCCTTGTCTTATACTATACGGAGCAATGAGTCTGTCCATGATGGCGGAATGGTTTATCCTGTCAAAGCATTTTTCGATATCGAGTTCTATGACTCTTTTATCTATTCCATTGCAGGATGAGCGTAGATTGTTAAACAGGATTTTATGGGCATCATGCGCCGAGCGAGTAAAGTCAGTGACTCCCTCACGGAAGCCACTGCTCTCCAAAACCGTGCTTGAACCGTTAAATTCACACGGCTCCTCAGTGAATTGGTACTTGTCACGTATACCTCATTACCAACATATCCTCTTCCCAAAACCAATTTAGTTCGGAGGGTGGTTTAGGCTTGGCACTATTACAGCCAGATTGAGTGCCAGTACTGCTATCTAAAACAGTCTTTGTGTCGTGGCAATGTCTGTGTAGGAGTTGCCAATTTTTATACTCATCCTTTCCACCTTGCGATTTGGGGATGATATGGTCAATTTCCATCACATCATTTTCACGGAAAAACAAACCACAGTGGGTACATTTTCCTTTTTGCCATTTCAAGAGTGAAGCCACCCTTTTTGGCATTTCTGGATTGTTACCCATTCTTGTACTCCAATAAACCAAGTTTCCGTCGTATGGGGAAGCAACGCCAGCAACCTTTATATCCCACATTCCGCAGGTGTTCTTTGAATTTTTGGAATTATCTATAACCCAATGATA
>JBAXRM010000364.1:0-1734 GCA_037131225.1 Nostocales cyanobacterium ELA583 | reverse complement strand
TCCGGTTTTTTCGGGGGGAAGGGAGTAGCAATACTCCTACCCTACCCATTAAACGAGGCAACACCTAAAGCTAATCTGTTTCCTGTTACTGTTTCCGCATATCTAATCCCCGCAAGGGGACTGAAACGCAACCATTTCTTCATTCATAATTCAACTCTTAAGGTTTCCGCATATCTAATCCCCGCAAGGGGACTGAAACGAAACTCAGCAGTCAAACCCATGACCATCGAATCCAATAAAAATTCGTGACAGTAACTGGTAGGGAACAATACGAAAAAGTGTGTCGGGCTTTAATTCTCAATTACACAGCTAAACTCTCAACAAAACTGGGGATTTTCGTGGTAAGCACATTTCAAAATAGAGTATTTCTGTCCCCAATTTCAGCTTGTCACTTTTTCGCATTGCACCCATGCCATTTTAGATAATTACTAGAAATTGAAAAAACTGTCCATTTCATTTCTGGTTTACTTTTTTCGGTTATCTTTGGATTTTTGAGGGCTAAAGCTGTAAACTATTACTATTTCCACGATATCAAAATAAGCAAGCTGATTATCTTTATTCACAATTGCTAAGGGTATTGATCCCATAACTAAGATTAGCAAAAGTTGTGATAATATTTCACCTTTGATGCCATTGCCATTATTTGACATGATATGACCTCCTGTAATTCAAAATTTTTGGCTAAGTGGAAAAAAACTACAGTTACAGCGATTTCCAATCATATAAGGTACATCTTAGCCCCCTCATCGCTTGCGGGGAGGGGGTTGGGGGTGGGGTTCTTGTTCCGGGTTTGATGACAATTTGCTGTAATACCTCAATCTCAGGCAGATAAGTTGAACTAACTCCAAGACTCCCAAATCATGGTGATTACCAACAAGCAAAACAGCAGAACAGCAAAGCGCAAAAAATAGATAAAAACATCAAAAGATAGCAAAATTTTAGTGATTGAGGATGCACCGCAAACATAAAACACAACAACAGCGATCGCAAAACCGAATATAGTTAACGTCAGATATTTAAATCCCTTTCCAGTCAAAATTAACAGCAGACTTTGGTTATTTTTGTCATTAGTTTTCATAGTTTTCTCCTGTTTTTTAGATAAGAGTTGAAAAAAATCTTTTCATCTTGTCTATTGCTGTTCATCAAATTGTCTACGGAATAGAAAAACCTAAATAAAATCCGGCGTGCAAATATACATTACTGGCTTGTAAACTTCCCATTTATCAAAAGCCAAATGTCTTGAGAAAATTAGATATTTAATTGTGTAAAGAATTTCATTAAGCTATCAGTATTCTTAACCTGTCAATAGCTATAAAGTCTCGTATTATTTTTGATTGTGCGAATGCCTAGAATCTATCCAGGTATCAATAATGTAATTGTGTAATTGCTGAATTTCTAAAAGCTGTTGTGGACTTAATGTGTAACGGTGGCTAATATGACCACTTAGTTCTACTATGGCTTCGTATTTCCCCTTTTTACTAGAGATAGTTAATTGTCCGTGTTGAGTTTCTGACAAAGTTTCAATCAGCAGAATAATTAAGTGAGCAAAGACTGATGGTAACTCTACTACATGCACCTGTTCAGATTTAGCTAAATTTTCTGGGAATTGTTCTCCTATCTTCAAAATACTTTTGATAGCGTTAGAACTCCTAATAAAGTCTGCCAGTCTTAAAAAATTTGTCATAAGACCTCGCGGTAAGTGGGAAACTCAGCGGCTTCAGCCCTGAGAGGGAA
>JBAXRM010000363.1:0-1743 GCA_037131225.1 Nostocales cyanobacterium ELA583 | reverse complement strand
TTAAATTGTTCAGCTTTTTTGTAACTCGATTTTAAATGGGCGAACCGGGAGTTATCAATTACCAATTACCAATTACCAATCCCTGTGTTAGATTAGGCATACTTGATATAATATTTTCCCCTTGACACAGCCGCCATTATGTTAATTACAAAAAGTAAACTGGTTTTGAGTGCTACGGTGGTAACACTGTCTACAATTGCTGTTACTGCTTTAGGTATTCACTCAATTGGTAAAGCTTCATTTAAAGACAGTCATAAGGATTTAGTAGATGAAGTTTGGCAGATTATTTACTACCGATATGTAGATGGCACTTTTAATCAGGTAGATTGGCAAGCTGTTCGCAAGGAATATTTAAGCAAGTCCTATACTGATGACAAAGCAGCCTATAAATCAGTTCGGGAAATGCTGAAAAAGCTGGAAGATCCTTACACCCGGTTTATGGATCCAGAGGAATTCAAAAATATGCAAGTTGATACCTCTGGAGAACTTACAGGTATTGGGATTACCATTAGTCAAGATCAAAAAACTAAACAACTAATTGTTATTGCTCCTATTGAAGATACACCGGCATTTAAAGCAGGTATTTTAGCTAAAGATATCATTCTGGAGATTGATGGCAAAAATACTAAAGGTATGGATACTAATGATGCAGTTGCCCTAATCCGTGGAGAATCAGGCAGTAAGGTGAAGCTAACTATTCTGCGGAATGGTCAGAAAAAACAATTCAATATTCAACGAGCGCGAATTGAAATTCATCCTGTCCGCTTTTCAGAAAAGCAAACTCCGGCAGGTAATCTTGGCTATATTCGCTTGAATCAATTTAGTGCTAATGCTGCTAAGGAAATGAAAGATGCTATTCAGAAATTAGAAGCTAAAAAGGTTTCTGGATATGTTTTAGATTTGCGTGGTAATCCTGGAGGGCTGCTATATGCGAGTATAGAAATTGCTCAAATGTGGATGAATAAAGGCACAATTGTTTTTACTATTGACCGCCAAGGTACACAAGATAAACAAGTAGCAAATGGCTCGGCTTTGACTGATAAACCTTTGATGATTTTAGTAGATAAAGGTTCAGCTAGTGCTAGTGAAATTCTTTCTGGGGCATTGCAAGATAATAAACGGGCAACTTTAGTAGGAAATCAAACTTTTGGTAAGGGTTTAGTCCAATCGGTACAACCTTTGAAATCTGGTGCTGGTCTGGCTGTAACTATTGCTAAATATCATACTCCCAGCGGTAAGGATATTAATAAACATGGTATTGATCCAGATGTGAAGGTAGAATTGACTGATGCTCAACGCCAAAAGTTATGGTTAGGTGAACGAGATAAAATAGCAACTCTTGAAGATCCTCAATTTGCTAAAGCTGTGGAATTATTAGGTAAACAAGCCGCTCAAAACACTAATACACTCAAGAAAAATTAAATAATTGAGGGTTACAGCCATCTTAGTAAATAAGGGGTTGGTATTTTCCAGCCCTAAATAAGAGGCTCTTCGGTACTTGTTATGCTAAACCGAGAAATTGAGAGAAGGGAACTCTTAACTGGGAACAGGGGAAAAATTTTAATTTTCTAGTTTTTTAATAAGACTAATAATCATTCTGCTTTCTTCTTTTAATAAATTAAGAATCATTTCTACATCTTTTTCTGAATATAATCCTACTCGGTGAGATGAAATTAGATGAGTTTCTCGTAACCGCTCAATAATCCGGGGTAAATCCTTCCATGACAAGCCTCAAATGGCGTA
>JBAXRM010000362.1:0-1763 GCA_037131225.1 Nostocales cyanobacterium ELA583 | reverse complement strand
TTTCAGCGTTGCTTTTGTTTCGCTTCGCTTCAGGCACTTATCTAATATATCGAACCTCCTTTGGTTTGTCAACTACTTTTTTGAATTATTTTGAGATTTGTTTTTTATTCGCCTGAAAACTGCTCACAATGCTGGGTTTAGTCCACAATGGGTGAGGAATTGTTGACTCAAGGAAGAGTAGATAGTGAATTTTCAGTCGGTAATAGCGATATTGCATCAGTTTTGGGGACAGCGTGGGTGCTTGATTGCCCAGCCCTATGATATGGAGAAGGGCGCGGGTACTAAGAATCCCCATACTTTTTTAAGGGCTTTGAGTCCTGAGCCTTGGTCTGTAGCTTACGTTGAACCTTGTCGTCGTCCTACTGATGGACGTTACGGGGAAAATCCAAATCGGTTTCAACATTATTATCAATACCAAGTTTTGATTAAGCCGTCACCAGATGATATCCAGGAGATTTATCTTGATTCTTTACGGGCGTTAGGGATTTGTCCTGAAGACCACGATATTCGGTTTGTGGAGGATAACTGGGAAGATGCGACGGTGGGGGCTTGGGGTACGGGCTGGGAAGTTTGGTTAGATGGGATGGAAATTACTCAATTCACCTATTTCCAGCAATGTGGGGGAATTGATTGTCGTCCTGTATCTATTGAGATTACTTATGGTTTGGAGAGATTGGTGATGTATCTCCAGCAAGTGGAGGCAATTACTAAGATTCAATGGACGGATGACATTACTTATGGTGATGTTCATCTTCAGGGTGAGATTGAGCAGTGTACTTATAATTTTGAAGCGTCGAATCCTGAGATGCTGCTGACACTGTTTGGTTTATATGAGCAGGAAGCTACTCAATTAACAGAGCGAGGTTTGGTTTTACCTAGTTTGGACTATGTGATTAAGTGTTCTCATGCTTTTAATTTGCTCGATGCTAGAGGGGTGATTTCGGTGACGGAACGCACTCGTTATATTACTAGGATTCGGCATTTAGCTCGGAAAGTAGCTCATTTATATGTTGAGCAGAGAGAAAAGTTAGGTTTTCCATTGCTGACAGCTACTATTGGTACAAGATAGAAATCTGATTTAGCGTTACCAGTTTTAAAGCTGGTAACGTATATATAGCAATGGACAAAGTGATTAGGACATAAACAAATGCTACAACCTAGAAAATAAAAGACTTTTAGGGTAGTGGTAAATATGTAGTGAAATCTCATATTTTCCAACTTAAATTATTAGTTTGTAGCTGTTGACTGGAGTTTAGACTAAATCGGTCATGTTCAAGAAAAAAAAGGGAGTCTGATTGAATACAGTCCCCCTTTTGGCGGAAGCTAAGAGAAGAATCACCTAATCTTACTCGCCAATATGAAACGTACCTCCTTAGAATAATTCCGTCAAGCAGCCTACCAACATTTAGGCAGAGCGAAAGACGCAACTTTTGAATTGACAGATGCGATATTACTGACAAGAAATGTTTATTGCCTAGCAGCAGGAAAACAGCGTCACCGTAAAAACCGCTGCCCCATTGTTAAAAAAACAGTATCACGACCACCTAAAGAACCTTCTGTTGCTGTTTAATATTCAAGGTTATTCATAGTTTCCCTAAGTCTCTAATTAACTCAGCCTTGCTGGGTCATTTTTCATGGCTTAGTCTAAACTCCAGTGTTGAAATTTTAATTATATTTAACTTGAGTTTGGACTAATTGGCATTTAGCAGGCATTTAGCAGGAATGAAAAGAAGGCAAGAGAAAATTACCCAACATCTTTGAGA
>JBAXRM010000361.1:0-1778 GCA_037131225.1 Nostocales cyanobacterium ELA583 | reverse complement strand
TCCTTTACTAACTGCTTAATCTCACTTAAAGATAGATTTTCATTAAGAACTTTATGCAGTAGTTCCCTACGTTCACCGTCATCTTTGAGTTTAGCGATCGCTCTGGCTTTGGTGTATTCTAGTTGACCCTGCCGCAATATTTCCAAGACATCATCGGGTAAATTCAACAATGGTAAACGACTGGTCCGAAAACTTTCAGCAGTGAATCTCCCCACACCCTGTAACACCAATCCCACAATTTCCAGTTGACGGGAAACGTTTTCCGTCAGGTCTAAGTTACGTTTTTTAGCGTTGGCTGCTTGATTGAGAATTGATATAACCTCACTAGAATTTACATCAAGTTCAATACAGAGTAATTCTAGAATCCCCTCGGTTTCTTCAACTGGGTTTAAATCTTCCCGTTGCAGGTTTTCCAGTAAAGCGATTTGCAGGGTTTGGAGGTCAGATAATTCCTTGGTGATAATTGGTACTTCCGTCAACCCCGCTTCTTTGGCCGCCCGGAGTCGGCGTTCACCAGCGACTAACTCATATTCACCATTAACAGCACGCACTAATAAAGGTTGTAAAATCCCGTGTTCTTTAACTGACTGCACCAATTGACTGAGTTTTTCAGGGTCAAAATACCGTCGGGGTTGTTGAGCAGGTAAACGAATTTTATCAATATTAACGGTGGCAGTTGGTGATTCTGATTCCACATCCATACTCAACAAATCTTCCACACCACGCATTTTCGGGAGTTCTAAAGGTTTCTTGACCATTACAGTTTCTCCATCCCCAAGGCGATCTTTTTCAACACTGCGATCGCTGGATGTTTGGGGTCATACACAGCCAATGGTTGACTATTCATTACTGCATCCGCAAAGGCTGTGGCACGGGGTATCTTCGGATAAACTTTGGCTAGTGGTGATAACTGCTGTTCCAAAGCCTCCAAAATCACTTTGTCTTGGTTGGCGTTCACATACAAAGTTGGCACAAATCCGGCGATCGCTAATTTCGGATTGATATGTTTCTTCACCTGTTTGATGCTATCCAATAATAACTCCGTTCCCTTGAATGCTTTGTAATGAGTCTGAACTGGCACTAAAACATGAGTAGCAGCACAGAGTCCGAGAATACTGAGGATACCTAAAGAGGGAGGACAATCAATCAAAATGAAATCGTAGTTATTTAAAATGGGTTCTAAAGCTTGTTTGAGTCGTAGTTCCCTGGCCATAACCGCAGAGAGTTGTAATTCTACCGCACTGAGGGTAATATTAGCCGGGGCTAAATCCATACCGTGTAAATTGTGGTGAATTGGTAATTTAGTCTCTGGTGTGAGTAGTGAGTCAGCAACGATTTCTTCAAGTTCATGGGGTTCAAGTCCCATAAAAGTTGTCAGGGATGCTTGGGGGTCAGTATCCACCAGTAAAACTTTGTGTTTGCGGGAGAGATGATAACCCAAATTCATCGTCAGACTGGTTTTCATCACCCCACCGGCTTGATTGAAAATAGCAATAATTTTAGTCACAATTTTCTTTAAATTCTTGGTTCTACAGTTTATGGTAATACTTGAGAGTCAGGGAAAATCAGGGTTCATTCATCAGCAAAATCCTTACTTTATTATTGCATTTTTTTGTCATAAAAACTCTACCTTTAGTTATTGTTTAACGATAAAATCATGAATAACTTTACACTCTCTGGCAATATAGTAGATGTTCTCCACCGTCGCATTTTCCCCGGTACTATCATTGGTGACAAGTTAAGGAAAAGGGGAAATTGTCAAGGGTGGTATTTGTAGT
>JBAXRM010000360.1:0-1796 GCA_037131225.1 Nostocales cyanobacterium ELA583 | reverse complement strand
CCTCTCAGGGCTGAAGCCGCTGAGTTTCCCACTTACCGCGAGGTCTTATGAAAATTGCTCAAATTGCTCCATTATGGGAGAGAGTACCACCACCAGCTTATGGTGGAATAGAATTAGTAGTGGGGTTATTAACTGATGAATTAGTTCGTCGGGGACATGAAGTGACATTATTTGCATCAGGAGATTCTTTAACTTTAGCAAAATTAATATCAGTTCATCCTCGCGCTTTAAGGCTAGATCCGACTATCAGAGATTCAAGTATTTATGAATTTCTCCAATTAGCATCAGTCTATGAAAAAGCAGCAGATTTTGATATTATTCATTCTCACATGGGAGTCGCCACATTAACATCTGCAAACCTGGTAACAACTCCTACAGTACATACTTTACATGGCATTTTCACACCAGACAATGAAAAAATCTTTCAACATTGCCGAAAACAGCCTTATATTGCTATCTCTAATTCTCAAAGAGAACCCAGATTAGAATTAAACTATGTAGACACTGTTTATAATGGCATTGATGTCAGTAGTTATGAATTTTATCCTCAACCAATAGAACCATCTTACTTAGCCTTTCTCGGGAGGATGTCCCCAGAAAAAGGACCACATTTAGCAATTGAAATTGCTCAAAAAACTGGTCGGAAGTTAAAACTTGCAGGTAAAGTAGATTTAGTAGATTTAGAATATTTTGACCAAAAAATTAAACCCTATATTGATGGTAAGCAAATTGAATATTTAGGTGAAGCCAATCACTTGCAAAAAAATGTCCTTATGGGTGGTGCTTATGCCACCTTATTCCCTATTACTTGGCGAGAACCTTTTGGGTTAGTCATGGTAGAATCAATGGCATCAGGTACACCTGTAATTGCCATGCGCATGGGTTCAACAGAGGAAGTGATTGCCAACGAGAAAACGGGTTTCCTCTGTGATAATATCGAAGAATGTATTAACTCTATTAACAAAATAGATAGCTTAAATCGTTACGCTTGTCGTCAATATGTAGAAGAAAACTTTAGTGTACAAAAAATGACTGATGGTTATGAAGTCGTTTATCAACAGCTAATTGGCGAAAAATTAGCTCAACAAAATGGTCATTTTCGCAGTGTTCTAGTTAGTTAACAATCAATTAGATATAGGAATAATATTTGATTTTTGAAAAATTTTAGGTCTCGTAGGGTAGGCAATGCCTACCGTGAGAAGGTTTTGGTGGTATATCTTCAAAAATCAAATAAGAATCCTATATGTGTCTTCTATCAGTAGAGACGTTCCATGGAACGTCTCTACGTCTCTACAATATTTTTCGCTTAAACAGCTTTGTGATGTTTAACTTCAACGACAGTATGTACATTCCCACGCGGGGTAAAATCCGTTTTCACAGTAATTTCCAAAGGATCACAAGCAGCGACAAAATCATCTAAAATTTGATTAGCTGTTTCCTCATGGGAAATATAGCGATCGCGGTAACTGTTAATATAAAGCTTGAGTGCTTTCAACTCTACCACCTTGGCATCGGGAATGTAACTAATATAAATAGTCGCAAAATCAGGATAACCGGAAAAAGGACATTTACAAGTAAACTCCGGTAAAGTAATACTAACGTCATAACGTCGTCCAATGCGGGGATTCGGAAAGGTAATTAATTTTCCTTCTGCAATCTCCCGTTCACCATATTTTACTTCCTGACCGATTGGGGATAAAGTTTCCGGTGTAAAATTACTCATCGTGTTTAGTAAGGAATCTGAATTAAATAAAGTGCAAAAGTAGGGTGTGTAAAGCCCTTGCGGGCATGGCTTC
>JBAXRM010000359.1:0-1806 GCA_037131225.1 Nostocales cyanobacterium ELA583 | reverse complement strand
AACTGTGGGATGTAAAGGCAGGAAAACTACTGCAAACCCTCACTGGTCATTCTGATCCAGTTCGTTCTGTAGCGTACAGCCCAGATGGTAAAACCTTGGCTAGTGGGAGTGGGGACGATACTATCAAGATTTGGCGGTTAAAGTAGTCATTGATAGGATTTTATTAACAATAATCTATTTTATCATCCTGTAAATCCTTTAATCCCGGACATCCTGATTCTGACAATTTTGCTAACCTATTTCCTCACCATAAATCTATGAATCATAAAGTTTTTTATCTTGATGGTAAAAAAATCAATAGCAAACAAACATTTTTAAAACAAGCTGCTGAAGCAATGGAATTTCCTACATACTTCGGCGCTAACTGGGATGCTTTTGATGAATGTATCACCGATTTAACATGGTGTCCGGCTCAAAGATATGTGATATTATATGATCATACTGATATCTTTGCTCAAGCTGAACCGACACAGTACCAAATAGCATGGGATATTTTAAATTCAGCCAAAGAATACTGGGAAGCTAATAATATTCCTCTCAAGTTTTTAGTTATTAACAAATAGGTGAAGTTACTTTTTCACTATTTGGATATTTTTTGTTGTGCTTGTCTGAATCAGGATTACCAGGATTTAAGGATGTACAGGATTGTAGTTTGTAGATTTTCTGTGAATATTTAATGATTATAAATTATGATTTAGAGGAAAATATATTTTCTATCATTCACAAAAACCTATATTTCCTAAAAAACATCCTGTTAATCCTGGTAATCCTGATTCAGACATTATTCACTAATACTCCAATCTTCTAAACGCAAATTAGGAACTTTTTCAAAATCTTTAAAATTACGAGTTACTAAAATCCCCTTGACTGATAATGTAATTGCAGCAATGCGTAAATCTTGAGTACCAACGCGGATTTTTTGCTTAACTAATTCAGTGTAAATATTACCCGCAGCTTCGCTAAATTGCAGTAAATTGGCAGTTTTAAAAAACTCTAAATTAGCCTGAAAATTTGCATAAGCTAATACTAATTTATCCGACAATAAGGCATTTCTAATAACATTAAACCTACCGCGCAATTGTTCCTCAGCAGTAATTATAGTTATGGCAATTTCTTCAAATTTGACACTATTAACACGCTGTACAATCAATGGATTTCTGTGTTGAAAGAGAGAAACATGATCTGTATCAAGTACCCATAAACTCATTTTATATGCTCCTGATTTTCAATTTCTTGATAATATTCCTCTATTTCTGCATCTAATTCACGACGATATTCTTCTATATATTCCTGCACTTCATCAAAATGTGTATCATCCTCAAACATTCCTGCAAATTTCATCCAAGGATGTTCTGTTTTAACTGGTTCAATTTCTAAAGTTACTATTTCTGGTTTTCGTGCTTGAAAAAGCTGAATAAGATTATTTAAAGCTTCTTCTTTAGTAGCACCTAAACCTTGACATTCTGGTAAACTTAATAATGTAGCTTTAACCATGCTATCTGCTTGATTTTCAATCAACACATCATAAGTTAACTTGGGTGCAATTGTGGAAAGAGCATTTTTAACAGCTAAAATCATGATATTTTTACTCTTCTAACTCTGAATTAATTATAACACAATACTTGAACAAAGTTAAAATTATCATCTACATGATTTTAAGAT
The DNA here is from genome assembly GCA_037131225.1 of Nostocales cyanobacterium ELA583. Taxonomy (GTDB): domain Bacteria; phylum Cyanobacteriota; class Cyanobacteriia; order Cyanobacteriales; family Nostocaceae; genus Dolichospermum. The sequence goes on along the minus strand of JBAXRM010000359.1, from coordinate 144 downwards.
TTATAGATTCTTATTAACAATCGTCCATTTTATATTTTATCATCCTGTAAATCCTTTAATCGGTGGACATCCTGATTCTGACAATTTTACTAACCTATTTCCTCACCATAAATCTATGAATCATAAAGTTTTTTATCTTGATGG
>JBAXRM010000358.1:0-1846 GCA_037131225.1 Nostocales cyanobacterium ELA583 | reverse complement strand
CTCATTGGGTTGTAGATAATTCTAAAATTTAAAAAATCACCTGCTGAATGTGGGTGACAAAATAACCTGCTGGGAAAAATATTTTGAGTATATTTACTCATGCTGAATGTGGGTTGCAGGTAAAAGAAGTACAAAATTCACGAACAAAGCTCTATATTTAGAGACTAAAATTATTGATTTGGATGGTTTGATGTTATCGCACTGGTTCTGTTATTTTGCACTTCTCTTGATTTGTTCAATTGTGACATTTTGAATGCTAAAATATTCTTGCGCTACTGTTTGAAAGGCTTCAGCTAATGTCTTGCAATCTCCTTCTCTGGTTCCTTTTAACAGAGTTGTACCTTGCTTATAAGACATTGTGTATTTAAATGATATTTTCTTAAAATTCTGCAAAAGTTGTTCTAAAATTTTTTCCTGTGGTAAACTTTCATCTATGCCTTCAACTAATCCTTTTGCTACCGTGTAGTTACTCAGAAATGTTTGTTTGGGATTACCTGCACTGTTTTTTGCTTGATTCTGACTAGTTGTCGCCTCTGATGTCTGTTGTTTTTGTATGGTTGTGTGATCAATTTGGTTAACTACAGTAGCCGCAACTTGATCTGCTTCCTGCTCGTATTTGTCTCCTGGTTGACCAGTAGTTAACTTTGCCTGTACCAAAGATGGACGGGTTGATGATGGTGTTCTTTGAGGGTTATGCAGGGCGATTTTCTCCAGATTGTGACCAAAATCAGTACCGGTTTTCACTCGCCTGTGCAGCACCTTATTCATCTTCGCTTGCAATAAGGTAAGCTGTGTTTGTCCCTCCGGGGTGATAGAGCCATGTTTGGTTTGAAGTTCTAATTTTGTCGCCTCAAATTGATATTGTTGAAATTCTTGATTTTCATTTTCCGTTTGTGACAGCGGCTGATTTGTCTGCTGTTGAGTTTTATTCGCTAAGGGGCGCAGTTGAAACCCAGCCTCTTCTGACACAGTAGCCGATGAGTCAGTCTTTTTGAGAATTTGCAGCCGTTGTTTCATCGCACACCTCATAAATCAACAAGGTCATCAATTCAAATATTATCTCACCTAGCAACAAGTAAGCTGTTACTATTAATCAATTTATTCCATGCTTGTCCACGTTTGTGTCCAGTTACCATCTTACGACAGTCAGATGTGACATCTTTATAAATTCCGTAGAAAAAAGATGGAGTTTGCACTTTATTAACCCAAGTTGCAATTTAATAAAATTGCCATTTTAGGCGATTCCTAGATCGTGCTTCGCTATCGCATTCACCCATAACTAGCAACTTGGGTTAATAGTATTAATGTGAGATGTGTTTCAGATAATGTACGATCGCCTGTGCTGTTTTCAAATTAGTTGCTACTAACACCTGATTGATATTGCATATTCTCAAAAATGCTTCTTCATTAGCTTGTCCTGCTTGAGTGGTAAGAAAATCTCTGAGGAAAATCACTGCTGAAATATCTCCAGCGTTGAGCAGTAAATTAATTTTTTGATATCCTCCAGATGTTGGTGGGGGGATTTCTTCACTCACAGTAATACCAGCCTGTTGCTTTAAAACTTCACTGACAGATGGCCAGCTAATTGTCAGGCTTTGAGAGAAAAATTCTTGATGTTGAGCCACCAAGTCAGCTAGTTCTGATTTATTGCTTTCGTGAGCAATGAGGACTATATTTTTTTGAATGTTCATTTGACTAGCTTCACTTTCGGTATTTGCTTCTACATTGTCAATAGCCGGAACTTCTTCAACTTTAGAAACGGCTTCTAATATTTGACTAACTGGCTCAGTATCACCTACTTCTGTTGTAGAAATAGACGCTTCTGTTTCTAAATTTTCTGCTGTAG
>JBAXRM010000357.1:0-1856 GCA_037131225.1 Nostocales cyanobacterium ELA583 | reverse complement strand
ATAATTCTTGTTGTAGTGCCTAATTTTATTATCACTACATATTTACCACTACCCAGATTTTTGGTTAATTAAATAGTATCTTTATTTACAACTACTGTATATTTGTAGAACAATAACTTGTATAGTTATTTACTAGCTTGTGCATGAACTACGAAATTGGGCGATCGCACTTGCTAATGGTCATCGGTAAATGCGAATATATCATCAAACTTCTAGATTTTCTTGAAAAACATTTATCAAAATGCTAGAATAGTACGTATATATCAGGAATGGAAATCTCTTTTAAAAATAACAAACTGCAAAAACAATGTGAGCGCAATGCAGAAGCACAAAAAGAATACGGTGCAGATAATGCTAAACAATTGAAAAGACGAATAAAAGACCTATCTGCTGCCGAAAACGTAACAAGTTTAACAGCAGGAAAACCACACCGTTTAATAGATGATAGATTAGGTCAATATGCTGTATCTTTAGTAGGAGGAATGCGTCTTATATTTGAGCCAGATAATGATCCAGTTCCTCTCAAAGATGATGGAAGTATTCATTGGTCACAAGTAACTAAAATTCGTATTGTTGAAATTGTTAATTATCATCCTAAAAAGTAACTAAAATTCATATTCTTGAGATTGGTGATTATTATGACTGAATTAACCCGTCCCTTTACTCCAGATTGGGTATCTCCTCCTGGTGACACAATAGCTGATTTGTTAGAAGAGCGTCAATGGACGCAACAACAATTAGCTCAATATTTAGAGTGCAATAATAAATATATTAGTCAGCTTATTGAAGGTAGAGCATCTATTGATGAAACAATTGCCTTGAAATTGGCGCAGGTTTTGGGAAGCACCGCACAGTTTTGGCTGAATCGTGAAACCGATTATCGTTCAGAACTTGTGCGTCTTCAAGAAGAAGAAAAACGTTTAGAAAAATGGATATCTTGGCTAGAAAAATTACCAGTGAAAGAATTGATGAATCAAGGAGCAATTACTAAATGTCGTATGGACGCGACAAATAAACCTAGTTTAGTTAGAGAATTGCTATACTTTTTTGATATTTCCTCACCAGAACAATGGTCAAATAACTATAAAGAAATGGCAGTTTCTTTTCGCCGAACACACCAAGAAAAAAGTGATATTGGTGCAGTTTCATCATGGATAAGATTAGGTGAAATAGAAGCTGAAGAAATTGAATGTCCCGAATATAGTAAAGAAAAATTTGAGAAAGCAGTGCGCGAAATACGCGCATTAACCATACTGCCAGTACAGGATTTTATCCCTCAAATTCAACAGTTATGTAGAGAAGCAGGAGTGGTATTTATCCTAGTACCATCAATTTCCAAAGCGCATATTAGTGGAATGGCACGTTGGTTAAATACCAATAAAGCTCTGATTCAAATTTCGGACTACGGTAAAAGAAATGACCGTTTTTGGTTTACATTTTTCCATGAATCAGCCCATATATTACTTCACAGTAAGCAAGATATTTTTTTGGATGAATTTGATGGAGAGGAAAGTTTAGAATCAGAACAAGAAAGGCAAGCAAATCAATGGGCGCGGGAATTTTTAATCCCTAATCAGCATAGTAATAAGCTAGATCAGTTAAAATCGAAAGAAAGTGTGATTGATTTTTCCAAACGGCTTGGTATTCATCCAGGTATTGTGGTGGGAAGGCTTCAGAAAGATTACTTAATTGAACAAAGCCAGATGAACGAATTAAAAACTACTTTCAGCATTGATGATTTAGAGAAACAAAATTCATTTTAAGGTGAGACTTCAAAAGAAAATTTTGCTATTTGTTTACTTATAACTCCCGGTTCGCCCATTTTTTAGGGAGTTAGGAAAAATGTGCAGATAAAA
>JBAXRM010000356.1:0-1861 GCA_037131225.1 Nostocales cyanobacterium ELA583 | reverse complement strand
GAAAGTTCTGATACATTTAATTTAGAAAATTATGGTCAAATAGGTGCTGTTGGTAGTAAGAATAAGGTTAGTCAATATAATTACTTACCTCAGCAGAAACAAGATTTAGCAGAAGCAGCAGCAGAAATTCAAAAACTTCTCAAACAGCTAGAGGAAACAAATCCTATTGCCACTGAATCAGAACAAATCGCTCACCTCAAAGATAACACCACGCCTAACTTAAGAAAACGTGCTTTTAGCGCATTAGAGGCAGGTAGTGAAACAGCAATTGATGAGTTTATTCTTGAGAACAAATTTCTAAAAGTCGGTAAAGCTGTTATCAAAGGTTGGTTACAACCAGATAGTTGATTCTATGCGACTGTCTGCATCTAAAAAGTAGGCGATTGCAAAGGTCTAATCATGTTTAGTTTCCAACCGTGCATTTTCAGGAGTAGAGAGGTCGTTAAATGGAGATTTAACGACAGCTTCATAAAGCGCGAACTATTGCTACTGGTAGAGTGCTGAAAGACTTTTTGAATCATTTAGAAAGTGAACCAGAGGATTTAATTGGCAAGGATGATGAGGGAGAAGAGTTAATTGATGAAGGACATTTGTATTTTGGATGGAAACGTAGGGAAAAGAAGTATAGATTGGTGGAATAAAAGTGAACTACTTTGTAGATTTATTTAAAATAATAGTAAAATACAGGTGGACTATGACTGTTTTTTAGGAGAAAGGATTGGTTTTGATTTTTTAGTGAATTTAAGGTTTTGTAGTTTTGACTACACCACTAAACCCGAACGTAAAGCCCTCACAGCAGCTTGGGTACGCTCGTCAGCGCATAACTTATTTAAAATATTGCGAACATGAGTTTTGACTGTACCTACGGTAATGTATAATTTCTCGGCTATTTGAGCATTACTGCAACCACTTACTATTAATTCTAAAATTTCTAGTTCTTTTTGAGTTAGGGGGTAGGTTTCTAAAACTTGTTCATATTCTATTTCTAATGCCTCAATTTTTACAGCTTTTGGCTTATCCAATGATTGATTATCATTGGAAATACCTTGACGCATTTTTTGTAATACTATATTAGCGATCGCTGGATCAATCCAAGAGTTACCATTAGCAGTTGTTTGTACAGCTTCAGTAAATTTATTAATACTTGTTTCCTTTATACAATAAGAATCAGCACCAGCCGCAAACGCAGCTAAAACTATATCTTCACTATTATTTATCGTCAAAATCAATATTTTTACCTGTGATTGTCCTGTTTCTGCCTGATAACGCTTAAATTTACGGATCAGTTCAATCCCGTTTATATCTGGTAAATTAATATCTATCACAGCCACATTTGGTTTCAGTGTTTCCAAAAGTTTTAGTCCCTGAGTTGCATTACCCGTTTCACCAATCACCTTAAACCCAGTGTGTGATTGCAATTCAGTTTTGAGTGCCATCCGGGTTAAATCATGATCCTCAATTAATACAATAGTAATTTCATTCATTATTAATAACACCTACAATTATACAAAATCTATTATCTAGGGGTAAATATAGCGAAGCTGTCATGAGGAATCGCCCATCATCCCAACAAATATGCGATAGCGAAGCGCTCCGTAGGAATCGCCTAACATCTCCAAAGGATGGTAAAAATTCTCATGTACATAAGCTTTTAGACACGTACAATACAGATTAAGAAATTTTAATAGTAAAAATAAATTTTTCTGAAATAGATTTTGTTTGATATACTATAATCGTAGTCAGTAGTCAATCTTGCAATCATGCTTTATAGCTCTTTGAAGAATAACAACTCTTGATTACCAGTATAAATCAAAACTCCCAAACTGTCTTGACAACAATTTGAGAGCTTAGAAAATCTAAA
>JBAXRM010000355.1:0-1870 GCA_037131225.1 Nostocales cyanobacterium ELA583 | reverse complement strand
TCCACTTAAATTAAGAGAATTTTATCTTATTTTTTTCAAAATGAGAATTGCTGAAGTTTTATAGAACGGCTTAATCATTTGATTCCATAGGTAGATTCCATAGGTAGGGGTAAAGCAAAAGCTCATAAGGATATCCGGTAAGTGGGAAACGAGCGTGGCTTGGCTCCCTGAGAGGAAAGCGACACGGGCGGTTTTAACCACTTTGAATCTTTTTTCATTACAGAACGGGAGGCTTGTCATTGAACGATTTACCCCGAATTATAAGGAGAATGCCGAAAACCCTTGAAGGCGTGTCCGACTCAGGAGGACACACCTGTGCTTCAGCCAAGGGATGAAGGCTAGTTACAGGATTTATCCTGCACTGACATTTTGTATATAGATTAAACAAAAGGGGAATTCAAATTGAGTATATTAGCATTTTCTTTACTGGTTTGGTTGGGATCATTTAGTGCCGGCTTAGTCGGAGCATTAACTGGATTAGGTGGTGGAGTCGTCATAGTTCCGTTATTAACTTCCGTCTTTGGTGTTGATATTCGCTATGCGGTTGGGGCATCATTAGTATCAGTGATTGCGACATCATTAGCTTCAGCTTCTACATATATTAAAAAAGGCTACGCTAATCTGCGCTTGGGGATGTTTCTGGAGGTAGCCACCACCATTGGCGCTTTGATTGGCGCTCTCATTGCCACTCATGTAACCGTAAAAATACTTTCATTGATTTTGGCAATTGTGCTAATTTATTCAGCATACTTATCTCAACGCCCCAGACCAGAACAAACAGAAATTTCTGCACCAGACCCCTTAGCAGAATATCTCCAGTTTAATGGTACTTACCCTACTAGTGACGGTGTAATTCCTTATCAAGTTCATGCCTTACCTGCTGGTTTTAGTATTATGCTGGTAGCAGGAGTGCTTTCTGGTTTATTAGGAATTGGTTCGGGAGCATTCAAGGTATTGGCCATGGACCAAGCCATGCGTCTCCCTTTTAAAGTTTCTACGACCACCAGCAATTTTATGATTGGTGTCACAGCCGCAGCCTCAGCAGGTGTTTATTTAACCCAGGGATACATAGATCCAGGTTTATCTATGCCGGTGATGTTGGGAGTGTTACCAGGTGCTTTTTTAGGAGCGAGAATTTTAATTGGTGCTAAAACTCAAATTCTCAGAATTATCTTCAGCTTTGTATTGGTAGTAATGGCGTTAAAAATGGTCTATAACAGTCTAATAGGAGGGACGTAATTATGTATAAATTAAATTCTGGTTTTCGGTGGACTTGCACAACAGAGATAGAAAGAAAAGTTGGAAATTTCACTTTTGAATTAGAAGAGCGAGATTGTGATATTCAACAGCTAGAAGAACAGCGTCTTAAAAATCATGATGATGAAAATTTAAGTAATCAAAAACTTACAAAATCAGCAAATGAAAAACAATTAGAATATCTACTCAGTAACCTGCTAATGTATGGAGTTTTAATCGCTAGTTCTATAGTATTATTTGGGGGTATACTATATTTAATTCATCATGGCTCTGAGCCGGCGGAATATCAAATATTTATAGGCACACCATCTGAGTTTCATTCCCCCATAGGTGTAGTAAATGCTGTTTTCGCAGGTAGCCGCCGGGGAATCATTCAATTAGGGCTGTTAATACTCATTGCTATCCCCATTTTGCGCGTAATCATTTCTTTCTGCACTTTTCTTTTACAGCGAAATTTTATCTATGTCGTCATCACATCATTAGTGCTTGCTAGTCTAACTTATAGCCTGGTTGGCGCATATTACTAATATTTTCCACAACTCGTGACTATAGGAATAATGTATCCCCTCAATATATCGGGGAAAGAGTTATTCAGGCATCCATGACAAACCAA
>JBAXRM010000354.1:0-1930 GCA_037131225.1 Nostocales cyanobacterium ELA583 | reverse complement strand
AGACGATTTTCCTCCAAAGTCCTAAAGGGCTTCGGTTTCAATCAACGAACCGCACGAACCGGACGTACCCGTTTCCGTGTATCCGGCTCCCGACAGTCTTAGGCTTCCCTGTTGCTGGTGTGGATATATTGGTGACAGGATTGATGTACTGCCATCAAATTGTTGGGTTTCCAGTTATTGTGATTGCCATCAATGTGGTGGAGGTGTATATCTTCGTTATCTATAAACCGCAGACCACAATACCCACATTTATGTTCTTGCTTGGTTAAAGCCTTGGCTGTCATCCCGTCGTAGTATTTGGATTTTCTTTTGCTCCAGTAGACAATATCACCATTAAATGGAGAGGCATCCCCTTTAACCATGATGTGCTTGTGTTCTGAATACGGTACTGCGGGGAATGCTTTATCAATTAAAGCATCCGTTTGATAGCGGTTAAGTTTGGGTTCTTTATTAAAGACTTTCCATGTTCTCAAGCGGGTGAACCACAATGAGAATCTTGAACCATCCATCTTACAGTAACTGTAGCGACCTGGAATTATAATCGGCTCGACCTGCAATCATCGCTGTTTCCAACCAGAATTAGTTGCAACTATAAATTGACTTGAACCAGAATTAGTTGCAACTGAACCAGAATTAACTGCAACTGAACCTGCAATCATCGGTTTGAACCAGAATTAGTTGCAACCATAATTTCACTTGTATTTTTATTCCCGTCAAAGCGGTAATCCCGCCGCCAGCATTTGCTCTTGTAACTCACGCGCTCGTGGTGGATCAAGTTGTCCACGAAACAGTAACTTAATTTCAGCAGGTTTGGCATTGAACTGTTCAGCTAATCCGTTCACGTCATAACCATGTCTGGTGAGAGTGGGTTCCAAATCATCAATTTGCTTAGATAAGACAGACTCAATAATGACAGTGGTTACAGGTTTTACGGCAACTCGATACGCCGCTTCAAAGCTAGTGTCAAATGTTGTTCAATTTGCAGTGGAGTTCTTAGGCGTGTGGCAAGTAATTCAATGGCTTCAGCATCGAGGATATCACTGCTAACAGTGTCGTCTATAGTACATTCTGATATTAGCCACTCAATATATTCTCGTTGATTGCCAACAATACCTTCCAAAGAGAAGACAGTTGTTCGATACCCAATTTCTTCCATCATGGGACGGCGCAAATCATTTTTCAGCTTTGGATGACCAGCTAAAACTACTGAGAGTATACCACCACTATCTTCAACTACCTCAATTAAACGCTTAAGTCCAGTCAGTGTACTATAGTGTAAGTCATGAGCCTCATCCACAAACAGTGCCACTGGCTTTTTACCTTTTTTAATCAGGTTACGTAGTTCCCGTTCTCGTTTTTCACCATCTTTTGGGATTTTTATTTCTTTATCTGTGGATAAATCGTAAAATAAAGCTGCAATGAGTGTAGGCAGAGTAGTCCGTTTCTTCTCAACACAAAGCGACTTGGAATTCGACGAGGGGAGAACTGATTTTCAAATTGCCCAAGTTGTGGGAGCAAGAGCTATTGATCAATTCAAAGTATTTGAATATAGGGGTAGTAATAATTTTTCTGGACTTTCAGACGATGAAAAATTCTTAGTCAATGACTATTTACCCCTAATCAAAGACAACCCGCCTCCAGAAGTTGTCCAGGAACTGCTAGAAGTGGCTAAAACTATTGGTTATCAGGTATTTAGCAGGATTATCAGGGAATTAGCACCGGATATTTTAGGAGCGTTTATTGGAGCAATAGTAGATATAGCTATAGTGAAAGATGGGAGGGATGCCTTCCATACTGAAATTTATCGCTATCCCTTCTCTTAAATTATAAGACCTCGCGGTAAGTGGGAAACTCAGTGGCTTTAGCCCTGAGAGAGAAGCGACACGAGGGATTTTAATCCCTGTGGTATGCTAGAATGAAATCGTGAGTA
>JBAXRM010000353.1:0-1936 GCA_037131225.1 Nostocales cyanobacterium ELA583 | reverse complement strand
CCTGACGGGACCGGAGGGATATAGGAACGAAGAACACGAAGGAAGAAGGAAGAAGATAGGTAATTTTATACTAGAAAGGGAGTATATCAGAAAGTTAGACTGATTTCATCTGAATTTCATCTAGGGTTGGCATCTTGAGAGATGAACAGTATTTAGCTAATAATAATAATGATGCTTACTTACTCTCCAGAACCAACATTTAAAACTAGTTTACCATCATCACTTTTATTGGAAACTGTGACGGAAGCATTAGGAAATGTTCCTATTGTGCGATTAAATCGAATTAATCCAATCTGTCAACATCATAATTTATATTTAAAATTAGAATCTTGTAATCCCGGTGGAAGTATTAAGGAAAAAAATGCCGCTTATCTGGTAAATGAAGCCGAAAAACAAGGTTTATTATTGCCCGGTGGTACAATTGTTGAATCTAGTTCTGGTAACTTTGGGATTGGGTTAGCAATTGTTGGTGCAACAAAGGGTTACAGAGTAATGATTGTTATTGATGCAAAAACTCCTGTAACTATGCGAAGAATGTTGACTGCTTATGGTGCAGAACTGGTAGAAGTCCCTTTAAGTGCGGCTGATGCTCAAGGTTCAATGCAGGTAACAAGAATGGTAAAAGCTGAGGAATTAGCCGCAAATATCCCTGGTTCTTGGTATCCCTGTCAACATAAAAATCCTAGTAATACTGATGCTCACGCTTTATGGACTGCGCGGGAAATTGAAACAGCTTTTGGTGGTGCGCCGGACGCTATTGCTATTGGAGTCAGTACGGCTGGACAATTAGGGGGTATTGGTCGCTACTTTAAAAAATATTATCCCCAAACTAGAATTATTGGTGTAGATGTGGCGGGGTCGGCTATTTTTGGTACACCCAGACATCCCTACAAGATGACTGGACTGGGTTTATCCTTCGTTCCCCCCCAATTTTGACCCACAGATGGTAGATGCAGCTTACAGCATTAATGACAGTTTGGCGTTTTCCGTGTGTCACGCTTTGGCTAAACAGGAAGGAATGCTTTTAGGTGCTTCCACTGGTGCAATTGTCGCCGCCGCTTTAGCAGATGCCCAAAGATTTACTAAACCTCAAACTATGTTACTACTTAATCCTGACAGGGGAGATAGATATATGGAAACAGTTTACAATCGCGATTGGTTGACAGCACAAAATATTGACATTTTGCAAAATACCAAACTAACAGAAGCAATTGCGAACCTGCTACCTGTGCCACTTGTAGTGAGCGAAGTCGAACTATTAAATATTATCCGTAACACTTAAAACTAAATCGTCTATAATTTTACTCCTCTCTGCGCCTCTGCATGAGAAAAACTCATAAAATATGAAATTACCAGAAAACCAATCTCAAGCAGTGAATTTAAGGACTTTATGGCGGGAATTTCTGCCTTTATCTCTCAGTGATGTGACTATGGCTTGTGGTGATCCAATGCTGACCACTACATTAGCTCATCTTCCATCTGCTCAAATTAATATAGCAGCGGTAGGTATTGCTAAATCTTTGGCGATATTTTTTGAAAGTCCAATTATTATGATTTTGCACGCTGCTAATGCTTTAGCTGCTTCTGACGATTCACGTAAAGCATTATGGCGGTTTACATTATTAGTAGGTGGAGGACTGACTTTTTTACTCAGTTTATTGGGACTACCAATTATATTTAACTTTGTTGGTGTAAGTCTATTGGGTATTCCGCCTGCAATGTTAACTATAGTTAGTCAAGTATTATTACTAATGGGTGGTTGGCCATTTGCGATCGCTTGGCGGCGTTATTTTCAAGGATTATTAATTTATCATGGTCAGTCTCATGCTTTAGCTAAAGCTAGTATTTGCAGACTATTCACATTAGCAGTAGTTCTCATAGCCGGATTTTTATTACATATATCTGGTGGTATAGTTGCTGGATTTGGTCTGATGAG
>JBAXRM010000352.1:0-2016 GCA_037131225.1 Nostocales cyanobacterium ELA583 | reverse complement strand
GTCTCCTCTTATTTCTGGGGATTGCTCAGAAGAATAGCGAGATGAACGGGGTTTACCTTCACTTTTGCCTTGATTACGGACGGGTTGAGGAACAACGCGCTTACCCTTGATTTTTACGGGTTGACCACGTTTTGATTCACCGGCAGAATTACTTTTTTTGGGTTGACTTGCCATAACAGTATTGATGTTTGATTTAAATGAGTGAACAGCCCGATGACATTAATTTAATGAACCATTACAAAGCAGTAACAATCGCCAGATGTAGCTTCTCACTATTTCTGTAGAGGGAGTTTTTGTAATAATTCGGTTAAACGGGGGTAATCAGTAAGATATAAGTAGCCAACTAAGGTTTCTAAACTAGTTGCCTGTTGATAAATTTCGGGATTTAGTCGTTTATGACGACTCGTAGCAGAGTTACGACCTCTGCGAACAATTTCTAACTCGTTACTCCTCAAGTAAGGAGTTAACATTCGCAAATGTAGCGCTTGTGTTTCTGCTCTTACCTGATCCACTACGGAACGATGGTAATTGTCCAATCGTTGTTGTGGCCACAGATAAAACATTCTAACATATAATTCATAAATTGCATCCCCCAAGTAAGCTAAGGCTGAAGGAGATATTTGTTTTACTTGGGCTAGGGATATTTGCTGGGGCAGTTGCGTTGCATTTACTAACAATGGGTCAATATTCGATGAATACTGTGTAGCAGTTTCATCGTCTTCGTGTTGGTCTATTTCCTCCTTCGACTTCACAGATTAATCATTCCTTAAATAAAGCACTACATCGGGAGACAATTTTTGCGAACACTATTCTGATTGCAAAAGCAATGTTCGCATACTTGGGCTATTCTAAACTAGTAACAATTACCACAAATTACTGATCTTGTGTTGTTGACCTGGGAATTAAATAAAAAAGGGCGTTGCATAATGGCGGTATGAATTTTGTTATGCCTTCGGCACGCTTCGCGAACGCGCAAAGTCGCAAAGGAGCAAAGACGCAAAGTTTTAGATTTTGAGTTTTCTAATTTCATACCTCAATTCAGCAAGGCGTAAAAAAGAAACAACCTGTTAACCCATTTGGCTGGCTGTTCGTATGATTGACGATTATTTCCACCCATGATCTTTGGCTGGGAGGTAAAGCTTTCTTCAATAACAATACCTTCGCTATTTTTTGTAGGTTGGGTTGAACGAAGGGAAACCCAACGTATTTGTTGGGTTATGGCTTCGCCACTCTCCGCGAACGTGCCATTGCTTCGTAACGCAAACGCTAACGACCCAACCTACGAATCAAGAACTTTTTTGATTTGGCTAAGGTATTGCAATAATTAACTTCAATTTTATTTAACTTTTAACATAATACACGAAACGGGGATAAGTATTTCACTTGAACAAGATAGATTTTGGCAATGGGCAAAAATTAAGCTATCCAGATGTAGTATCGGATAGCCTAATTTAGATTTTCCAGTCAAGCAATCAAGGCGCTTTGATGTTTTCTAGGGCTGCATCAACGGTCGTTTGTAGGGAAAGGAACTTTTCTAAACGAACAAGCTTAACTGTTTGGGTAACGCGGGCATTAGTGACAATTTGAAAAGTGCCTTCAGGAGTAGTGCCTTCAGGAGTTTTTGCTAGTTTGGCCAGTTGTACCAGCGCACCTAAGCCCGAACTGTCTATAAAGTCTATTTGTGAAAGATCCAAAATGATGTTTTTTGGGCCTTCCTCAATTTTACTGCCGAGGACTTTACGAAATGTTGGCTCGGAAAAAGCGTCTAATAAGCCTGTGAGGCGGAATAGCTGACAGGTATCCCGGACTTCGCGTGTACCTCTCAGGCTCACGGTTAGATTTAGTGGTTCAGCTATGATCTCCTCCTCGTTCTTTTTACTAAAAGTAAACGTTCTAGTGTAGATGATTTTTGAGCAATTTGTCTATGTTGGAGGCTGGCAAAAATTTTTACTAATTACCAATGACCGAAAAATTTTAGATTTTGGATTTTAGATTTTGGACCCTAGAATTTTCGGT
>JBAXRM010000351.1:0-2024 GCA_037131225.1 Nostocales cyanobacterium ELA583 | reverse complement strand
CTTTTATCTGCACATTTTTCCTAACTCCCTAAAAAATGGGCGAACCGGGAGTGATAATATGTAAAAATAATCAAATCTAGTATTTTATGATTAATAATCACCAACTCATCACAGAAACATCCTCAACTACACCCTGGAATGATTTATTATTAGAAATTGCCCAAACTCCAGAAGAATATATACCAGAAATATTGGAAATTGTCCGTTTATTTCGTCAAAATTTGATCAATAAACCAACAATTTTGATAAACACAGAAAAACACAATTTAACCTGGCAAGAATTTATTAATCAAACAGCAGGAAGTTGTGCTGATGATCCAATTATTCTGGATAATTTAGGTATTGATGATACTTTAGATGATAGCTTAGAAGAAATGATTAATTGTTAGGAATACAAACTGATGAACTATTTATTAGATAGTAATGTTTGTATTCAATATCTTAATCAAAGATCAGAAAAGATTATTCAGCGTCTTCAAGATTTATCCGATATAGATATAGTAGTTTGTTCTATTGTTAAAGCCGAATTATTTTATGGTGCAATGAGAACTCATAATCCTGCGAAAACTCTGCAAAAGCAGCAGGAATTTTTAGACCGTTTTGTTTCTTTGTATTTTGATGATGAATGTGCTGTAATTTATGGTGAAATTCGTAGTAAATTGGCTGCTAAAGGTACTCCTATAGGAAATAATGATTTACATATTGCTGCTATTGCTATAGCTAATAATTAATAATTTAACTTTAATTACTCACAACACTAGAGAATTTAGTAGAATTGATAATTTAAAATTAGAAGATTGGGAGATTTAGTAAACAGCGATTCCTACGGAGCGCTTCGCTATCGCACCCCCTCAACTCCCAAATAGCGATTCCTACGGAGCGCTTCGCTATCGCATCCCTCAACTTCCCCAAAAGCGATTCCTACGGAGCGCTTCGCTATCGCATTCCTTCAACTTCCCAAATAGCGATTATTCATTTTTATTAAGCTGGTATGTCTGACTCCCCTGCGGTAAAATATCCTTAGTTCGAGGAATTGACTATGAAAATAAAAGCAATTATTTGGGAAGAAGACGGTGTATGGTGTGGTTCTGTACCAGCTTTACCAGGATGTCATACCTGGGGTGAAAGTTATGAACATTTATTAGAAATGTTGAAAGATGCTGTTCAAGGTTGGTTAGAAGTTGCTAGTCAGCAAGAAGAAGTTGAACCACAAAAACAGTTGATTGAGTTATCTTTATGAAATCGGTTTCTGGGAAGTCTCTGTGTAAGATTGTTGAACGCTATGGATGGAATCTAAAAAGGATTACAGGTAGTCATCATATCTATATCAAGGAAGGTATGAGTGTAATTCTTTCTATACCTGTGCATGGTAATCGTGATTTACCTACTGGTACACTCAGAAGTATTTTGAAAGATGCTGGTTTGACTGAGGAAGATTTAGATTAATTTCGCTGATCGCACCCCCTAAACTCCCAAATAGCGATTCCTAGCTAGGTCGCGCTTCGCTATCGCATCCACATCCCTACAAAACATTTGACAAAAATTGACAATATTTGCCATAATTAAAGAATCAGAAATATAAAGACTTATTAGCTATGACTACAGTAAATATTTCTCTTCCCGATTCTATGCGGGACTTTATCAATGAACAGGTTGCAAAATGTGGCTACAGTACCACAAGCGAATATATTCGACATTTGATTCGTCAAGATTTAGAAAAAGTGGCACAAGCACGACTAGAAACATTGCTATTAGAAGGCTTAGATAGCGGTGAAGCGGTGGAGATTACGGATGAGTGGTGGGAACAAAAACGCACTCAGCTTCTGGAGAGACTCCGCAAGTAATAGCAATGACTAGACGAATTGTAATTAGACCAAAGGCTAGTGTTGACCTTGATGAACAATTTGCTTATAGGAACAGCCGGTAAGCGTAAAACTCAGCGGCTTTGGCCCTGAGATATAAGCGGCTTGTGTGACTTTAGTCACAGTCATCTTTCTTGATATTGCCATACATATTTCTACCCA
>JBAXRM010000350.1:0-2099 GCA_037131225.1 Nostocales cyanobacterium ELA583 | reverse complement strand
TATAGACTTCAATCACTATTTGTACAAGGGTTTCAGCTTTAATCAGCAAGCCCTATCTAGAATTAATTAACAATCTTGCTCGGATACACTCTAAAAGAATCGAAAAAATTAATCGCTTCTGTAGTTAATTCATCCTTTGCCCTAGCTCCGATTAAATAAAGTCGTCGTTTGACCACATATCCTTGATATTGTCCTAGACTACCATCAGAATGTTGTACTAGCAACTCAATACCTGGATATCCTTCAATTACCATATTTGTGCTTTTCACAACTTTACCTTTTATATCCAGGTTTTGCCTCAGAGAGGTTTGTAAAACTTCTCGAATCCCTTCCGAATTTAAATAATCAACATCTGTCGGTAGATCTCCATGAAAGATCATATATACTGTTTCTGTTGCCTTATTTTCTGTTACCCGCAGTTTCTTATTATTCTCTACTTCATCTCCAGGCATCAAAATTTGAAAATCTCCTTGTGGTCCCCAAAATTCGTCATTTTCAGCTATTTGAATTGGTTGTTTTTTGGTAAATTCTTTGGTTATATTCAGTCCTAAATTAATTGAAGAATTTCCTAATTTACCTTGATTTACTGATGCAATTGCTGGATTTTGTATGGACAACAAAGCTAGTGAGAATAGAGAACTTATAATTGGCTTTAAGTTGGGATTCAATTTCATAGTTTATGGCTTCTGATAGTAAAATGTCCTTAATTTTGAACCTGAAAAACGGAATTATTTTGAGTTAGAGACTGTGTAAAATTGACCTTGCTGCGATACCAGTAAAGTCTGTCCAGAATTTAACTGGTTTTGGTTATAAAAACATTGCTTCCCACCCCAGGTACGTCACAAAATTTGATATTGCTATTCAGTGGCATATCTCTCAAACACAAATGTGACATATTTACCTTAGTGGTGTCAACCCCGTAACAAATGTCACTATTACACAAGTTGTAATAGTGACAAGCGTAGTTGATATTAACTTACTGTAAAATAGCCATAATTATGTGTGCTATTTCTGGGGCGATCGCTACTAGCAAATTCCAATCTGCTGATCCTGCTGATATGTTTTAATGTAGGGGCGGGGTTTCCCCGCCCTCTATAAAGAAAGCACTATAACCTAAACAATTACAAAATGATTGACATTCAATGTTCCTGTTAAACCTGTGACTTCAATGATGGCATCATTAGCAGCATTAAACCCTGCGGTTACATCATTAATAGCCACAAAGGTTTTTTGTCCAAAGCTGAATTGAGCCGCGAAATTTGACCCAAAGACTGCGGCTGTTAATTTTGCTCCGATACCTGCTGTATCTAGAGTATTGACTGCTCCCACATTCACAAATCCGACTCGCGCAGTAGAAACACGGAATAAATCATTACCCACATTGGCACTGAAATCAGTAATCACATCAAAATTACTCAACAGAGAATCAGAGAGGTTTTGGTATACAAACTTATCAGCACCTAAACCACCAGTTAAAGTGTCTTTACCACCTGCACCAGTGAGAAGATCATTATTTGCACCACCAACGAGGAAGTCATTAGCACTAGTGCCTGTCAAAGTCAGACTAGAAGGATTACCAATCTTACCATCATCATTTTGAATTATGCCTGTAGCCGTTGCAGTGGTGATTGTCGCACCATTAGTAGGATTGGATAGGGTGACAATAAAATTCTCATCGGGTTCAACTGTCGTATCTCCACTGACGTTAACCGTAATTACCTTAGAGGTTTCATTCGCAGCAAAGTTAACAATTCCTGATGGTAAAGTTCCACCAAAGTCTGTCGCATTGGCAGGATTATTCGCTGTACCCGTGACAGTCCAGTTAACGGCATTTGTTCCTGTAGTTGTACCCGACCGTGTAACTGTGAAATTAAAGGCTTTGTTGCCTGAATTTCCTTCGGTTTGAGTTGCGCTGGTTGGGGAAATTGCTAGGCTGGTATCATCATTTTGAATTATGCCTGTAGCCGTTGCAGTGGTGATTGTCGCACCATTGGTAGGATTAGAGAGGGTGACAATAAAGTTCTCATCGGGTTCAACTGTCGTATCTCCACTGACGTTAACCGTAATTACCTTAGAGGTTTCATTCGCAGCAAAGTTAA
>JBAXRM010000349.1:0-2114 GCA_037131225.1 Nostocales cyanobacterium ELA583 | reverse complement strand
TACTCCTGAGTAGAATTCTTCTAACTCTCGCAAAAATGGGCGAACCGGGAGTTATGAAATAAACTCAGTTATATTTAGAGGAAACTAATTCTATGAATACCGAACAAATTTTATTAGAAAAATGGCGCATTTTACCTTCTGAAAAACAACTTCAGGTATTAAATTTGGTTAATACTCTTATTGAAGAAAATCGAAATCAGCTAACTCTATCTTCATATCAACCTAAAACATCTTTAGGGGCAAAGTTGTTGGCAATTCGTCAAGAAATTATGCAAGAACAACCTCCGCTAGAATCTTGGGAAGAATTAGAACAAGAAATAGCAGAAAGACGAGGAGAGAAAGAGTGAATCAAATTAAAACTTTTCTGGATTCAGGAGCATTAATTGCCGCAGCTAGAACTAATGATATTATGGCAATTAAAGCCATTGAAATATTAGATGATTCTCAACGACAATTAGCAACCAGTTTATTTGTTAAATTGGAAATCTTGCCTAAAGCAGTGTATCATCAGCAACAGGGTGAAATCAAGTTTTATGAAGCTTTTTTTACTAATTGTTCTCTTTGGGCTGATGATTTACCTACTATTATTAAATTGGCACAAAATTTAGCAAATCAATTTGGTTTAGGTGCTTTAGATGCTTTACATATAGCATCGGCTTTATCAATTAATTGTGATGAGTTCATTACTACAGAAAAACCAAATAAACCCCTCCACCGTGTTTCGGGAAGTATCACTCTGTATAGGGAAGGTAAGGTTAATACTACTCCAAAAATTTCATCGTAAGTAACGTTAGTGATACAGAAAGCTCTTTACAGAGTGCAGTAATGGTATTTTAGCATAAATGCGGTTAACATACTCTATGGACTAGCGATCACTATGATTAAAAAAAGTCCTTTTATAGTATCCACCTGCGTTCTTACAATTTTGTTGAGGCATTATTGATATATTGCAAAATTGACTTTTTGCTCATCGTCTCCTGCTTCATCAGACATTTTATTAACAACAATCATCATTTTCCAACGATAACCTTTTTCATAAGCTAACTTTTTAAAGTTTTCTACAGTTATCGAATCAAATAGCATTGAGGTGAGGCAAAAAATCAGTAAATCAGCTTTATTAATAGCATCATAAGTGATAGCATCATGATCTTTACGCTCTGTAAATAATCCTGGGGTATCAATTAAATTAATCCCATCCCAATAGTAATTACTGGTTTTATCAGTTGCTATATCAGCATCAATTTTAATATCCCGTTTACCAGTGATTGCAGAAGTGATTGTAGATTTACCAGCACTATATTGACCAACAAAAGCAACTGATAGAATACCATCTTTGTGATAATCTTTTAAATCCTCAATAATTCTTTGACGAATTTGGCGTAATTCTTCATTATCACTTTGAAGGAGTAATTGGTTAAATTGCTTACAGTAATTATTAAAGCGAGTTACAACTTCAGCAGCTTGAAATTTTTGTTTACCTGGAATCATGATAATTTGCTCCTAATTATTAACTAGCGATGGTTTTAATGACAATATCTTCTTGCAAAACTTCTTGAATATCAGCCTGAGATTTACTAATTTGTAACTCACATTTAGTGTGAATTATCATATTGCGTCCAAATTCACGTTCAACCTCAACAATGGTGTTTCTGATTGCTTCATCGGTTATCGGTTAGTGGTTCATATTTTTCAACACACCAATCTATGATTCGTTTAGCATAGGCTTGATTGAGATAAATATTTGCCTGATTGATTTGGGAATTAGCGGTTTTAAGATCCTGGGTGATTGATTCTAATTCTCCTATTAATTCATCAAAGTATTTAGTAATATTGATGGTAGCAGAATCGCAATAGTTAGTAAAACTATTTTGAAAATCAGAGTTTAATTTATCTTGGTTTTTATTTAATTGTTCAGTTAAGGACGCTCTGATTTTCTCGACTGCTTCACGACGTTTATCTTTCTCAGATTTGAATAATGAGCTTGCTAATGTCGGTAAATCTGCTTTAAAGATTTCTATTGCTTCCCGAAAATCTCTAACTTCAGGACGAACATAATTAATTAGGGCTTGCTGAAAAAGTGGAAAAAGGCAAAAAAAAATTGACCAGGTAGTTAG
>JBAXRM010000348.1:0-2119 GCA_037131225.1 Nostocales cyanobacterium ELA583 | reverse complement strand
TTCATCGTCAACAACTGTGGTTATATGAAAATAAAAAACAGAAAATAGAAGACCGTATAGTCAGTTTAACTCAACCACATATCCGTCCAATTATCAGAGGCAAAGCGGGTAAAAGGACAGAATTTGGGGCAAAGTTATCAGCTAGTTGTTATGATGGATATGTGTTTTTAGACCACATCAGTTGGGATAATTTTAACGAATCAGGAGACTTAAAATCGCAGGTAGAAGCATACAAAACTGACACTGGATATAATCGGTGAATCCGTTCATGTGGATAAAATTTATCGGACAAGAGAGAATCGAGCTTGGTGTCAAGAAAGAGGAATTAGAATCAGTGGTCTTCCTAACGGTGGACTAATTCAAAATATAGCTTTAGAATCCTTGGCTGCACAGTTACCAATGCCAATTTTATTTGAAAGTAGAAGGAAGAGAATACAAAGATTTTTATCTCTCCCAAGCTTTACTGTTGAAAAAATTTGGCTGCCGATTGTGAAAACATGGCTTGAAGAAACATTTACAGCTAAATCAGTAGTTTATAATGATTCAAACTAGGCATTGTTTTAACGACATAAATACATGACTGCTTTACAAAACTTTACGTCATGATAACTTTTACCCGTATCTTGTCTTTAACTCAATATGTTCTCATTTAGAAAACGGTTTGTCAATAGAAGTTAGAAATTGACGAAAAAGCCACTTAAAAGTATAAGTGACTTTTTCATAATTTGAAATTAAATCACTATAATTGAGAACAGAGAATTATTCATCAATACAATGGGGAATACCCAAAACTGCACAAGGAAAATTCTTACCTAGTGTTGCAATTATCGGATGATTACTAGATTGACAGCCTAAAAAAAGAATATCAGCAGTTTCTAATTGCACAACTTTTTTTAGTTCTTTAGCAAGATTGCCAAACTGCAAATGAGATTTAAACGAACCTTGCCATTCTTGCGCTAGAGTTTTTGCTTGCCACAGAATTCTGTCTGCTTCTTTGATAGAAGTTCTGGATTCTCTTTCTAACTGCGTTAAAATTGCTGTTCCTTTTGGTTGATTTAATCGCAATGTTACTGGTTCTGATATATTGCTTAATTCACAATCTAATGGAGGTTTATTTTTAGCAAAATTCAATATATCAAAAGATTGATAATCGAAGTTTTCTTCTACTACATAAACGGCTTGAACTGTAACCTGAGAGTTAGTGGCTAAACTCGTTTGGTAAGCAATCCAACAAGCAATATCTAGGGCTGTATGACTTTGAGGTGAACCATTATAGCCGACAATTAAGTTAGCTGATTTTGCCTTTGCACCCATTTTGGAAAAGGATTTTTGAGATTCTGGCA
Source organism: Nostocales cyanobacterium ELA583 (assembly GCA_037131225.1). GTDB lineage: Bacteria > Cyanobacteriota > Cyanobacteriia > Cyanobacteriales > Nostocaceae > Dolichospermum. The sequence goes on along the minus strand of JBAXRM010000348.1, from coordinate 776 downwards.
CTAATACCATTTGTTCAATTAGGTCATCACGACCGATAGCACTTTGTAATCGTGCTAAAATTGGCTTAATTTTCACAGTTTTACTTCTCTCCCTTGAAACGATTAATCAACGAGAAGCGGGGGATGACAATTTTCAATTTTAGATTTATCTTTAAATCCAAAATCTCAAATTTATTAAGGAAGCCCCAATCATAACTGGTATTACAGCCAAGATTTTGGAGGTTCCTCCCATTGCCGACGGAGTTAGCTGACGGGCTAAGACTGGAAGGTGTCTCTCATAAGATTAGCCCCAAATATTTGGTTCCTCCGCTACAAATTCAGATTTCATGAATTTGGATTAGGCTACCCACTAAAAATATAGTAATACTATTACACTAGGTTTAGATAAAGTCAAGTTGAAGAATATTGAGGATATGCTTGTAGTCAGGAGCTTAATTCCTAATTTCTCCCATTTTTTCTAATATATAATGATTTAAAATATTTCCATTTAACAAAAATTCAAAAGTTAGAATTTAGCTATAATTCGTGATTAAACTATGTTTTATGGCTATTTGTCAAGATTTAGGAAAAGTTAATTAATTGAAACAAGATATTTTTAACAGGGTTGTATTAGATAGAGTAGGTAATAAGTAACAGGTAAGAATTTTACCAATTACCCATTACCCATTACCAATTATTAAGCAGTTACCTTTTCACTTTGTGACATACTCCACACACTCCTTTTCAGGTGAGTGTGGGCTTCTCGGCGACTCTTCTATGAAGACATTAACCGAGCT
>JBAXRM010000347.1:0-2140 GCA_037131225.1 Nostocales cyanobacterium ELA583 | reverse complement strand
CTAGTTCCCTCCGGGACGCTTCGCGAACGCTATCGCTCTACTAATCCCTAGTAATGGTTGAGTAAGATAATGTAAACAGATACAGGGTAGGGTTTTTGGGCTGTAATTTAGGATTATTAATTGTGGATATTATTGGGTTTACTTACGTCAACCCAACCCACTTGCTACTGAATCAATCAAAAATGATTAATTGCTGTTTAAACTAAGATATCTCCGCAAAATGTTTTGTGTCTGTTCTAGTAATTCTGCTTCTAATTCTCCTAATTGTTGAGTTAAACGAATTTTGTCAAATGTCATGGGTTCAACGCATATCAAAAGACTATCTACAGAAAGTCCATTTTGTGCTGATATAGGTACTTCAACTACCGCAGGTGAAATGCGGGGGTTATTCGGTTTTGCGGAAGTAAAAGGTAAAACTGTGACTTTGCTGCGTTGGTTGTTAAACAAAGTCCCAGAAATTATCAGTGCTGGACGAGTTTTTTGAATTTCTGTACCTACGGATGGGTCAAATGTTACTATCCAGATGCTTCCCATTCGGTAATCGCTATGTTTTGCCATTCACTTTCCCAACCTAATTCTAATTCATCAACCAAAGCGCAAGCTACGGCTAGTGCTTCATTTTGTTTTTGTTCTTGCCATTGTTTCAAGAGACTTTCAATTAACGCACTACGGTTATCAACTTTTTGGTCAATGTAATTTAGTAGTTCCTCTGGCAATGAAATTGAGATTTTAGCCATATCCTACCCACAGTCATACTATAAGTAGTATAGCCTAATTTGATATTTTTAGTCTAGTAATTTGTAAATATAGGATTTGATTTAGTTCGGGTGATAATTCTCAAGTGAGGTGAATATTTACACGATCTGCTTGCAGCAGTGCTAGTTCCCTCCGGGACGCTTCGCGAACGCTATCGCCCCACTAATCCCTAATAATAGTTGAGTAAAATAATGTAAACAGATACAAGGTAAGGTTTTCAGGTGCGAACTGCTTGCAGCAGTGCTAGTTCCCTCCGGGACGCTTCGCGAACGCTATCGCTCTAGTAATCGCTCGTAATGGTTGGGTGAGATGATGTGAACAGATACAGGTAATTACTTCAAAATAGCAAATTTTCAAAAGGATAATTTTGCTTCCAACGATAGGTGTTAAAGTCACGCTGATCTACTGAAAAAATTCGCCCATGTCCTAAATGTTCTGCTAAAATTACTAGGGAAGCATCAGCTAAATCCATTGGCAGATTAGCATATTTTTCCATTAATTTAATAATTTGCGGAGTATGGTGAGGCTCTAAATTAAAGATTGTAAATAATTCTTGTTCCAGACTATTTAAAAAAGTGAGTTGAGCTTGAACTCATTTGCGAGTTAGCAAAAGATAACAGGTTTCTGTAACAACACACCATGTTGTAATTAAAGGCTCATTGTATTTTTTTAAAGCTTGTTTTGCTGTTTCGTGGTAGGTATCTTTTTGATCAATAAGAGCTAACCAAAATCCTGTATCAACTATGATCATATTTGTTTGGTAATGTATTAGATAAAACTTCTTTATATGTGGTTGATAAATTTTCTTCCACAGCACAACAACCAATTAATCCAACTTCATCAAATTTTTCATAGATACTTTTTTCTTGATGATGATTTTCTGGTTGTGGATAACGTTTTTTAAGTAATTGAATAAAATCAAGTAGTAAGATTTGTGCTTCTTCTGGTAAGGTGTCAATATCTTTAGATACTTCTGCAATTTTTATTACCATGATTAACTCCTCAATTGAGTAAATTTTTTCGGTATGATTCTATTATAAACTACGCCCTGGGTGATACTTCTCAGATGAGACGAATGTTCCGGTGGCTTCTATATGTTTTCTCTTATTTACGCGATCGCCCCAGTAATCCCTAATAATGCTTGAGTGAGATAACGTAAACAGATACAGGGTAAGGTTTTCAGGTGCGAACTGCTTGCAGCAGCGCTTCGCTATCGCCCCATTAATCCCTAATAATGGTTGAGTGAGATAATGTAAACAGATACAGGGTAGGCTTTTCAGGTGCGAACTGCTTGCAGCAGCGCTTCGCTATCGCCCCAGTAATCCCTAGTAATGGTTGAGTGAGATAATGTAAACAGATACAGGGTAGGCTTTTCAGGTGCGAA
>JBAXRM010000346.1:0-2171 GCA_037131225.1 Nostocales cyanobacterium ELA583 | reverse complement strand
GGAGAAACTGGAGAACTGGAAACGCACCTTTGCCAACCAGATCAACAGGTGGCCATTAAATTAGAAGTCCTTAGTAAACAGTTGGAGAAAATAGAGCGATCGCTTGCTTCTGGTAGATATAGCGGTGGTAACTCCAGACAAAGGTATTCAGGATATCAGTATCAACAACAAGTAGTAGAGATCGTAACTGTTCACAGGATTAATTCAGCTACCAGAAAAAAATAAGTAGAAAGACATGGTAGATAATTAAAGATTCTATGTGTGTGTTTTCTTGATTGCTTAATGTTAAGTGTATTGCGCCAGCAATTCTCATTTTGAAACGAGTTTGCGCCATTTCAGCGATCCCCGGATTTGTTAAGAATTGTAAAACCCTATGAATGTAAGGGTTTAAATGTCATGAAACCTTAAAATGAGAATTGCTGGTATTGCGCCTGTTTGTTTACCTTCAGATTTTATTCACCAGCTTGCTGCTTAAGTATATTAACCATACTATCTGATAACCATAATCCAGCATTACGTAAAGCCTCAATTCTAGGAGATACACTAGAAATTAATCCCCTCCTTTTCGCTAATATTAGTAAACCTCCTGTACCCATAGTAATAATAGTTAATGATTGACCACAACGCCGTGCTGCTCTATCATCTATAATGGCCGCATAATCTGAATTTTTTGACGCTAGACTTAATACCTGTGATTCTCCTTTTCCTAAATCCCAAGCTGCTACTTCAGGTGCTATGCTATCAATTACTACCCTTTGTATCCAAGGAACAGTAGATAATTGTCTTGATGCAATATCTTCTTCTCTACCTTGAGTAACTTCTTCAAAAACACCTTCTGGTACTAAAATTTCTGTAAATAACTGTGGTAATAATTCTGCTTGTTGACTTTTAAACAATGATGCGATTAATCAACATTTAACATTTCCTCAGCTAATTCTTCGGCTGTATATTGCATAAAATCAACTCGATAACGAGATAAAGCATGAATAAACTCTGTACGAGTTAGTCCGGCTATTTCTGCTGCTTTATTTTGCGATATATTACCTAATTCGTACCATTTTACGGCGGCTGCAATTTTCATTTCTTGCACAAATTCTTCAGGATTTTTTCGCAGTGCAGAAAATGCGGTTTCTGGTAATTGAATGGGTATGGTTTTCATGGTTTGAGAATTGGGAATTGGTGTTTGTATTTGTAAGATTCCAAAATTATGGAAGTAGCATTAATTCATCACTAATAGCAGAAATCCAGGTACTACCTCTGCAAAAATTAGAAGACTTGAGAGATGTTTTATTTAATTTTGTAACATTAGCAATGAAATCCCAAGTATCTAACAAATCAGCTTCGGCAAGGGGTTTCTTCAGAATAATTGCCATTATTGAGACTGTTTCTCCTGTCGCTGTTGTTTGGCAATGGCTTTGATTTCACTCATGTTTAAGGGTGTAGATTCTCCGCTATCAATACCTTGTTGAATTTCTTGTCGTAACTCAGCAAGACGTATTCCTTTCAGGGCATCGTGTTCTTTTAGTAGCCGCAGTCCTTCCCGAATTACTTCACTGGCGGAAGTATACATACCGCTTTCTACTTTAGAATGTACCCACTTTTCTAGTTCGGTGGTGAGAGAAACGTTCATTGGCAATCGCTAAAAAGGCTTCTACAAATCATTATATTGGAAATAACAGAAAATAACAAACTTTGTTATTGTGCAGAGATGAAGCTATTAACGACGTTTGGGAACACTAATTGCCTGTACAGCCCGTTGTTGAAGTCCATGAATCGAGATCCCAGTAGTTTAAGATGGAAATTTCAGGTTAGTGATGGGTTGTATTATCCAGTAGAAAGCTCATTTTTCACTAACAAACATGATATAGCAGGAGTCAGGAGTCTCTTATTGTATGGCTTTTACAATAAATTCTGTATCTCATTCAAGTGCATACCGCTATAATTACTTTCATAAAAATTACTAAACTTTGATTTAAATCCCGTTAATGAAGTGTATAATGAATAGTAATAAAATTCATTTTAACTAATTACTAAATTGAGCTACGATAACGCTTGTAAGTATTTATCAGAACAGTATCCCTCCGAATTTGTCCGGTGGTTGTTAGCCAGAGAAGCACCATTGGTGACAAGTTAAGGCTGTAAGTCTTTTGTCAAGCGGTTTTTGGATAATT
>JBAXRM010000345.1:0-2206 GCA_037131225.1 Nostocales cyanobacterium ELA583 | reverse complement strand
GCGAATAAATTCGCCCGTGTCGCTTATATCTCAGGTCTAAAGACACTGAGCTTTATGCTTACCGAGTAATCTTGTAAAAATGCAAGTTATGCCCGCGCAAAGTATAGTATCATAGCTTTGTTACAGTTTCTTTGATTTCTACTTACTTAATACAACCACACAAATTTAATTCCCCCCAGTTGTTTTAGTTACTTGAGGATCTAAAACAATCCGTACCCCAGTTATATCTACATGATAAGTCCACGATTGACTTTTAACTTTGATAATAACTTCCCAACCTTTAACAGGATCAAATATTTGAGCGCAAACTTCACCGAAGTTAAACACACAGGAATTACTAAAAGTTTTCTGAGTTGATTGCATAATTTTCAAAGAACTTACCGCTAAACCAGAGCGTTTAGAAGCATCACTCAAAACCAAATTAGCAATTTTTTTCGGTACTTGATTACTGTTAATTTTTTGATCTAATAGAATTTGTGAACCGGATTTATTAATATTTTATATAATACTGAAAATACATCTTCATATTATCCGTCAAAATGTCTTTGACAGACTAGTACCGCTTCGCGGAAGTCAAAAGTCAAAAATCAAAAGTCAAAAGTAATATGGAATCAGCTTTTGGACGATTGAGAATGGTTCATTCACTTACGCCGCAGTGTACTAGTAGTCTCACTGCGCGGATTTTAACCTGTTACCTATGGTAGTTGACAGTCAAACGCTAATATAGTAACTTTGTACTATATGAACTTGGTTCTCGCTGTCATCTACCTATTGGGAGTAAAGCAATGAAGCTATCTAAAATGGATTTAAGCAGTTTGTTGGCTATTTCTCACTCTGAGGGATATTTGCAATTATTACTCGACAGAGGCAACGAGTTTGAATTAATGCAAATTGCTGCACCAGTAACAGCTTACGAAGGTTTAAAACAACTAAATGAAGTGATTTCTGATACTGTACACGATGAAGAAGAAATTCCCATGCTACAGGTTAATTCATCTGTCGCTTATGCAATTGGTTATGATGCTGATTCACAAATTTTGCAAGTAGAATTCCAAAGTGGTGAACTTTATCAATATTTTGATGTAGAAGCAGAAACTTGGGAAGATTTTCATTCAGCAGATTCTATTGGTGAATTTTTTAATCAAGAAATTAAAGGTAATTATGAATGCGATCTCATAGATGATATATATGATGAAGATTATTAAATTTAAAAAACTGTAAGTTGGGTTAATGGGAAGAAACCCAACAAAAACTTTCTTTATCCCTGAATTAATGTTTGGAAACCTGATTCATTTTTAATCTCATCAAAATCAATATCACTTGCAGCATCTTCTCGATAACTGGGATTAAATTCAATAGCCTTTTGCAGATTTTCTAAAGCTAATTCCACCTTTCTTTGTAGTGCATAACAGGCAGCTTTGTTATAATAGGCACTAGAATAATCAAATTTAATTTCTAGTGCTTTATCAAAACTGGTAATTGCTTGATCATCCTCTCCCAACATTACCAATGTGTAACCCCGTTTATTCCATACTTTGGGAGAATTGGGTTGAAATTCTAAGGCTTTATCAAAAGAAGTAACTGCATCTTCATAACGTTCTAATTCTATTAAAGATAAACCACGATTTACCCAAGCAACTCCATCATCAGGTTGAATTTTAGTGGCTTTATCAAAACAGTTAAAAGCCTCTTGATGTTTATCTAAATTTCCACAAGCTACACCAATATCACACCAGGCTTGATGATATTCAGGATTTATTTTGATGGCTTGATTATAGGAAGCTATAGCATCTTTATAGCGTTTTAGACGATTGAGTATTATTCCCCGTTTGAGCCAATTTTCTGGATTTTCTGGTTGAATTTTAATCAGTTGTTCATAAATAGCTAAAGCATCTTCATGACGTTTTTCTAAAAATAGCATTTCTGCTTGTTTGATATAATCTTCAGCAGAAACTTGTAGTTGTAATGCTGCTGGTGCTTTTTCTGGTGCTGGAGTTGGTGTAATTTCCGCTAAATCTTTGAGAATTATCTCTTTACGTTGTTGAGCATCAATTTCTAACTTTTGCAAATTTTCCAGAACAGTAGTTTGCTGTTTTTGCACGTCAGTTTGTAAGTCTGAGAATTGAGATGTAAATTCTTCTCCAGATTTTCCTAAATTCTCAATAATTTGCTGTTGTCGTTGAATAGCTGTATTTTGTAATTCTGT
>JBAXRM010000344.1:0-2271 GCA_037131225.1 Nostocales cyanobacterium ELA583 | reverse complement strand
AATGATTATTAGTCTTATTAAAAAACTAGAAAATTAAAATTTTTCCCCTGTTCCCTATTCCCTGTTCCCTGTTCCCTTCTCTCAATTTCTCGGTTTAGCATAACAAGTACCGAAGAGCCATTCCTTTTATGTTTGGGAATTATCAATTGGTATCTTTTAAAAACTCCAAAATTGCGGCATTCACGACTTCAGCAGAACCAGTTGAGGCATCATGATAACAATTTTCTAAGATTTGTAAGCGAGAATTGGGAAGATGTTGATGTAATTTTTCTCCATGACCAACCGGAAACCAACTATCTTGATCACCCCATAATACCAAAGTTGGACATTCAATATTTCTAAGATTATTTTGAATATTTTTCAGCATACTTGGCTTATTTTTTCGCAAGTTCTCAATTTCTTTAGCAGCAATTTGTAAATCTTCGGCAACTTTTACCAAAGTTCCAGGAATTTCAATAAATGGATAAGTAATCCAATAAATATCTTCTTCTGTTAACAGTGAAGGATCATATAATACCTTACGTCTTTCTGTTCCCATCACTTCTTTAACTAAAGGTGCAAACCAATATGCAAGACGTAAATAATCAATTGCATGGATAATTTCTATTGGTGTTTGGGCAAGTATACCCATAGCCCAATGCGGTAAAGTTTCTGTAAAAATAGGGGCATTAACTACTACCAAACGTCCAATTATGTGAGGATTTTCACCAGCTAATCCCAGAGAAATTAATGCCCCTATAGATTCAGCAACAATTATCGGTGGTTCATCACATAAAGCTTGAATAATGCGTTTTAATTCAATAATTTGATGTCCATTTTCTTCTCGACGAGATACAGGTTTTTCCGAAAAACCAAACCCTTTGAAATCACAACAAATTACCCGAAAATGTTGCGATAATGGTTCAATGCTATGCCGCCAATTATAACTCCAACTGCCTAAACCATGTAATAAAAATAGGGGCTTACCTTTACCTTTTTCACCATAGGCTATTTGAATCGGATAACCTTGAGAATCAGGAATAACGAGATTTTGTCGCCCTTGAGGAAAATTATCTTGCCACCAATCTTTCATGATTTTATAAATAAATAATTTAACTACCAGTGAAGATTTGCCATAATATTCTTAGTAATATCACAGGTATGGATATTAAGACAATAGCCAGCAAAAATAAACCAATACTAAAAAACAGAATAAATGATTTATCTGCTTTTTTATTTTGGTGCAGAGATTTTAAAGATTCTTCCAATAAAATGATATTGTAATTATTAGCTTTCCAGGCGAGATCAAACAAATCTCCTAACATGGGAATAGCCCCAACTAAGCAATCAACAATCACATTCATTACCATCCGTCCTAATGTAGCTGTAGATACGCCTAGTTGTGCGGCTTCAATGATAATATAAAATGAAAAGATTAGTCCTAAAGCATCACCACCTATGGGCAATAATCCAATAATTGGATCTAAACCAATTCCTACCTGTGTTCCGGGAATGGTAATTATATTATCTAATAGTCCACTCAGTTGACGGAGACGCTTTAATCGAGGTGCATAACCATCAGGTGTGATAGTAAGCTGTTCGGGGGAATTAGACATTTTTAATTATTTCTGACTTTTTGAATGTGATTAAGAATATCAATTTATTGGGCTTCGCCACGCTATACTAACACGCAGAGGAGCAGAGAGTAAGAGTTTAGTATCTCATTTATCTAATTCAAACTCTTTCATGTTTATCTTTAGAAAAATGTTGAATTAAATACAATAAGACAATTATGTTTATGATTAAAACTACCAACTTTATAGTTGTAAAACCTTGCAGTAACTCAAATATTTCGGGAGGAATACTAATACCAACTAATCCGATAACTAATATTTTTGCCCAGGTTTTTTCATACCATAAACCCACTGCTTCGATTGCAGTTACTATGGCATATATCGCCATAGCAATGCCACTAAATTTTAAGGTTTGTGGTTTAATATCAATAATTTTTTCTATGAACCATTCAATAATTGAAAGTTTACCTTCCAATACATAAGAGTCGGAAAATTCGACAAGGGCATCATGTTTTTTTAATGCTAAAAGTAAAACAATAGATGTGGTTGTAAGTAGTAAGGCAACGAAGCCTTTGTAGATAACGATTAATACTAAACCTGGAGGACGTTTACTCATAATTTAATTTAGATGTACTCATTCATAAAAAAATATGGAATCGAAGCATAAGTAGGTGAGTGTTGAAAATTGTCGTTATGGCAAGGCAAAAGGCAAAAGGCA
>JBAXRM010000343.1:0-2312 GCA_037131225.1 Nostocales cyanobacterium ELA583 | reverse complement strand
TATCATTGGGTTATGGATAATTCCGAAAATTCAAAAAACACCTGCGGAATGTGGGCTTTAAAGTAGAGAACTAATCTTATCCATGTAATACACGGAAAAACGTCAAATTAACGGTGTATTACATAGAAATGTTGTTGTGCGGAATCATCACTTAATATGGGTTATGGAAACCCCATTGTTTTTTGAGAGCGATTCATTGCAATAATAGATGATAAGCGTGTGTTTTCCTTTATCTAGCAACAGTTTTGGATTGCTACTACATAAGACGAGTATGCCTTTCAAACATTGCCTAGTTTGGCTCATTTTAGGCAATCTTATGAGATCAATTGAGCGGAATAACAAGGGTTTTGTCCTTTCTTGATAAAAGTCTTCAACTTCCGTTTTCGGCAATGTTTTACAAGATGGATAAATAAGCGGGAAGCTTTTATAAGACTAAAAGCCTTACTCAGTGTGCTTTTTTAGCATATAGACACAGGTGATAACGTTGAATTTGTTACAAAACTTTACGCAGGAATCGCTCTGTTTACCCTCCTTTTTATGTTTTGATTGCAATATAAAATCCTTGATTTCTTCTACGGAACGGCGGGTTTCAATCAGGATTTTGACCTGTGGTACTATCCGAGCAGATATAGGTAAACTGCGGTTTTTCCATTGACCATCAATTTTAATTTCATAGTAATACCCCCATCGCCAATGCAGATGATTTAAAGGATCTCTTTCACCACTTACTTTAGGATAAGTAAGTAGCAATTGTGCCGTCCTTGAGTTTTTTATTTTCTGTTCGTGCCAGCCGGTCGGCACCCCGTTGAAAGTCGTTGGGGTAGGCAATAATGAACAGCCTTTCTCTTTCATGGGGTGCGCCGAGTTCCGCTGCTGATATGATTTCTGGATCTTCCCAACTATATTGGACCATTCTGAGTCCTCCAAGCACTGTTCTAAGTCCGTTGTTGATAATTCCTCTGGGTTGTTCAATAACAACAAATTCAGGCTGTTCAATGGCGATCGCTCTGAGGGAATAGAAGAACATTTTGGACTCTGGATGCTCAAGTCCTTCTCGCTTTCCAGCGTTACTTGTTCCGGTACAGGGGGAAAGAGTAAACTCAGGGTGGTCTGGTCAGTACGGCTTGCTTGATTACTCTTGCAAGCCCAGTCCCTTTAGGGCTGGGTTACTGACCATGTATGATACCAAGTAATTATTGATTTATTGTAGCATTAATTGTCAATTACTTTCACCGAATTATCGCAAATTTCTTAAACATTTGCCATAGTTTTTTGCCGTCATCCACGCGATCTAAAAATTGCTCGACCAAAAGGAACTTACCTTAAGGGACTTCCAATTAAAAAAATACCCAAAAATTTCTTGTAGTGCGGGCATCTTGCCCGCAAGAATTATACAAATTAAATGCACAACACCTTAAATTAAATCATTAAATGATAGCATAGATGATTACTTATGGTAACTATTTATAGTAAATATTGGACTGATTTGGCACAAGGTTGTTAGATATTGTTGAGACGTTTTTTAACTTCCCCTTTGATATTTCTTGTTAGTATGCATACCAACCCCTTTAAACAATTACAAGTCAATCTTTCTGTAACCGCTGCTACTATAGCCTTGTTGGTTACTGCGCCATCAATGGCTCATGGTCAAGTTAATAGTACCACCACTAAGCCGACCTCATCAAATTCTAAGACATCAGTAGTTAATATATCCATTACTGAGGCTGAAGTGCTGGCTGCTCAAAAAGCCTGGGGTGAAGCACTGGTTTCCATCAGTACCACCTATGATGAAAAGGGGATAGCCGCTGCTAGAAAATTGGCTGACAATATAATAGATCAAGCATATGCTTATCAATCGGGATTGGTGTTGTTCAAGCCAACCTTGACAACTGGAGACCAGACCTTCCGCACGACACACAAAGGAGCTTTGTCTTATTTTGTGGGTGGTGATTCCTCCTTCCCTAAAGATACTGGTTTTGCTCTCAAAGGATGGCGAAAGGTGGAAATTCGCAACGCTGGTATTTTTATTCTTGGTAATACTGCTACCACTATGGGTAATGTTTCCATAACTGATAAAACAGGTAAAGTCACAATAGTAGATAAAACCTGGCAGTTTATTAGAGGTGGTGATGGAAAATTGCGTATTATTTTACACCATTCTTCTCTGCCCTATAGTTCAAAATAAATAAATATGAAATAGACCCCCGACTTCTCTAAGGATACTGCTGGCGAATAGGGGGTCATACCCCTAGTATAGATAGGGCTTGCTGAAAAAGTGGAAAAAGGCAAAAAAAAATTGACCAGGTAGTTAG
>JBAXRM010000342.1:0-2362 GCA_037131225.1 Nostocales cyanobacterium ELA583 | reverse complement strand
TATTACTTTTGACTTTTGATTTTTGACTTTTGACTTCCGCAAAGCGGTACTAGTAAGTGCCATAATTGAGTCACTGCAAAATCAGTCGACTTTGGAAGCTGATCGTTCTGGTGCGATTCAACGGATGTGAGGCTTACTAAAAACAGATCGTCCTGCACCAACATACGAAGAAGTTGTGAAAATGTTAGAAGAGCGTCGGACGGAGAAGTATCTTTACTTTTGATTTTTTAATTTATGCCCAAAATCAAATAACTATACTTTTTATTTGTCAATTGGCAAAATTGCGTACTATAATAGAAGTGCGTGGGGCTTTAACGGTTTCGACAGGTTGGCGAAAGCTACTCTGTGATTCAGGTCGAGAGCGAGTTACCTCTCGGAAATCAATGACTCGAAAAAAAAGTAAATGCGAACAATATCGTAAAATTTGCTCGTCGGGAAGCTCTAGTAGCTGCCTAAGAAACCTCTAATAGGTTCGAGCGTCTTTAATTTGACTCCGTTAAGGATTAAAGACCTAACCCCCAACGGATGCACTATTCAAGCGTTCTCTGGTTGGCTTGATGGTTAAGATTAAATCAGAGCATCCTACGTTCGGGATAATGAACGATTCCCGCCTTGAGGGTCAGAAAGGCTAAACCTGTGAACGAGTGGAGGGTTAATACCCAATTTGGACATGGGTTCGACTCCCATAAGCTCCATTTTCAATAATTTTTTAAGCTCGCTGAACACTTAAAAGTGTAAGCGGGCTTTTTGCTATCTAGAGAGATATTTGCAGCGAATATCCCGCCCAAAAATTATTGGTACGGGATAGGGTTAATGGCTAGGCTTGCTTTAAAGCATCACGTTTCTTACGATCTGCTGACACTATATCCGCCATGACTATGAGTGCTTGTGCCATTTTTTCTAAGTTAGAACTGTATAGTTCTAAATCTTTGATGAGTTTATCTTCGGACATATGTAACCCATTGGCGATCGCTTTTAATGCTTCAGACCTTTGTTGATTATCTTTGACAAGTTCAGGATCTGACTGTACCAATAATGCAAACAAACCAATACCAAATAACCGACTGTATTTAAAGTGGGATTTCCCAGCAACTACTTCTAGTTGCCTTTGCAAATCTCCGTCTTGATTTAAAGAAGTTGCTTGGCTCAAACCGGCAATTAATTCCTTAACTGGTAAACTGGCAGCTAAAGCTTGCAATCTTGAGGCATCTTGTCGGTATTGCTGGGGGTCTTGTTCCACAGCCTGACAGATAGCTTGAAAAATTGACTCTTGATCCTGTTCTGGTTGGTAGCCGTCCATGAAGCGGTCAAAGGTGGTGACAACGCCCAGGGCATAAATTGCATCGTAGCTAAAATCAACATTGACTGATAGCAGGTGCATTTCTACCATCAACTCTTCCACTACCCGGCGGTAAATAGTGTTAATTGGCCTGGTGTGAAGAGTGTAAAAGGTTCTTTTTGTATCAGATACTGTACGGACGTTATTCACAAAGAAAATTTTAGTAAAGACGTATTTCTATTATCTAGTATGGACTAATCAGACCTAATTCGTGAAAGTCGAATAAAAACGAGTTTATAAATTTTATTGACTGGTCAGACTTGGGAGTGGAGTCTGTAAAACTTCCTCTTCAGTATTAAAGATTTCAAATACAGTATCCATCATTGTGACTTCAAACACTAGCTTTGCTTCTGGATGAACATTACAAATCCGAAAACTGCCCTTTACTTTATCTGCATCACGCATTCCAGATAATAAGGAAGTCAGACCAGAACTATCAATAAAATTTACTTGGCCTAGATTGACAACAACATGACGACTATGGTTAGAAATACATTCCTGTAGCTTGACACGAAATTGCCAAGCAGTAGTAATATCTAAGCGCCCAGTAGGTGTCAATACCATGATGGTATGACTGTCTTCAGTTGTAAGGGTTTTTTGATCTATATTAATCACTGAACCGATACTTTTTTACTAATATTTGCTAATCAAGAGGCTGACAAACCGAGAGAGTATAAACTCATGTGTCGAAAATGATATTTACCTAATTACTGTAACTTACTGCCGTGGTGTTTAACAAGAATAACTGGATAATTGGTGATTGGGACATATATTCTGTTTTCTACTATACTGCAAACGGCTTAAAACTTTACCCATCTGGTAAACCTCTCCCCGTTCACGGGGATAGGCTTTAAACTGAATTTTTTTGTTAAGAAAAAGTAAAGTTCCTAACCGTTTTTACAAGATTACCCGGTAAGCGTAAAGCTCAGTGTCTTTAGACCTGAGATATAAGCGACACGGGCGAATAAATTCGCCTGATTCATTGACTTGTAACAGCAGATGTGATATGATCTCAACGACCTT
>JBAXRM010000341.1:0-2376 GCA_037131225.1 Nostocales cyanobacterium ELA583 | reverse complement strand
TTGGGATGTGGGGGTGCGATAGCGAAGCGCTGCTGCAAGCAGTTCGCTTTTTGGGATGTGGGGGTGCGATAGCGAAGCGCTGCTGCAAGCAGTTCGCTTTTTGGGGATGAGGAGGTGCGATCGCTGTATTTAAAAGCACTTAACTTATCAATTGATTTAAAACCAACACAGTTAACCCTGGTAAAGAAGGTAAACGTATATCATTTGTCAAGAAAAAAGACGCACCACCATAAATAGCAGTAGCCATTTGAATAGCATCCGGTGTTCTTAAATTGTAATCTGCTCTTAATTTAGCTGCATTTTCAGCAATATCTGGTAACACTTCAATAGTTGTTAAACCTTGCGAATTGAAGAGAATATCACGATATTGTTGAGCTAATATTGTATTGCCTGCACGTAAAGGATAAACTAAAACTTCTGATATAGTTAAAACCGACGTGACAACACTAAACCCACCTCTATACATAGCTGTAAAAAAAGCATCTGTAACTTCTAAATAACTAGGATTTTCTTCTATAAAATAAATTAGCGGTGCAGTATCTAAACCTATAATTTTACCCTGTAATTCATTTAACCATTCCATGAATCACGCTCCTGGTTAACATATTCTTGAGCGTCAATATTTCCCCAAATTTCCTTACCTAAACCACGCAATTCTAAAATACTACGCTTTGGGTTTGATGTCATTTTCAATTGTTGACGAATTAAGATAGATAAATCCTCAACTAATTTAAGTTGTTCTTCTGGAGTCAGACTTTTAGCTTGTTGTAACAATTCTTGATAGTTAGACATACATTTTTTGCTTATTTATAGTTTTAAGCCTAATTTAACTATACGCTGTTTTGGGGATGTGTAGGAGTGCGATAGCGAAGCTGCTGCAAGCAGTTCGCTGTTTAGGGGATGTGGGAGTGCGATAGCGAAGCGCTGCTGCAAGCAGTTCGCTGTTTGGGGATGTGGGAGTGCGATAGCGAAGCGCTCCGCAGGAATCGCTATTCAGTCTCAAATTTTATAAGTCATCTCCTAATAAATCCTGTATATTTTCCAATCTCTGCTGAGAACCATGACGAACACGATGAATATATACAACTCCTTCCTCTTCCCCAAGATTTTTAACCGTAAATAAAATTAAAAATTGTTTTTGATAAAGAAGTTGTCGAACATCAATTCCCATATACTTACTTTCTATAGCTAAAGAACAACGTTGTGGAAAATTTTCCAACGTCAGCATAATTTCATAACATCCCCGCACCCAACGAAAAGCTCTTTCTGTGCGAATCCTCTTTATATCCACAGGAAAATACTCTCAATATCAGCAATAGCACTAGGTGAAATCTCAATCCGGTATGCCTTATGTTTCCTTAAATTCTGCAAATGCTTGATTTAAGGGCATACCCTCGTCTTGTTCAAACTCATTTATACTTTGACGGATCTTAGCAACAGATTCCAGTAATTCCAGTCTATCAATAAGTTTTTGATAACTTTCAGCATCCTGAACCACAGCAGCAGCTTTACCATTCACAGTCAACACAATGGGAGATTGAGTTTCTTTTAACTTATCCAGAAACATCTTTGCTCCGCGCTGAAATTCTGATAAGGGGTGAATATCGCTTAGGCTAAACATCATAATTTCAATAAATTATTTGCTAATTTCATGTTAATTGTATGAAAATATTTTGTCAAGGGAAGATATCGCTGTTCGGGGATGTGGAGATGCGATAGCGAAGCGCTCCGTAGGAATCACTGTTTTTGAGATGTGGAAGTGCGATCTCTTTTGGGATGTGGGAGTGCGATAGCGAAGCGCTATGGATGAAGGACAATCAAAAGTGAGGTAGCCTCTCATGACCATAGCTGAAAGAGAGCAACAGATACTACGAGTGAAAGAACAAAGCTTTCAGCCAGAGCTAGAAGAAGCATTAGAGCAAAAATTGCGAGAAGGAGTCCTAGTGGTCTGTCAAGCAAAAAATTGTGAATTTGAGAGAGAATAGAAGGGCTATTCACTATAAATCTGAGCAGATAACCTAAGAGAACTAATTATGCTTAAGACATATATCGCTCGCTTTTCTCCTGTCATGCAGCAAGTCATCAACCATGCACAACAGGGTAAATTTGTCATCGGTATTTGTAATGGTTTTCAAGTATTAACTGAAGCTGGTTTATTACCTGGAGCATTGGCTAGGAATCAAGATTTGCATTTTATATGCGATCGCTCCCCCCTGAAAGTTGAGCGTAATAATTTACCTTGGACTCAGGGTTATACTGAAGGAGAAATTATCACTTTACCGATTGCTCACGGAGAGGGGCGATTTTACAGTGATGAAACCACTTTAGCAGAAATCGAAGCCAACGGACAAGTTTTATTTCGTTATCAAGAAAATC
>JBAXRM010000340.1:0-2423 GCA_037131225.1 Nostocales cyanobacterium ELA583 | reverse complement strand
TAAGTTGGCTCATTGATTAAAGAATCTCAGTGTCTAAAGACCTGAGAGTGTCAATCTATCAGTTCTCCCGTTTGTTGCAGAGAATGTAAGCGGTGGTAAATACCATTCTGACTTAAAAGTTCAGCATGAATTTGATCTGGCAAACCTCTTTCCTCCGGGTCTTCGCTAGGAAGATCATACATTGTTGGTAATGTTTCTTTTGCAGCCAGTGGCGGATCTGTTTGAAACATTATTCAATATCCTTAAACATCCAACTTTTTCCACTTAATTATATTCACAGAAATAAATCCCCGACCTCTTCAAAAAATCGGGGATATAGATATTAAGAAAGGTCTTTCAATTCAGCAGTGCGGACTGAAAGTATTTGTGTTTGATTACCTCTTTGAATTTTTACTTGTAAAGCTTTACCAAGGGTACTTTCTTCCACCACATTTTGCAATTGTTCTGCACTGATAATGGCTTTATTCTCAATTTGCAAAATAACATCTCCGCGACGGATACCCGCAGTTGCAGCAGGGGAATTAGGCACAACTCGCATGACTAAAACACCTTTAACTTCAGGAATTGCAAACATGGAATTAGGATCATTATTATTCTGTTTGGCTAATTCCGGTGTTAATGTCACCATTTGTACACCTAAGTAGGGATGAGCAACTTTACCATCTCGTTGCAATTGAGATGCGATCGCTTTAGCTTTATCAATAGGAATTGCAAACCCAATCCCCATAGCATCAGCGCGAATTGCGGTATTAATGCCAATCACTTCTCCTAAACCATTTAACAATGGTCCACCGGAATTACCGGGGTTAATAGCTGCGTCAGTTTGAATGAAATCTAACCGTTTATCACTAATTCCTACTTGGGCGCTAGAACGTTTCAGGGTACTGACAATCCCCAAAGTAACAGTATTATCAAATCCTAACGGATTCCCCACAGCGATCGCCCAATCTCCCACTTCAACATTATTAGAAGAACCTAAAGGGGCAACAGGTAAATCCTTACCAGCATCAATCTTAACTACAGCTAAATCTGTAACCTCATCAATGCCTTGAACTTTACCTTCAAAAGTCCGACCATCTTTGAGACGAACTGTGACTTTATCAGCCTTATCAACTACGTGAGCATTGGTAAGAATTACGCCGCTTTTGTCAAGAATAAAACCAGAACCTAAACCCCGTAACTGTTCAGTCGGTGATTGTTGGGGAAAGCTATCACCAAAAAACCGCCGAAAAAAGGGATCTTCCATCATTGGATCATTCCGGCGCGTAATCGTTCTTTCTGTATCAATTCTCACTACTGCCGAGCCAACACGATTCACTGCTGCTGTCACAAAACTATGACTACCAATGACAGCCGTAGCGGAAGATGGCTTTTTAACAAGTATTGTGGATGACTCAGTGACAGGATTTGGACCTGGCTCTGCTGCTGAAGGTAACACCCGCAGGGAAGTGACAGTCAACATCACTCCCATAAAAATCGCTACAATATGGGTACTGAGTTGTCGGATAGACCGGGACATTTGGGAAAATCGCATAATCACAACCTAATCTACAAGCCTAATTTTTTGCTGTTTCTTGATAAATCTATCTACATCTCATTCTAGTTTATTGACATTTTCACTCAACTTTAAGTTTCTTTGATTTTGCTGAATCTTGGTTCAAATATGAATATTTTCAGTGTGTGGGTAACTCAGCAGCGTCAGTTAAAGAACATTAAAAATTTCTATCTCTCTAGGTTAAAATATTAATTAAAGCCAAAATGCCTAAACAAATATTCATAGAATAACTCATGAATACTAACGAATCTTTACCTGTATCAGAGCCAGGACAACATCTACATGATCACAACCATCCAGATCATACACACAATCAGGTTAATTCCGTTCATCCTCATGTTCATAGTGAAGAGTCTTTACGGCGAATTGTTAACCGACTTTCCCGCATAGAAGGACACGTACGCGGAATTAAAACAATGGTACAACAAAATACTCCTTGTCCTGATGTCCTATTACAAATTGCTGCTGTGCGTGGGGCATTAGATAAAGTAGCACGAATTGTGTTAGATGAACATTTAACTGAGTGTATTGGGAGAGCCGCCCAAGAGGGTAATATAGAATCAGAGATTCAACAATTAAAAGCTGCTTTAGATAGATTTTTACCTTAACCTTAGTAGACTCAAAAATATCCATTGCCATTATTAACTGGATATATGGAAAATTCTGAGAATATTTTTCAATTTCTAGATCTAATAGGATCTATTTTTAAATATTAAATCATCATAGCAAAACTTAAACAAATCGTACCTAATTGAGATTCCTATTCAGGTTATTTCTTAGTTCAGTATAAAAAATGAATCTAAAAAACTATAAAGGGCTTGCTGAATAAACATAAAACCGGGACAAATAAATGACTTGATGGGGATAG
>JBAXRM010000339.1:0-2429 GCA_037131225.1 Nostocales cyanobacterium ELA583 | reverse complement strand
ATTTTATTTGCGGGAGTTCGCACATTTTTCTGCGGGGATACACATTGATTTTTTTGGTGGGGAAAAATACTATCGGTGAAAGGTTGATTTTAGAGATCGCTTTCTAAAACTAACAACTTAGTAATTCACAAATTTTTGGAAAAATAAGCGTATGAAATTGTTAAAAACTCTTTTCTCTGTTGCAACTATGTCTGCTGTATTATTCGCCGGAATTTTTAATACATCTGAAGTTAAAGCTCAACAAGTTAAATGTTTTGATGTGAGTTCAAAAAAAGGCTGGCAATATTTTGACCTTGGTAGCCCCTATACCAGCATAGCTAGTGTACAAGGAGGTTGGACTGTAGATTATCGAAACTATGCCCCTGTTGGACCACAAGGCCACAATGAGCCAGGACTAGAACCATATAAGCAATACAAATACGATCAGAATTTTCCTTTCGGTGCTTTATTTGTAGATGTACCAACTGATGGTTATGGATATGTATGGGTGCGTGGATCTCAGCAACTCCCTAAACCAATAACCCGAACCTCTATCCGAATCAATGATTCTGACAAGTCACTGGGAGATAACTCAGGTGTACTTAGAGTTTGTTTTACTCGCTAACACAAAAAATTAAACATTCATCCACGTTCATCACTATATTTTCATGCGATTTCTACGAAGTGCTTCGCGATCGCTCTTTCATAACAGGATGATTTTAGGCGATCACTTTTTTGATAATGGGATGATTTTAGGCGATCGCTCTTTCATGAAAGGATGATTTTAGGCGATTCCTGCGGAGCGCTTCGCTATCACTTTTTTGAGAATAGGATGATTTTGAGCGATTCCTGCGGAGCGCTTCGCTATCGCTCTTTTAGGAATAGGATGATTTTGAGCGATTCATATTCATTCAGATCCCCGACTTCTTTAAGAAGTCGGGGATCTAGTCTCTCTAAATAGCTAATAAAATCTATTTACAAAATATGATGAAATTGTTAAAAACTCTTTTCTCTGTTGCAACTATTACTAGTATTACCTTTTTTCCTGGATCTGCAAAGGCTGATACAAGTGACTGTATCAACCAACTAATTCCGCTTGGTATTTCTCATAATCAAGCACAACAGGCTTGTTCCAGTGCTTTTCAATCTGGCATAAATAGTAGTTCAGAAACAAAAGAACTATATAAGTTATGCAAAGCAGCCCAGAGAAGAAATAGGAACACTCTATATTACTCAAATGGTAAAATTATGACAAATTATGCAGGAAAGAAAGGAGCAACCTGGTACTATTCTAATGGTAAAATTATGACAAATTATGCAGGAGAAAAAGGAGTAGTTTGGTACTATTCCAATGGCAAAATCATGACAACTCGTGCAGGAGAAAAAGGAGTAGTTTGGTACTATTCCAATGGTAAAATTATGACAACTAATGGTAATTTAATATCAAAAGAAGAACTGCTGTACCCATGTAGTTACATTGAGTAGAAATAATCTTATTTAAATTTAGTGGTTTTTATAAAGTAAATAGGAATAATATTTAATGATAAATTTCATGAAAAAACTTGATTGGCGCAATTATGTTATTGCAACTTTAACTTTAACTGCTGTAGTTAGTAACCCAATACCTCATGCTGCTGCTCAAGAAATTCCCAAAGGACAATGTATTACTAATAACTATGGGCAACAACTATGTGGCTATAATTGTGTTCAAAATCAATATGGACAAATGAAATGTGCAGATTGGCCAGGTGGTGTATGTACCGTGAATGTTTATGGTCAAATTACCTGTGGACCACCAGCACCACCCAATTGGAACTTACGTCATACATCCCCTTCAGAAACAGCTAATCCTCCTGAAATAAAATGGAGAATTATCAAGCATAATATGAGTCTTCAAGAATGTCAGCAAAGAGGATATCAAGCTATGGAAACAGCAAATTTTATTAATTTAAAAACAGGAGGAAATTCTAATTCAGGTTACATTTTACAAGGTGATATTAACAATAATAGAGCAAAAATATCTTGTGAAAACGATACAGTCTTGATTGTAGTTGCTGGAAATGATCCAAAGACTGTTAATAGGTTACGCAATTCTATATATCAAAATATGGGTTTTCGTTGAAAGTGCTAAAAATATTGTATTCATTCAGATACCCGACTTCTTTAAGAAGTCGGGTATCTAGTTTAATTTGTAAATCTTGCTAATAACTCTTCACGAGATAATTGCAAAAGCAAAGGAGTAAATTCTTCCCTAGTCATAGCAATTACTTGATCAATAATTGTGGCTAATTCTGAATCAAGTTCTCCAAAACGTACTTCTAGGATACTTTCAATCATAGCTCGACGTTCTCTTGCTAGACCTTCTTGTCTTCCTTTTTGGAGTCCTTGTTGTTCTCCTTCTTCTCGTTCTTGTTTTTTAATTTCTGCTAATTGTTGTTGATACATTTCTG
>JBAXRM010000338.1:0-2432 GCA_037131225.1 Nostocales cyanobacterium ELA583 | reverse complement strand
TTTTGAGGATTTACAGGATGTTGTTGGATGATTTTTGGTGGGAGTTGGTGATTTTTATTTGTCTGAATCAGGATTTTGAGGATTTACAGGATGTTGTTGGATGATTTTTGGTGGGAGTTGGTGATTTTATTTGTCTGAATCAGGATTTCCAGGATTTGAGGATTTACAGGATGTTGTTGGATGATTTTTGGTGGAAGTTGTTTTTTTTGTCTGAATCAGGATATCCAGGATTTGAGGATGTACAGGATGTGATTGGATGATTTTTGGTGGAAGTTGTTTTTTTTTAGGATGTTTTTGAATGATTGTTTTTGAATAATTTAAACCAGCTATAAATTACATCCTGTTAATCCTTTAATCCTGGTTATCCTGATTCAGACAAATGCAAAAACAAACCAGCTATAAATTACCATCCTGTTAATCCTTTAATCCTGGATATCCTGATTCAGACAAATGCAAATTTCATCACCAAACAAACCAGCTATAAATTACCATCCTGTTAATCCTTTAATCCTGGATATCCTGATTCAGACTTAATAATTTTCTGTAACCTTTAAATGTTACAATTTACAAGTCTCGACGTGAGAGAAGAAATACTCCCAACGAAATATATAATAGCTCCCCCAAGAAATACTGAAAAGAGAAGGGAGGTGTCCTTCTGGTGCTTTCTTGTCAAAAGTAATATCGTTGTAGTACAACCAGTTGCCTCTTTTTCTCCATCCTACCTTGTCCCCGGTTGGTCTGATGTCTCCGTCCCATTCTCCCGTTCCAACTAAACCTTGATAAATGCGTTTTTGAACAGAAAAACCAAGACGCCCATTACTGTATTTTAACCACAAGTGGTCAATGGTGCGGAGGTCTTCACAGGGAAAATTATCAATACTTTTATCATCTAACCAACCTTCCATTTCCCGTTTCGCAACCGCTAACATTACCCGTAATGTTTCCTCGTCTGCTTCTTTCCATTTCCCTTGTGCGAGGTAGTCACGCAGTTTCCTATAGTCCATTTCACAGGATGATTTTAGTCCCCCCTCTTCGCTTGCGGGGAGGGGGTTAGGGGGTGGGGTTCTTCTCGGTTGAACCACCAAACCCAAATTTTCCCGAAACTTCAACACCGTCGGAGTCCGCTTTTCCGGTTCTATTTCCATACCTTGCAAAATAGCATCATTCACCTCTGAGTAATAGAATTATAATGTTTAGGTGCGGGTAAAGGTTCATCATCATATTTCCGGTTTTGCGCGGGTACAGGACTAAATTCACCCTCTTTGTTGAGTCCATCAGCCGTGAGCAGATAATATAAAGTAGCAGCTAAAGCATAAACATCGGTATGAGATCCAAAACTCCCTTTGCGACGATATTGTTCAATAGGTGCATAACCTTCTGTTAAAGCATTTGTCATGCTTTTAGTTGCAATACTGCGAGTTAAACCAAAATCAATTAAAACCGCTTCTTGTTTATTTCGACGTAAGAGAATATTTGCAGGTTTAATGTCCCGATGTAAACTACCTTTAGCGTGAATATATTCTAAAGCCTGACCAATTTGGTCTATATATAATAGTGCTTCGCTTTCGGCAAGTTGTCCCTTTTTCTGAAGATATTGAAATAAAGTTACTCCATCAATATATTCCATCACCACGCCAAAAAGCTCACCTGCTTGAATCACTTCATGGACTTTGAGAATATGCTTATGATCAAAACCTTTAATTGTCAAGGCTTCGTTAATAAACTTAACCTGTTGTTCTGCAAAATCCTCTCGCAATTGCATTTGCTGATTGAGGGTTTTAATGGCGTATAATTTACCTGTGCTAGGTTCTAATGCTTTGTAGGTAGTTCCAAAACCACCGCTACCCAAGGGTTTACCCTGAATGATAAATCTACCGTTATTAATTTGCTGCCCTGGTTGCCAAATAATCATACCTTTAATAGTAGATACGGTGGAGATGAATCTAAATATATCATTGCGTTGTGTTAGATCCCCGACTTCTTCAAGAAGTCAAGGGATCTAAGTATATAATTCAGTAACTACTGTCTTACTCCAAAAACGTGACTGTAGCTAGAATTTTGTAAAGTGCGCCCTGCTGGAATCGAACCAGCCTGAAGACGAATTATGAGTTCGTTGCCTCCCCAATCGGCCAAAGGCGCTTATTTACTTGGATTTTAACCTTGTATTTTCAGTTT
The DNA here is from genome assembly GCA_037131225.1 of Nostocales cyanobacterium ELA583. Classification (GTDB taxonomy): domain Bacteria; phylum Cyanobacteriota; class Cyanobacteriia; order Cyanobacteriales; family Nostocaceae; genus Dolichospermum. The sequence continues at coordinate 257 of JBAXRM010000338.1, read as the reverse complement.
AGTCATTGATTTATGACTTCACTTTAACAACAGTACACTATTGTACCATAATTTGGCAACCTATAAACAATTATCAAGAACAGTTCCAGATTTTTATCTCCTATCATGGGGATAGGATGGTGAATTTTGCTAAGATAAACAACGCCAAATTCAAAAATCCCTAGTAGCATATATAGTAACTAAATCTAAATTCCTATTCCCTAGTCAATAACTCAGGGCTAAAGCCACTGAGCTTGTAAAGAACAAACTTTACGTGT
>JBAXRM010000337.1:0-2558 GCA_037131225.1 Nostocales cyanobacterium ELA583 | reverse complement strand
TCAGACAAATAACAAATACCAAACACCAAACAGAAAATTTATCAACAACATCCTGAAAATCTTATAATCCTGGACATCCTGATTCTGACAAATAACAATTACCAAACACCACACAAAAAATATCAAAACCACATCCTGAAAATCCTATAATCCTGGACATCCTGATTCTGACAATTTCCCCATTCCCTAAAACATCTCAATCTGTTTCACATCATTATTCACTTCCTCCTGTACCTTCTTCTTCCCCCCACCTTTCGCTTTTTTCTTCCCTTTATCATGCAAACCTTCGGCGACTTCTTCCGCGTATCTTTGATGATTTAATTGCAATAATCTATCTAATATTTCCCTGCGTGCATTTTCGCAAATCGTGAAACGGATACCTTGTTTTGTATCATGAAAATCATGATCTAATTCTATATCTTCCCAACCATAAGCAGCAGCTATGGCGTTATCCATTTCTATGTGTAATGTGCGTAATTGTTCTATGTCTGGGTTGGTTTCGTCGGGGTTGTGAAAACGGTTATAGGTTTTGGTTAATCCCTCTTGATGGGTTAACATGATTTTTTGGCGGTGAGTGTAATATTTTTCGCCTATTTCTTCTAGGTTTGCTGTTGATGTGGGGAAGGGGAATGTTTCAAAAACATCAGTTGGAGAATAGTTAATTCCTGCATCCCGAAGGGTTGAACTATATTGCCAAGACCAAACAACATGAAAATCCGATTGTAAAATAGATAATCCACAAAATTGGTTAAGATTGAAAATAACTAGCTTTTTATTAAAAACATAACTATTTTCAACTACTGTAAAAATTAGAAGTTTTGAAACACAGGCGCATACTAACACCCTTTCCATTTTTGAGATCGCACTATAAAGTTCTAGACCTCTTCTTGCATAAAGCCACCAATATTTTGCATAACCTTTTGCTGAAGAATCTGATTTTAAGCCTAATTTATCTCTTTCAGGTTTTACCTTTTCTTCAACAATTGCTAAACAATCAGTATAATCACTTGCATAAGGTCTACCTTTAGGATTTTTAGGATCATCATGTTCAGCATCTAAAGGCCAATCAAAAAAGTTAATTACCCAACGATTTGGAGACTGGTCAGGATTTGTATTCAAATCTTGTCCATTCAAATAAGGAAATAACACATCTTGATTTTTTGCATCCTTTTCAATTAATGCTTGTGCTTCCTCTGGAGTCAAAACAAAACCCATCCCCAAAACATAAGAACCAATAAAAGATTTATTTTGATTTGCTGCTAATTGATAAGGATTACCAGATGCTTTACCAGGATTTGTTAAAAATGCCGTAATTCCATCAACAGGCTTTTCATCTAAAATAAATTCACCATTCCAGCTACCTTTTCTTAACCAAACATAAGCAACTTCTAAATTTGCACTACCCGGCCAAGTTCTACTAGGTACAGCCCGATAAATAGTACAATTTTCTATTAACTGGTCTAACCCAACTTCCCTAGTATCACCTTGAGAAATGGTATTAGTAGCAATTAACCCAAAGTTGCCATTTTCATTTAGTAAATCTTTAGCCCGGAGGAAAAAATAAGTACATAAATCTGCTGTTCCTCTTTTTCCTCTTACTCCATTAGCCAATTGATTTACTAAATAATCACGATAACCTAAACCAAATTGAGTAAATAGTTTTAATCCACCCATAAAAGGAGGATTTCCCACAAGTGAATCAAAACCTTTTGGGGAATGGGGAACATTTCGACTTACTTCGACTTCGCTCAGTACACGTCCTTCAGTGCGAGTTTGTAATGAAGAATTGGTAGATTTTGATTTTGACGACTTTGATTTTTGAGAACTCGCAGAATTAGCAACCAATGATAAAGAACTATCAATAAAAACTTCAGGAAATTCTAACTCCCAATGAAACGGACGCAACTTATCAAAATTAGGTAAAGCCTTACCCATACCATCAGGAATATCCGCACCTTCCCGAAATGAATTTAATAAAGTCTTCCTTAAACCTTCCCTTTCCTTCTCATTCCAATTATTCAAATAACTCCCCACCAATAAATTACAACCTTGACGTAAATCAAAACTAATTGCTTCAGCCTTTGTCAATAAAAACGCCTTGCGATTTTGGTCTTCTGGAGTCAACACAGGTAAAGCCGCAATTTCTCGGCGTATTTCCTCTGCAAATAATTCCGGTGTTCCTGTAATATCTAAATTCCAATAACGCAACTGTTCTAAACTCACACCAATTAACGAATCACCACATTTAAAAGCATGATCTAAAAATGTAAACGGACGGTTTTTTTGTAAAGTTATCAACCATAAAGATAACTTCGCCATTTCCACCGCCAACGGATTTTTATCCACCCCATACAAACACCTATCCGCAATAATCCGCCGCGCCACCGTCAAGCGTTCATCAGCTTCCTTGGGAATTACGCACTCCTGCGGTACAGATTTTGACAACGTACCCTCCGGCGCTACCACCACCTTACCAGGATTAGCCTTTTCCGCATTTTCCCAGGCTTCCACCAACCTTTCCGCCAAATAGCGACAAGTCTGCACCAAAAACGCCCCCG
>JBAXRM010000336.1:0-2572 GCA_037131225.1 Nostocales cyanobacterium ELA583 | reverse complement strand
TTTTCGCACTGTGTGACATCTAGGTTCGCTTTGGATACTTATTCAGCAAACCCTAACTTAGGAATAGGAATGGATATGGCAGAAATTGTGATTCAAACTATTGAAGGAATTATAGCTAAAAATGATGGTGCAACCCTGGAACAAATTAACGATGAACTTATTATTAAAGGCTTAGAATTAGGCTTTTTAGACTTGTTAAAAAAGAGTATTCAGATTTAACACCAATTTTAATGGGAAATTTTGACTATGATGAAAAAGCTGAACTATTTACTATAAAAAAAGATGCAAAATTCAAATCACATATTGATGTAAAGTTGAGGATTAAATACTATTTAATCAGTTACTTACGAAGAATGGAAAGAGAAAAGAAAAATCCGGGATTTGATGAAATAGTTTTGCATCTGTTACCACTTTTGAAAAACGGAACTACACCAGAAAATCAAACTATTTTGAGTGTCTTAGAGGATATTGGAGAACGTATAGGAGAAGACAGTTGGAGGCTGAAAAGAGAAGGCCAACTTTCGCTATTTGACACATGAAATCAATTTTGATTTCTATAAATATAGATTAAGTAAGTAGGGTGCATCAGAATCTTAAAATTTATAATTTTTTCCCTAACATTATCGTTTCTGATATACCTGATATACCCTAAATATTTAAGCTACTAACATCGCATTCATGTGAGTGAAAATTCTGTCTAACTCTCCAATAGCTTCTAATTCTATAACTTCGTCTGAAGTCAGCAAATCAGCTTTTTTTCTCTCCAAAAGTTCTTCCATTCGCTTCTGGAGTTCATCAGTAAATTTAAATAAATTGAATGTATCTACTTTTTCAACTTTAATTCGACCAAGTAAAGTTGAAGGTCTACTAATAGCTGGTATCATAGTTTAACTCCAGTATTGATTAGAAAAATCCAAACTCTTAAACTTTGCGTCTTTGCTCCTTTGTACCTTTGCGCGAAACTCACCTTAAACAACGAATAGCTTCTAATAACCCTCTAGCTTTATTCAGAGTTTCTTCATATTCCTTTTCGGGGTCAGAATCAGCCACCAAACCCGCACCAGCTTGGACAGTCACCGTTTGATTATGTAATACCATAGTTCTGATAGCGATCGCACTATTCAATTGTCCTTCAAAATCATAATACCCATACACACCAGAATATACACCCCGGCGACTTGGTTCTAATTCGTTGATGATTTCCATCGCCTTGATTTTAGGCGCACCGCTAACAGTACCAGCGGGAAAACAAGCTTTGAGTAAATCCCAAGCAGTTTTGTCAGGTGCTAACTTACCCACCACATTACTAACAATGTGCATAACATGAGAGAAGCGTTCAACTATCATCAATTCATCAACTTTTACAGTACCGCTGCTGCACACTCGCCCCAAATCATTGCGGCCTAAATCCACTAACATAACGTGTTCAGCGATTTCTTTGGGATCTTGAAGTAAATCTGCTGCAAAAGCGGCATCTTCTTGGCTATTTTTTCCCCTGGGTCTAGTTCCTGCAAGAGGACGGACTGTGGCAATAATTTCCCCTTCATCATTACATTCTGCCTTCACCATAACTTCAGGGCTAGAACCGATAATTTGCCAGTCCTGGAAGTTAAAATAAGCCATGTAGGGGGAAGGATTGATTTGCCGCAGAGAACGGTACAGGGCGAAGGGATTGCCTTTATATTCTGTTGATAAGCGTTGAGAAATAACTACTTGAAAAATATCACCTGCTTTGATATGTGCTTTAGCTTTTTCGACACTGGCACAAAATTCTGGGCGGGTAAAGTTGCTGGTATATTCCTCTATTCCCGCTTTGGGCTTGTTTCCAGGGGCTGTCCAAGATAATTGAGTTTTTTCAGGTGATAGGGGTAAAGATAGCTTGCGTACCATTTCTTGAATGCGATCGCTCGCTTTTTGATATGCTACCTCTAAACCTGCGGGGTCACGTAAATCTGCATAAGCGATCGCCCAAATTTTCCGTTTTACCTGGTCAAAAACTAATAACTGGTCTACCTGCATCCATAAACCATCAGGAATATTGCGCTCATCTTGGGCATGAATTGGTACACGCGGTTCCATCCAATTTATTAATTCATAACCCCAAAACCCAAATAAACCACCAATTCCTGAAGGTAATTCTGGTAATTTTACTGGGTGATAAGGTGCTAAACATTCAGACAAAACTGTAAACGGATCACCTGTGAAAATCTGTTGAGAACCATTTCGATGTGTTTGGGTAGTTTGATCTCCCCTTGCTTCCAAAATCCACAAAGGATCACAACCCAATAAACTATAACGGCCTACAGTTTCTCCACCTTCCACCGATTCCAGCAAAAAGCTATAAGGTTGATCTGCACATACTTTATACCAAGCAGATACAGGTGTATCCAAGTCGGCAATCCATTCCTGATACACTGGCACAAAATTACCTTGGACAGCAAGCTTTTGAAACTGGTCGAAATCGGGGAAAATCATAAATAATTAGGAGTCAGAAGTTAGGAGTAGGGGCAATCCCCCTGTGGTTGCCCCTCTTATGGAGTCATCGAGTCAGGAGTAGGGGCAATCCCCATGT
>JBAXRM010000335.1:0-2615 GCA_037131225.1 Nostocales cyanobacterium ELA583 | reverse complement strand
TAATTCTTGTTGTAGTGCCTAATTTTATTATCACTACATATTTACCACTACCGATAAATTAAAGACAGTGTTTTATCAGGTGCTTGGGTTAATATGTCGTACTCCACCAAGAGTAATGAGGAACTGTGTTCACCATAAAATGCTTCTTTGAGGGCGTTATAAGCAAATCCGACTAATCTTCCTCCTTGACTCAAGGCTTCAGTGCGGGTGTAAACTGTGCCACGTTCGGACGGGTTATTAAACATCCGCGATACATCAAAGGCATTTTTTCTGATTAGCCTTTCGATGCTATCCATGATCCAAGCGACATTACGCACACAACAAATTACTTTTGAGCCAGGAAATAGCTCGTTAATTAATGACAATCTGCTACACCATTGTCGGTTGGTGTCAAAGATGATTTCTTTATCGGCTTGGGGCTGGTAATAAGCTGAAAAAATGCCCATGACTAATGCCCGTTTTTGTTCTGGGGAAATGAATACAGAAAACTCGTTGTCTTCGCTCATTGCCCCTAACATTTGATTAACTAAGGTACCAACTGGACTAGACATATTGGCGTGAAATCTAGGATTTTGCCGCAGCAAAGCTCCTAATAAGGTCGAACCTGAACGGGGCAGTCCAGAGATAAAGTGGATTTTTGCGGGCATTGGCGCAATATTTTGTAAAATTTCAACTAAATATAAGTATCTGACATTGGTGTATATACTAAAAACGGGTGAGATTTAAACTTTTGCCAAATGACAAAAAACCCAGATGTGTAGGGGTTTAGCTCATGCTTTACCCCTACGTTTAGAATCAAGCAATCAAGCTGTTTTGAGTATAAGTTTATGGATACTTGTAGTTTATCATCTAAGAATTTAAGTTAAGGAAATTTCTTTAATAACAATTTTATTGTTTTACTATAGATAAAAATCTATGTAAAAAAATAACTTGACACAATTAATAAACCTCAACTCACAGAAACAGTAGTGTGTTAATTCTGAATCCCTTATCCCATAAGACTTCATGCACAAAATATGTCGCCATATTTTTATGAGAAAGTGCCTGGAACAGATGTTTTCGGTGTAAACTATGTAATGAATTTTGTCTATAATTACGTATTCGGGACTTCACTCTCGCATGAGTGCCTCTTGCCTTAGTAATAAAGGGTGGTTGCCAAACTGGGGCGAAGCTATAACCAGATTTTATGGTAGCTAAACAGCTAAAATCTGTATTGATAAATAATGGCGTACCTGTGGCATCTAATACTAGATCATGGACATTGAGATCACCTGTGGTGTAACTGCGACTAGGTATATACAGGCGATCTGATTGCTGGTGTATTTCACCGGGTACTAAACAATTATCAAGTTGCCAAATTTGATACCGGGTACTCATGTATAGGCTATGATCATTGCCATATAACCCCATTGGTTTATCAAATACTTGTTCCTTTACTGTCAAACCGCTTTCGGGGTTGCTACCCAATAAGATGAGACGGTTGGTTTGATAGGTGGTGAAAGCAATGCTAATATGCTCATGTTGTAACCAATTACTTAGTTCTGGAGAGGAACTGACTTGGGCGATAATTTCTAAGTTGGATGCTGTTGTATTCATGGTTGGAAATGAGAGATAAAGGTTTTACACTTTGGTTTACAGGATTAAGCGGTTCTGGTAAATCTACCCTTGCTAAAGCCGTAGAAACCGAATTAAAAAAGCGTAATTATTTGGTGGAAGTTTTAGATGGGGATGTTATCCGTACTAATCTTTCCCAGGGACTAGGTTTCAGTAAGGAAGATAGGGATACAAATATTCGTCGTATTGGTTTTGTCGCTAACTTACTTAGTCGTAATGGAGTAATAGCCATTGTATCTGCGATCAGTCCCTATCGGTCTGTGAGAAATGAGGTGCGGAATATGACAGAAAACTTTGTAGAAGTCTATGTAAATACATCGCTATCTGTTTGTGAGGCTAGAGACGTAAAAGGATTATACGCAAAAGCCCGTTCAGGTATAATTAAGGGTTTTACGGGCATTGATGATCCCTATGAAGAACCTCTTAACCCAGAAGTTGTCTGTGATTCTGAAAAAGAAACCCTGGAGGAAAGTGTTGCTAAGGTCTTCACAGCTTTGATAGAGATGAACCTCCTGGTGGGTGGGGGATAGGGAATAGGATTGTATGGACAAGCCACGTAAGTAATTGGACAAAAACATTTACGAACAGGGAACAGGAAAGACAGAATTGATACCTACTGAGTCTTGTATGGCTACGCCACGCAAGCTATCAAAAATCAAATAGGAGTCCTATAGAATCAATTAAGGTTTTCAGATTTTACCAGTGGGAAAGAAACCGAAGAGTTTAACTACTCCACTAATTAAGGCTATAATCACTGCTACTAGAACTCCACGATTAATAAATTCTTGGTTATCTAGTCTTTTATCAATACCAATAACTTTTTCTTCTAGGGTTTTAATTTCCCCTGATAATTCTGCCTGTCCAATTTCCAGTTTATTTAGTCTACCATCAATAATTTCTAGTTTTTTGTTGACTTCAGTAAATTGCTTCTCCATTTTTTGATTGACTTCAGCAAATTGCCGATCCATTTTTTGATTGACTTCGGTAAATTGCTTCTCTAT
>JBAXRM010000334.1:0-2719 GCA_037131225.1 Nostocales cyanobacterium ELA583 | reverse complement strand
TCATCGTCTTCAGATTACTGGGGCTAGTTGGGTAGTTTCCAACGTTCCGCAAGTCCTTCGTCATCGCAGTGCCTATTTAAATGGTTCTCTTTTTTAACTTTTTCATTTATTGTTTTAAGCATTTATACTTATTGCAAAGGTGAGATGCTCCCTATTCAAGGTTTCTTTTTCTAGTTCTTTACTAAGTAATAATTTTTCGGAATTAGAAAGTTGTTTAACTAAGCTAAGAATTTGATCAAATGTCAAAGGAAGTTGATAAGTATTTTGTAACATAGTGTCAATTCTCCTTTTTTGATATATTATTCACAGGTTTTTATGATTATACTGGTGTTACCTTGTGAAAGGCGATTCCTGCGAAGCGCTTCGCTATCACTCATCTTCGTTGGTTGTGAGGTATACATGATGCCTACGGAGCGATCGCACTCTTAATACTACTGAAAAATCACCACAAATACTCAGTTTTACAATGATTGAACCCGATAATCTAATATCCGAAAAGGTATATTTTTATTACCATTAGTCTGAAATTCAATGTGTAATATGGTTAACACTAAAAAATATTACAAATACAGATTCAACGTCACTATAAAAAAACTATAAATAAGAAGCTATTACAATCAATGAATAAAATTATTTTTATTCATTAAAAATATGTGTAATTAAGTCTTAATAATCAGTTAAATTGCTCCTTTGATAAACTCTCCTTCATAAAAATAATAACTTAATCTCACAAAAACCGTAGGGGCGCAGGGTCTGCGCCCTCAATTCTAAATAATGACATTATCAAACTTTGGCAGTAATAATAGATATTAGTAAAAAATCACATATTGATTACCAGCAAATATGAAACGTCGTGACTTTATAAATTGGGTAGGATTAGGTTGTTTAGCGAGTTCTTTACCTGTCGCAATTGCAGCCTGTTCTCCCGAAACGAGTACATCTGCTAATGCTGCCACTAAAGGCTGGCAAAAAGTGGGTACTGTGGCACAATTAGATAAAACTGGGCAATTATTGGTAGAAAACTCCCCAATTGGCGCAGTATTAGTAGTTGGGACATCTAAAGCTGCAAAAAATCTGATTGCTGTTAATCCTAGCTGTACTCATCAAGGTTGTACCATCGCATGGAAAGCAAAAGACAGTAAATTTGTCTGTCCCTGTCATGGTGCAGAATTTGCTAAGGATGGCAAAGTCAAACAAAGTCCTGCTAAAAAACCCCTGAAAACTTACCAAGCTAAAATTGAAGGTAGTTCTGTTTTAGTTAAAGCAACTTGACACTCTCCAGGAGTTAGAAGTTAGAAGTTAGGAGTCAGGAGTCAGGAGTCAGGAGTCAGGAGTCAGGAGGAAGAAGATTTCTATCTTTTTCTCCCTATTCCCTATTCCCTATTCCCTACTTGTATCATATTGATGTCTTTACCACTTATGCCGTTGCTATACAACACATCAATTCAGGATTCGCAAGTATTTTTGCTAATGTGATTATGTAAATTAAATACTGGATAATCAATTAAATTAAATTAAAATTATACAGATAACCAGTTAAATTAATAAGAGTTATAATTTTATACTTAGGTTCAATTAAAATGCGTCTAGAGCAGTTGCAAGCCTTTTTGGCGATCATTCAAACTGGCAGCTTTCAACAAGCAGCAAAACAATGTGGTGTGACTCAATCAACTATTAGTAGGCAAATTCAGGCATTAGAAGCAGATCTGGGAGTAGAACTATTTCATAGAAGCACCCATGCAAAATTAACTTTAGGGGGTGAACGTTTACTTCCTCGTGTGCATAAAATCTGCCAAGAATGGGAATTTGCTACACAGGAATTAACAGATTTAATGGGGGGAAAGCAACCAGAACTATGTATTGCAGCAATCCATTCAGTCTGTGCTTCTTACTTACCACCAGTGTTACAAAAGTTTTGTCATCATTATCCAGAGGTACAATTACGAGTCACATCATTAGGAAGCGATCGCTCTCTGAAAGTCCTCAAAGATGGTTTAGTAGATTTAGCTATTGTCATGCACAATCGCTTTTTAATCGCAGGCAAAGAAATGGCCATAGAATTTCTATATGAAGAACCCATAGAAGTCCTCACCGCAGCTAATCATCCCCTAGCTACATATCAATCTATCCCCTGGTTAGAGTTAATTCGTTATTCTCAAGTAGTATTTAAAGAAGGTTATGGAATGCAACGTCTGATTCAAGATAAATTTGAACAGATGAAAGCTACACTAAAAACAGCTTTAGAAGTAAACACTCTCGATGCCTTTCGGGGAGTAGTTCGTCAGGGAGAACTCATTGCATTACTTCCCCAGTCAGCACTAATAGAAGCCAGATGTGACCCCACCCTAGCAGTTCGTCCCCTATCTGAAAATAGTAATTTAGGTGATAATCCCATTTTGACTCGTCAGGTAGTAATGGTAACAACCCAAGATCGTCTCAACATTCCCCCCATACATTATTTTTGGCAACTTGTTAAGGATAATATTCCTGAAATGAAAAATTGTAGTAGGAGTCAGGAGTCAGGAGTCAGGAGTCAGGAGTCAGGAGTAAAAGACCCACAAGATTGGATAGCGTAAGCACTGCTGCAAGCAGTTCATTTTTTTGTGGAGTTCTCTAAGAGAAATCTAAACTATAAACTATTGCCTTTTTCAACTGACAAATAACTAATAACTCCCGGTTCGCCCATTTTTGCGAGAGTTAGAAGAATTCTACTCAGGAG
>JBAXRM010000333.1:0-2812 GCA_037131225.1 Nostocales cyanobacterium ELA583 | reverse complement strand
GATTCTTAATTTATTAAAAGAAGAAAGCAGAATGATTATTAGTCTTATTAAAAAAATAGAAAATTAAAATTTTTCCCCTGTTCCCTTCTCTCAATTTCTCGGTTTAGCATAACAAGTACCTAAGAGCCGAAAATATTGAAGAAGTCATTTTGAAATTGCTCAAAGGTAGACACAAGTATTATTTACTCTATTTTTTATAGTTATTCATTTTAACATAGATATTGAATTGATATACTCACGAAAATTATTCAGATTTTATAAAAATTTGATACAAGTGTTGGGTTTCGTGCGATTGCTTCGCAACGCTAACCTAACGCGAACAACCCAACCTCTAATCTAGTTGAGGTTGTTAATTGATAATTGGTGATAAAATCCCTGTATTTATCCTGTTCATCCTTTAATCCTGGACATCCTGATTCAGACAATACTTATTACCTAACCAACTGCATTGCTGAATTAAAAAACTGCCGACATAAACCCTTAGTGATTAAAATGGTTGTTAACAAATTGGTGACAGCCACCATAAAAATAATTAAAACCTCATAAGATACAGCCTCTAGGGGTGTGACACCAGCTAATAATTGTCCATTGGTAAAAGTTGGTATTGTCACCATACCAATCAACATCATTTGATTCAAAGTCGGCATAATTGCAGCACGGATCGCTTCTTTGCGGTAGGGCTTAATCGCCTGTTCAGGAGTAGCACCCAAGCTTAAATGGGTTTCTATTTCCGTGGGAAATTGGTTGATACTACTAACTAAACGTTCTCCCGCTATTGCTGCTGCATTCATAGCATTACCCAGCAAGATACCAGCCAAAGGAATGATATAACGCGGTTCATACCATCTTTCTGGTTGAATAATTAAAAAATTAGTGTAAAGCAATGTTAAGGACGTACTGACAAAAATTGCTACCCAGACTAAAGGTAAAACGTGAGGAATTTTTTGGCTGATGCGATTGCGAGTAATAATTGCGGTAATTGTCAGAATTATTGCTAGAATCCCCACTACTGCCAAAATATTATTAACAGCAAAAATGAAGTCAAAAATATATCCTAATACCAGTAGTTGGAGGATAGTTCTACCAGTAGCTACGCTTAGATTTAATTCTAGTCCTAATTGTTCCCATGCCGATAAACCAATGGCGATCGCCATTAAGCCAATAGCTAAAGCTAAATCTACCATATCCAATTTGATTAGCTCTGGCATAGTTTGTCTACCTCCTAACGATTGAAAACTTTACAAACATAACTTTTGTATCTACAAATCAAATAAAAACTCATGGTTAAAAGTGTAAATTCAATTCCAGCCTTTGATATTAAAGAACAATATGCCACCATTCAGGCTGAGGTAAGTGCCGCCGTTTTAGATGTTCTGGCTTCTGGGCGTTATATTGGTGGTCCAGCAGTTACAGATTTTGAACAACAGTTTGCCGCTTATCATGGCGTAAGTGAATGTGTAGCTTGTAACTCAGGCACTGATGCCCTATTTTTAGCATTACGCGCTTTAGGAATTGGTGCAGGTGATGAGGTTATTACCACACCATTTACTTTTTTTGCGACGACAGAAGTCATCAGTGCTGTGGGAGCAATTCCAGTATTTGTAGATATTGATGCCACTACGTTTAATTTAGATGTAGAAAAAGTAGCCGAGGCAATTACATCAAAAACTAAAGCGATTATGCCAGTACACCTGTTTGGCATCCCTGTGGAGATGACAGGATTAATGGAAATTGCGAAATCTCATAATTTAGCAGTAATTGAAGATTGCGCTCAAGCTACTGGTGCCAGTTGGGAAGATAAAAAAGTCGGTAGTATTGGCCATATTGGTTGCTTTAGTTTCTACCCTACCAAAAATCTTGGTGGTTGCGGTGATGGTGGCGCAATGACCACAAATGATCCAGCGATCGCTACTCAATTACGAGTTTTGAGGGAACATGGGAGTAAAGTAAGATATCTTCATGAAGAAATTGGTATCAACAGTCGGTTAGATGCCATTCAAGCGGTAATTTTACAAATTAAACTGCGCTATCTCGATTTTTGGAACAACAGACGCAAGCAAATCGCTGATTATTATTACCAACATCTCAGTTCACTTTCTGGTATTGTTGCTCCTCAAGAATTTCCCGGAGGAATTGGTGTTTGGAATCAATATACCATTCGGGTGTCTGGAGAAAGACGGAATGGCGCAAGTGGTAAATATCGAGATTGGGTAAAAAATCAAATGCAGGAACAGGGTGTTAATTCTATGATCTACTATCCCTTACCTTTACATTTGCAACCAGTGTATAAAAGTTTAGGTTATCAATCAGGAGAATTCCCCGTATCCGAGCAAGCTTGTCATGAAGTTTTATCTTTACCCATGTTCCCCGAATTAGAGCAAGAACAACAAGATAAAGTTATTGATGCGTTAAAAAATTGTTTATCTTAAAACCTTGGCGGTTGGAAACTGCGTCTACACAGGCGAAACCCACACAGGTGGGTTTCAACCCACATTCAGCAGGTGATTTTTTAAATTTTAGAATTATCTACAACCCAATGAGAACGAGGATTTCAGCCAATGAAACTTAATTCTACATTTTGCGGTCGCAGCTTTATCTAGTGGTCAAACTCAACTTATTGAGAGCTTATTGAGAATAATGTCAATAAATCGCGTCAGTTCGAGAGTAAATATTTTAATCACCCATAGATAATAAAAAGCGTAAAAAGCCTATCATCATTGATTTTTAGCTATTTTATGAAAATTCATTTTTCGCCAAAATAACCTGCTGGGAGAAGATTATGAGTACATTTACTCATTGCTGAATGTGGGTT
>JBAXRM010000332.1:0-2836 GCA_037131225.1 Nostocales cyanobacterium ELA583 | reverse complement strand
TCATTGGGTTATGGATAATTCCGAAAATTCAAAAAACACCTGCGGAATGTGGGTTACACCACAACTAGAACACTTTTGTGAGGTGTAATGAGGAGATCCAGCTACGACTAATTAAGTCGGGTAAGAAGGCATACGTTGCCTCATCCTTGTCCTCAGAGAACCGGACTTGACAATTACTCATCATCCCGCTCAAGCCTATAGTTTCTAAGAACGTTTACCTATATCTAAATGGTGGTGACAGGATTTGTGGAGATGTATTAAATATCAATTTCTACATAAGCTTGAAATTCCATATTACAATATTCTTCACCCCAATTCGACATTTCATCAATATGACATCAAGCTATACTTTCACAACTTTTATAGTTTGCAAAGTTTCATCTGCACAACCTGTAATAAAACCACCCATTTCTTGAATTTCTTGTAAATATTCTAAAGCTGTTTTTGTAATCATTTCTCCTGGCATTAATACAGGAATTCCTGGAGGATAGGGACAAATAATTTCTGCACAAACCCGTTCTGGAGTTTTCTCAACAGGGAGGGTTTCACTATTAGTAAAAAAAGCCTCACGGGGAGAAATGCACATAAAATGAGTAATTATATCATCGGTTCTATGCTTATACGGTTGACGCTCAGATATTAATGGTTTGACTTGGGTAAGATTAAACAATGTTCTAATTAGTTCTTGAATATCGCTTTCTGTGTTACCAATACTAATAATAAAGATGAGATTTTGTAAGGATGAAAATTCAGGAGTTACACCCATTTCATTAATTAAATCTTCTGCGATAAATCCGGTAATCCCTAGTTTAGAAACATTTACGGTTAAGCGAGTTTGATCTAATTTTAAAAAATCAGAAGACTGTAAAATTGATAAACCAGGAATTTGATTAATTTCATTTATGGCTTTATTTGCAAGTTCTAATGTTTGGGAAAGAAGTTTTTTACCATCTATTGCTATTTGGTGACGTGCAGCGTCTAAAGATGCTAAAAGAATAAAACTTGGACTGGTAGATTGAACTAATTGCAACGCTTTATTTATTCTATCAATATCAATTCTATTTCCTTTAATATGTAACATTGATGCTTGTGTCATTGCCCCCAATGTTTTATGAATTGATTGTACCGTTAAATCTGCACCTGCGGTCAAAGCTGAGGTAGGTAAATCAGGATGAAAATGGAAATGTGCGCCATGTGCTTCGTCAACAATGAGAGGAATATTATATTGATGGGTAATGTGTGCGATAGGTGGCAAATCTCCACAAACACCGTTATAAGTAGGATAAACTATCAGCACTGCTTTGGCATCTGGATGTTTTGCTAATGTTGCTTTTATAGATTCCGGTGTAATGCTATATGCAATATCTAAATCTGAGTTGTATTCAGGATTTATAAAAATAGGAATTGCACCAGAAAGAATTAATCCAGAAATAACAGAAGAATGGACATTTCGCGGCATAATAATTTTATCTCCCATTCTGCAAGTAGCGAGAATTGCAGCTTCAATTCCGCAGGTAGAACCATTAACTAAAAACCATGTTTTCTCAGCTCCAAAAGCCTCCGCAGCTAGTTCTTGCGCTGCGAGAATTACGCTTTCTGGTCTGAATAAATTATCTAATTCTGCTAATTCGGTTAAGTCAGCGCGGAAAACATCTTTACCGATTAAATCGGTTAAACGTGGGGAAATGCCTATACCGCGTTTATGTCCTGGGGTGTAAAATGGTGCGTGAGGACGGTTTGTACAGGCTTTTAAGGCATCCATGAGGGGGGTTTGGTTTTGATTTGACATTTAGGGAGAAAGGAAGTGTTTAGGACTTTAGGTAAAATTGATAAAGTATAGAATATAAAGAAATAATATGATATATGATATATGATATTTAAATCTTTATGCAGAATAAAACTATGCCTAACGAAGAAGTAATATTTTTTGAAGAAGAGGAAGATCAAGAAATTAAGTTTGAACCACTGAGTGGGTTAATTCCTGAATTAAAGCAAATTCCAGAAATTGTTGTTTCTGGTAGTGACTGGACAACAGAAACAATCTTTAATCAACTTGATCGGGGTAATATAGAGCTAAATCCAAGATTTCAAAGACGAGACGCTTGGGATATCACTCGTAAAAGTAGGTTTATCGAATCACTTGTACTTGGATTTCCAGTCCCACAAATAGTATTAGCTGCTAATCGTCAAGAAAAAGGTAAATTCATTGTTCTTGATGGTAAACAACGATTGTTAACTATTCTGCAATTTTATGGTGGAAGTGATGAAAATATATCGAATAATAACAATACCTTTGCTTTAAGAAATCTAGAATTTAGACGTGATTTAATCGGCAAAAAATATGAAGATTTTAAAAATGATATTTTTTTGAATTCTGAACTTAATGCTCTTGATAACCAAACTATTCGTACAGTATTAATTAGGAATTGGCCTAACGAAAATTTACTATATAAAATTTTTCTGCGGCTGAATATAGGAGGCACTCCATTATCTCCTCAAGAGCTAAGACAAGCATTACATCCAGGTGATTTTATCAATTGGTTAGATGATCAATCAGTTGAAAGTAAGGCTCTGAGAAAAATATTTAAATTATCAAATCCTGATCCTCGGATGCGTGATGTTGAATTACTATTACGTTATATAGGATTTCATTATTTTTTATCTGATTATCGGGGAAATCTCAAGGAATTTCTTGATATGACTTGTGAAAAGCTTAATAATCAGAGATATGATGATATTAAAAATGTAGTTAATCAATTTGAAGAAGCAGTACAAACAACTATTGTATCCCCTCAATATATCGGGGAAAGAGTTATTCAGGCATCCATGACAAACC
>JBAXRM010000331.1:0-2928 GCA_037131225.1 Nostocales cyanobacterium ELA583 | reverse complement strand
CGTACTAGGATGTTTCAACACGTAGATGTTTATTGTTCTTACTCACGATTTCATTTTAGCATACCACAGGGATTAAAATCCCTCGTGTCGCTTCCCTCTCAGGGTTAAAGCCACTGAGTTTCCCACTTACCGCGAGGTCTTATGAAATAAAAATATTTTTCCATCACGACTTGAGAAAAATCACACATCGCGTTAGTCTTCATTAGCGTCAACCCGTGAAACTCAAACTATGACAAATCACCCACAAATTCCCCTCTGCACCTGGAAACGTCCCATTGGCTTAGGCTGGGATAAGCCCTACACCGTCCGTTATCCTAGTAATATAGATGATGGACCCTGGCACGGAATGCCCCTTGGTGGCTTTGGTGCAGGGTGTATAGGACGTTCTTCACGAGGAGACTTTAACCTGTGGCACATTGACGGAGGAGAACATACTTTTAAAAATGTTCCTGCTTGTCAATTTAGTGTATTTGAATCTGGACAAGCTTACGCTTTATCTACTCAACCACCAGAAGATAATACCCTACAATCTTGGCAATGGTATCCACATTTTCAGGAGGAGAGTTCTGGTACATATCATGCACTTTATCCTCGTAGCTGGTTTGTTTATGAAAATATCTTAAAAACTCAATTAACCTGTGAGCAATTTTCCCCAGTTTGGGCAAATAATTATCAAGAAACAAGTTACCCTGTAGCAGTTTTCTTGTGGACAGCACACAACCCGACAAATGCACCAATTACTATTAGCATTATGCTGACTTGGGAAAATATGACGGGTTGGTTTACTAATACTTTGAAATCTCCTGAAGTGCGAGTGAGAGATGATGGTAGTCCTGTTTATGAATATCAACCAGCTTGGGGAAAAAGTCAAGGTAATTATAATTGTTTAGCAGAAGAGAATAAATATTTTGGTTGCGTTTTAGGTCGAATTACTAACAATCAAACTGTCCAAGAAGGGGACGGAACTTGGTGTATTGCGACTGCGAAAAATCCTCAAGTGGAAATATTTCATCATTCCCGATTTAATTCTGTGGGTAATGGTGAAGATGTTTGGCAAAGTTTTTCTACAACTGGTTCTTTACCTAATTATATAGATGAAACTCCCGCAGATGAAAATACAAGATTAGGTGCAGCAATTGCGGTGCGTTTCACTTTACAACCTGGGGAAAGTTTAGAAGTTCCTTTTGTGCTTAGTTGGGATTTTCCCGTTACAGAATTTGCAGCAGGGGTGAACTATTACCGCAGATATACAGACTTTTTTGGTTGTAATGGTGAAAATGCTTGGCAGATTGCTACTACTGCACTCAAAGAATATCATAATTGGCGATCGCTCATCGAAAACTGGCAAAATCCCATTTTAGAAAAATCAGACTTACCCGACTGGTTCAAAATGGCCTTATTCAACGAACTCTACGACTTAACCAGCGGAGGAACTCTCTGGAGTGCAGCATCAGAAAAAGATCCCGTTGGCCAATTCGCTGTGTTAGAATGTTTGGATTACCGTTGGTATGAAAGTCTAGATGTGCGATTATACGGTTCTTTTGGATTATTGATGTTATTCCCAGAACTAGAAAAATCTGTAATTCGCGCTTTTGCCAGGGCAATTCCCCAAAGTGATGATAGAACTAGAATAATCGGTTACTATTTAACCATCAAATCCGAAAGTCCCCTCGCAGTTCGTAAAATTGCCGGTGCGACACCCCACGATTTAGGCGCACCCAATGAACACGTTTGGGAAAAAACCAATTATACTAGTTATCAGGATTGCAACCTGTGGAAAGATTTAGGTTGTGATTTTGTCCTGCAAGTATATCGAGATTTTCTCTTTACTGGTGCAAATGATATTCAGTTTTTAGCAGACTGTTGGGATGCTATTGTGCAAACTCTCGACTATGTGAAAACATTTGATCTTGATGGTGACAGTATACCAGAAAATTCCGGCGCACCCGACCAAACTTTTGATGATTGGCGTTTACAAGGTGTGAGTGCTTATTGTGGTAGTTTGTGGTTAGCAGCTTTGGAAAGTGCAATTGCTATTTGTGATATTTTAACAAACCACAGTAGTTCGACTTCGCTCACTATAAAAGGCACAGAGAACGCAGAGACACAAAAGTTAATTTATCAAGGTTGGTTAAATCAATCAAAACCAATTTATCAAGAAAAGCTTTGGAATGGTGAATATTACCGATTGGATAGTGAAAGTGGTTCTGATGTAGTTATGGCTGACCAATTGTGTGGGCAATTCTACGCTCGTTTATTGAGTTTACCAGATATTGTTCCCAGCGATCGCGCCTTGTCTGCTTTAACAACTGTCTATAATTCCTGTTTTCTCAAGTTCCAAAATGGTAAATTCGGTGCTGCTAACGGTGTTCTTCCCAATGGTTTACCAGAAAATCCCAATTCTACTCATCCTTTAGAAGTTTGGACAGGAATTAATTTCGGTCTAGCAGCCTTCTTAGTGCAAATGGAGATGAAAAATGAAGCAATGCAGTTAACAGAAGCTGTGGTGAAGCAAATTTATAACAATGGTTTGCAATTCCGCACCCCAGAAGCAATAACCGCTAATGGGACTTTTCGTGCCAGTACCTATCTCCGTCCTATGGCTATTTGGGGAATTTATTTGCTACTCAGTTAGTAATAACTTAGGCTGCTGGTAATTGGTATACTAAAAATGGTTAAGAACTTTACTTTTTTCTGACGAAAAAATTCAGTTCAAAGCCTCTCCCCGTGAACGGGGAGAGGTTTACCAGAGGGGTAAAGTTTTAAGCCGTTTGCAGTATACATAATTTATTTTTCTGTTCCCTGTTCCCTGCCTATAACTTACACCACGCTGCGCTATCAGCAACCCTTCTATATATAGATTCCTGATTTCTGTGACGTACTCCACACACTCCCTTTCAGGTGAGTGTGGGCAACGAGCGTGACTCC
>JBAXRM010000330.1:0-2932 GCA_037131225.1 Nostocales cyanobacterium ELA583 | reverse complement strand
ATTTTCTGTGAGTATTAAAAGATAAAAAATGATGATTACAATAATAGTAGATTCTCTATCATCCAAAAATTGTTATTGTTCATCGACAATAAAAAATAATATCCTGTACATCATTAAATCCTGAGCATTATCTCGACTTACTTCGACTTTGCTCAATACAAGTCCTCGATAACCACTTGATTCTGAGCAAAAATTAGATATGCTAATTAATCTAATATATTCACACTGTGAACAAATATGACTACTCGTACTACATCCTCTAATACATCAGGTTTGCTTAAATTAATCGGCATAATCTGTATATTGTCCTTTTTGGTAGACTTTCTATTTTTATTATTACCTTTGCAACTGACAGATAAGCTTTGGCAAATCAACTTGTCCAAAAGCTTTATAGAGCGCGGTATTATACCCATGTTAGGTGTAGGAGCAATATTAACTGCATATTGGTTTGATAGAGTTATTGACAATAGCGATCGCTCATCTTCCCATTTTAAGTTACCAATTTTTATCTTTTCTAGTTTGTTGGGGCTGATATTTTTATTAATTTTTCCTCTACACCTCAGTAACGTCAATGAAGTGAAGAATCAGGCATTAACCCGCATTAATCAAGAATCTCAACAATTAGAAACTCAAATTAACAATCAACTAACACAAGAACAAACAGAAATTAAAACTCAATTAGCACAAATACAAAATCAATTTGGCAATGAACAGATCAAAGCGGCTGTAGAGAAACAACGCCCGGTATTAAAACAGCAACTAGCTACTCAATTGAATGAACTGATTAAAGATGATAAAAAGTATAATCAGGCACTTAATAACAAACAATTACCTGACGCACAAAAGAATTTACTCAAGCAATATAAAGTCAATCCTCAAGCTTTAGATGATTTTATCAGCCAGCAAACAGATCCCCAACAACTAGCAGCCCTGGCAACCCAGAGAATCAACAAAATTAATCAAGAAGCAAACCAGAAAATTACCCAAATTCGTACCCAAAAAGCACAACAGTTGCAAAAAACTCAGGAAGATGCCTGGAAAGAATTACGGACTGGTATTAATAGTTTATTGTTGTCTATTGGTTACATTGTGATCGGTTGGACTGGCTTAAAAGGTATGCGTGTTTTGTAAAGCTAGTGTGCAACAGAACACTACCGTTTTTCCTCCTGACTCCTGACTCCGTTTCATAAATATGTAACTCTAGTTAGTTTGCCATCTACACGCTGTTTGGTAGAATATCTAGGTTGTTTAATCTCATGATCTTCAATCTTTGAGTCAGTCAATAGAAACTATTAACCTCGATACACTAGCCCAAGAACTAGCAACTATCCAGCAAACAGGTTCCAAGCGGATTGCCTTGCTAGGTTCTCGTCATGTGCCAATTACCCATCAGAACCTCATTGAAATGATGACTTATGCCCTGATTCTATCGGGTAACCGCATCATTACATCTGGTGCTACAGGCACAAACTCTGCCGCCATCCGAGGCGCAACAAAGGCTGATCCCAACTTACTCACGGTAATTTTGCCCCAAAGCTTGGAACGCCAACCCCATGAATCGCGCCAGCAATTAGAACAAGTCATGCACCTGGTGGAAAATCCCAGCAATGATAATCTGTCCTTGGCTGAAGCGAGTTACTTGTGTAACAAAGAAATCGTCTCTCGTTGTCAACAACTCATCTGCTTTGCATTTCATGATAGTCGCACTCTATTACAAACCTGTAATGATGCGGAAGAACAGCGAAAAGTGGTAACACTCTTCTACTTTGACTAGGGTGAACCGCAGTCTTTGCAAAGCCAATGATAGAGATGGGAAATTATTGGGTAAGGGTAATGACTTGACTAAATTACCCCTTATCCATTCAGAAAAAATGATCAACACCAAACCAAAAACCCTATTAAATTACTTGAATGTCTCTATCTCTATTACCAGTACCTGCTATTTTTTTATACTCTATTGTCGCCGCTGCTATTCTCATTTATGTCCCCTATTTATTAGTAGCTTTTGCTAGAGTGCAAGTAGGATACGATCTTTCCGCTCCTCGTGCCATGTTTGACAAGTTGCCACCCTATGCCCAACGAGCAACATGGGCGCATGAAAACTCATTTGAAGGGTTTATGGTTTTTGCAGCAGCAGCCTTAATGGCTTATGTCACTGGGGTGAATTCTCCTCAAGCAGCAAACGCAGCGATCGCCTTTATCATTGCTCGTTTGCTATACTCGATATTCTATATTGCAAATATACCCCTGTTGCGATCGCTCATGTTTGGTATCGCTTCTTTTAGTTCTGCAACTCTTTTTTTCCTCAGTCTCATGCAAATTAAATAATCTAACTTCTTGTCAATTACCAATTACCAATTTTATTTATGGCTTCTTCTTTTTCCTTTGATATTGTCAGCGACTTTGATAGACAAGAATTAGTTAATACTATTGATCAAGTCATCAGAGACGTTAAAAGTCGTTACGATCTTAAAGATACTCAAACCACCGTTGAATTAAGCGAAGAAAAAATTACCATTGCTACTGACAGCGACTTTACCTTGGAATCTGTTCATACTATCCTGCGGGAAAAAGCTGCCAAACGTAACCTTTCCCAAAAAATATTTGAATTTGGTAAAGTCGAATCTGCCAGCGGCAATCGTGTTCGTCAAGAAATCACCCTCAAAAAAGGCATCAGCCAAGAAATTGCTAAAGAAATTTCTAAATTGATTCGGGACGAACTTAAAAAAGTCCAAGCCTCAATTCAAGGTGACGCTGTGCGGGTGAGTGCCAAATCAAAAGATGACTTACAACTCGTTATTCAACTTCTTAAACAAGAAGATTTCCCAGTCGCCTTACAATTTACAAATTATCGTTAAAGAGTCAGTTGTCAGTGGGAAGAGTAAAGAATAGGACATCAAATCTTCAGACATCTATTGACATTTTCCGACAA
>JBAXRM010000329.1:0-2936 GCA_037131225.1 Nostocales cyanobacterium ELA583 | reverse complement strand
AATGGAAAGAGAAATGCCCGTGCGGAAGCCGAATCGGGAGTATAGGACGAACTGACTTTTGCAAAAGGTCTACTGTCGCGCCATAATAGTCCGCATTTCAGCTTCCCGATCTTGAATCAAATCACCACTAACATCAACAATCACACTATAAATCTTACCCGTAAACTTAAAAGGCGGCTCATAATCCGGTGTAACAGGCGCACCAGGGGCAATTCCACAGGTGACACCACTGGTTAGACCTAGTGCTAAAGGAGTAGTTACAGGCACATCAATCTGCCCGACCAATTTCTCATCAATATACAATTGGCCGCGTCCTGGCGTTCCTTTTCCCTTGGCTAAATCTGGTTGACCTGTGACTTTAAACTCAAAGCGCAACTGGTGACGACCTACCGGCACAGATGACCCAGATTCTACATGATAGAGCGTTCGCCCTACATAGTTATGAACCCAGTGCAGTTTACCATTTTGGACATAGAAAGAATAGCCACTATCATTACCCCCATGAGCGAGTAATATCCCTTCAGCACCACCTGTGGGAATCTCCACATCAGCCGTAATACTGTGGGGACGATTTAACACTCTCACCGCACTACCGGCGGGAATCGCTTGAGTATGAGGATAGTAAATATAGCGGCTACGATTGACAGCAATTTGCGGACGTTCTTCCGCGAATCGTTGCACGCCACGTCCATCCACAGGTAACACATTATACTTGCCAGCCTCGATATACCAAGTGGCAATCATCTCTATTAACTTAGGACGATTATCAGCCGCAATATTGTGATTTTCCGCAAAATCTGAGGCAACGTGATACAGTTCCCAATGGTGGGTATCCAAATCCGTCAGAGTTTCTGCCGAAATTGACGCACCAAAAAACTGCCCCGCTTCTGTAAATGAAGGACCCGGCCAAGGACAAACCGCCCGCCAACCATCATAGTAAAGAGAACGATTTCCCATCATCTCGAAATATTGGGTAATATGCTTAGTAGGTGCGGTACTATGATTAAAAGTATGGGCAAAACTGACACCTTCAATGGGAGATTGAGTCACACCCTTAATCGTTGTTGGTGGTTCAATTTCCAGTAATTCCAGCACCGTCGGCACAAGGTCAATAGCATGAGCATACTGAGTCCGAATTTCTCCTTTTGCCTCAATGCCTTGACTCCAATGCACAATTAAAGGGTCGCTGATTCCTCCCCGATAGGTTTCCCGTTTCCACCGTCGGAAAGGCGTATTTCCAGCCCAAGTCCAGCCCCAAGCATAATGGTTAAAGGTTTCGGCACTGCCTAGTTTATCCAAGGCTTTGAGATTTTCCTCTAGGGATTCTGGCACATTGTTAAAAAACAGGTTCTCATTCACTGAACCAGTTGGTCCCCCTTCCGAACTTGCGCCATTGTCCGAAATCACCATAATGACAGTATTCTCGAATTCACCGATAGATTTGAGGAAATCGAGTAAACGACCGATATGGTAGTCAGTATGGGTTAAAAAACCAGCATATACTTCCATCATCCGGGCATAAAGCCGTTTTTCGGCGGCTGGGAGGGAATCCCAGTGAGGAACATCGGGATCATGGCGAGAAAGTTCAGCATCTGCGGGAACAATCCCCATTTCTTGCTGATGGGCAAAAACCTTTTCCCTGTAGGCTTCCCAACCATCATCAAATTGTCCAGCATAGGCATCAGCCCATTCTTTGGGGACATGATGGGGGGCGTGCATTGCTCCCGGACAAAAATACATGAAAAAAGGCTTATTTGGGGCAACCTGCTTGGCATCAGCGATAAAGCTAATGGCCTTGTCTGCTAAATCTTCGGTTAAATGATAGCCTTCTGCGGGGGTCTTTTCTGGCTTAACGGTGTGGTTATCATAAACCAAATCTGGATAATACTGGTGGGTTTCTCCGCCTAAAAAGCCATAAAAACGCTCAAATCCGCGACCGAGAGGCCAGCGATCATAAGGTCCTGCGGCTGAAAGTTGGTCTGAGGGGGTTAAATGCCATTTTCCTAGCGCATAAGTGTTATAACCCTTCTGGAGTAATATCTCTGAGAGAAACCCATTTTCAAAGGGAATATTCCCATTACCTCCGGGATAACCCGTAGACCCTTCTGTAATGCAGGACATGGCGTTAGAATGGTGATTGCGCCCAGTCAGCAAACAGGAACGAGTGGGAGAACACAAAGCCGTTGTGTGTAGATTATTGTAGCGCAATCCATTGGCGGCTAGTGCGTCTAGGTTGGGTGTTTTGATGGGACTTCCATAATTTCCAAATTGTCCAAATCCTGTATCATCAAAAACGATAAATAGGATGTTTGGTGTGTCTTCTTTTGCCCGCAATGGTTCAGGCCAAGCTGGACTGGATTTATCAACTGTGCGGCCGATTACACCTGGGAAGGTAGTTCCGAGTTTGTATTCATGCAGAGACATAAATCTAACCTCTTGAGAATATTTAATTTTTAACAAAACCTCCGAAATTCTATATCCTCTTTAGGAGGGGGTAATTTATAAATTTATGGACTGAATTACCATACCGAGAAAACTAACTGTGTGAATGCAAACTAACAATGAAAGCAAAAGTTTATGGCTCTTCGGTAGTTGTTATGCCAAACTATTAGCTACGCTCACTAAACAATATTACAAAATGTATCAATAAATATCTAAAAGTGCTGTAAGTGTTGACATATAAAGAATATTTGTTATTAACTATAAATACAATGCAGATTATTTTTGGATGAAATTAGTGCTATGACTGGTAAAAGAGATATTAAAGTTCTAACAGAGATTCTTGATTTAAGCGATGTAAAAGTTATATCACATCGTCTTCACACTGGAATTGGGATGATTTTACAAATTGAACAAGAAAAGTTATTTGCTACCTGTCCTAAAAACCCCTTACCACCATCACTAATCCAGACCAATTGGGGTGCTGACTGCCATTG
>JBAXRM010000328.1:0-2963 GCA_037131225.1 Nostocales cyanobacterium ELA583 | reverse complement strand
TTTCCGTATTTACTTATCTTTACACACCTTTAATTTTTTTTGTTTACCTACTTACTTTGGTTCAATGTAAACCTATTCTTCATTGCGTAAAAGATAAAAATAATTATATTTTTAATGGAGATGATATCAAAATTGAAGCAAAAACAGGCGCACAACGTAAATTGATTGATTATAGAAAATCAGTTCCAACTCCCTACAATACAGAAAAAGTCCCCGGTAATGCTTAGTATTTTCCTCGTGTAAGATATCGCATGGAAGAATATGAAAATCATCCTTCACAAAAACCGGAGTCATTACTAGAAAGAATCATTTTAGCAAGCACTAATGAAGGAAGTTTAATACTTGATCCCTTCGCTGGAACCTTTACAACTGCTGCTGTAGCTAAACGTTTAAGTAGAAAATCTATCAGTATTGAATTACAAGAAGAATATCTAAAAATCGGATTGAGAAGAGTCTTAGAATTACAAGAATATAAAGAAGAAAAACTTTTACCACCGCAGAAAAATCATAATGTCAAAAATAAAAATGGTAAAAAAATAGATTTAGATTTTATACAAGGGAGTATTTTTGATGCCAATACTACAGCATGATTTCACACAAACAATAATTAATATTCTTAATAAATACTTTCCTGGGTATGGAGATATTATTGTAAGTAACAGTCAATTAGCTCTTATTGAGATGATGGTGGAGGTGTGCGATTGTGCGGAGCGCAGTTCCATAGGCGATCACAACCAATAGGTTATAGAATTAGTCCAGATGGTAGTAATATTCCACTTTACTATGGGGAGATAAAAATCAATGCAGATAACCAATACCACGTCATCCCAGGTACCCGACCTAGTGAAGAATAATTGGGAATTTACAGAAGTATGGATAGATCCGATGTTATCACCGACCTATATTCTGTTATTACTTTGCGACAGTGACAATCGAATCAATGAATGTGGTTGCTAGGGGTTAAAATAAGAAGAAAGGAGGAATTATGATCTATCTTTATTAGTGATTCAATAATCATGAACCCAGGAAATATTGATATAAAAGCCAGTTGTAACAACGTAATTATAGTATTAGTAGAACCAGCAGGCCCATTGAATGTCGGTTCAGTGGCCAGAGTTATGAAAAATTTTGGCTTATCTAAATTAATATTAGTCAATCCTCAATGCGATCACTCATCTTCTGATGCTATAAAAATGGCAGTTCATGGCAAAGACATTTTAGAATCTGCGATTATAGTAGACACATTACCAGAAGCATTACAGGGGTGTGTCCGTGCCATTGCTACCTTTGGCCGTGAATATAGTGGACAAAAAACCCTAGAAACACCCCGCAATGCCTTACCCTGGTTATTAGCAGAAACCCAAAAGCCTGTAGCTTTAATTTTTGGCAGGGAAGATAGAGGATTAACCAATGAAGAATTAAATTATGCCCACAAATTAGTTTTTATTCCCACCAATCCAGAATATCCATCTTTGAATTTAGCGACTGCGGTTTCTATTTGTTGTTATGAATTGTCACAATCTACGGATTTATTTATAGATAAAAATATACTTGCTTCAGAAATTGCCCCGTTAGATGCTATGGAAGCTTACTATCAACAATTAGAATCTTTATTGCTTTCCATTGGTTATCTTTATCCCCATACCGCAGCTAGTCGCATGGAGAAGTTTCGCCACCTGTATAATCGAGCTTATTTACAAACTGATGAAGTAGGAATGTTACGAGGGATTTTACGGCAGGTAGAATGGGCAATCAATAGGCAAAAACCTGAAAATCCTTAAATCCTGTAAATTATCTCGACTTACTTCGACAAGCTCAGTATAAGTCGCTCGATAACCACCTGATTTAGACAACTAAATATTCTAAATATTAATTAACGCTTCTTTAAAATCTACAGCATTTTGAAAATGGATTTGTGGCTTTTCAAATTTACCAGTTTGGGAATATTGGGCTAAATAAACTTCTCCAAAACCACCTTTACCGATAGATTTGATAATTTGATAATTGAGTAATGCTTTTAAATTTCTTTCCCCACCTATCGCTAGTTTGATTAATTTTTGAATGACATCAAAAAGCTTTGTTTTTGTTTTTGGTTCTGGGGTGACAAAACGTGGAGTTTGATAATTTGGTTGTTAAATGTCAGGATTTGGATTAATTGGTTGTTGAATTTCAATATTAACTCGCAAGACGGTATCACCTAACCCGGATTTCATCACCATCTTGTAAATCGTATTCAGGGAAATTTAATTTAACAGATTCTTCTGCATTTTGGTGAGATTGTCTACCGCCAATTTTTGTCTTATTAATATAAGTCCCGTTTAAACTTCCTAAATCTCTAATTCTAATTTCTGGAGGATTAATATCTAATAAACAATGATAGCGAGAAACCCGTTTATCAAATTCATCGGGTATTGATAAGTGACAATCATCATTTCTACCAATTAAGCAAGTGGTGCGACTATCGAATATATATTGTTTACCTGATAATTTCCCTGTGGTAATTGTTAGGGTAATGGTAGATTGCATATTGGATATTTTTTTATAGTTTATCAACGTAGGGTGTGTTAGCGAAGCGTAACGCACCATCAGATATAAAGTTTACATCATTAAGTAAATATTGCCAACTCGGTATGATTAAACATTGCAAAAAATCTGGAAAACCTGTTGACAAAGTTTCCAGTTTCGGTTATTGTTTAACTATGGTGGAAATCTGTGCGCCCATATATATAGGGCTTTGCTTTTCCAAAAGTATTTTTGTCTGATAGCGAAGCGTGGCGCAGTCCATATCAGGATTTTCACCGATTAAAGGATTTAGAGGATGTTGTTGGATGATTTTTGGTGGGAGTTGGTGATTTTATTTGTCTGAATCAGGATACTCAAAATTTAAGGATGTACAGGATAAAATCAGCAAAAATTAAGCCACACCATAACCAGTATAAGGACGTTTATAGGGTGGTTGTAAA
>JBAXRM010000327.1:0-2988 GCA_037131225.1 Nostocales cyanobacterium ELA583 | reverse complement strand
ATAACCTGCTGGGAAAAATATTTTGAGTATATTTACTCATGCTGAAAGTGGGTTATATGCCGCGCAATTTTAATGCGAGCATGGTCAAGTAACCTCAGTGGGTTTTCTCCTGCTTCCTTGGTTGCAAATACCCAGTTATCATTGTCTATCGAGTGCCAATATTTCTTTGACACCCACATACATGATTTTTTGGGGTGGCGGAATTTTGCCCAAGAGACAAGTTTTAGGTACACTAGGTTATCTAAAGAAGCATAGATTTCCTTGCTGATGACAGTAGCAAAGTAATTAGCCCAGCCCCGAATAATCGGGTTGAGTTGTTTAATGAGCGCCGCTTGCGGTGCTGCTTTATAGGCATCAATTACATGAGCTAAATGGTCATAGTGCGCCTTAACTTTTTCTTGACTGGGGGTGATGATGGTTTTAAAGCCGAGTTTTTCCCCTTTGGTATTTTTACCTGTATGGTGTTTTCCTTTGGGGAATTGACGTATATTGAACCCAAGAAAATCAAACCCTGGTTTCTGCCCTTCATATACTGATAGGGTATGTGTCAATCTTGTTTTACTAGGCTTTAATTCCAAGCCATAGTCCTTTAACCATTCCTCCATTATTTCCCGGCATTTTTGGACGACGGTTATATCTTCATGAAGAATCACCAGGTCGTCCGCGTACCTAATCAACATCGCTCCTGGTTGATAACCAGAATATTTACCTTTTTTGAGGATTGTACCTTTTGGAAAGGCTTGTTTAATTCGGTTTTCCATGCCGTGGAGGGCAATATTTGCCAAAAGTGGCGAAATAGTACCGCCTTGCGGCGTTCCCTCAGATGTTGGAGACAACTGCTTATTGTCCATCACCCCCGCTTTTAACCACGCACGTATTTGACGGCGAGTGGTGGGGGATGTATTTAATTTTCTCAGCAGTGCATTATTATGGTCGATGCGGTCGAAACAGTTCGATATATCGGCATCTAACACAAATTTTTGTTTGTATCTAATGCAGTTAAAAATTGCCTCAATTGCATCATGACATGACCTTCCGGCTCTAAACCCATATGAGTTAGGTTCAAATCGCGCTTCCCATTCTGGTTCTAACGCCAGTTTGACAAGTGCTTGCAAGGCGCGGTCTTTCATTGTAGGTATACCTAAAGGTCTTTTCTCATCCTTTCCAGGCTTAGGAATCCATACACGCCTAGTTGGATTGACCTTAGAACCCAGTTTTAGTTTATTGATTAGGGCTAAACGTTGTTTTGGGGTCAGCGATTTAACGCCATCCACACCAGCCGTCTTTTTCCCCCGATTATCCTGGGTAACTCTACGAACCGCTAACGCTCTTGCTGACCAAGAATTCATCAACGTTTTTTGGAGTCTGCGATATGTTTTTACATCGCCACGTTGAGAGGCTCGATAAATTCTCTGTTGCAGCTTATACACTCTACGCTCTAGCTTTCGCCAGTTGATAGAGCGCCATTCCCCCGTAGTCTTAAAACTCGTATTAGACATATTTACTGCTACTGGAAACTTCATCTTCCAAATCACCGTGATTCTGTCTGCCTATCCTCACCATTACAGTGAGGCATTTGCTTTTGAATCAATCTTGCCTACTCGTAGTATTAGTTAGCACCTACTCAATCGTTTAAGACTGAGAACATACGAGAGGTTACTTCGTTTCTGATAGTCATTGTTTGAGTTTTTAGAGCGGTACTATCCACCGGGTTTAGAGGAAGTGCTTGTTGGACAACCGGGACCTTGCCAACTCCCCATTATCCTTGCCCTTTTGGGACTTCCAGCGTTTCAGCCTGATTGCGCTGGTTATTCATGACGATGGTTCAAACGTACCTTCGTATTCCTACTCATGAACTCTTGCTTGATGTATACCGAATTAGGCTTCCAGTATTTAACACCTTTCACCCCCGCTTCAAGGATTGATGGCTAGTCGCTACCTTGGGGGACGCAGTTCAAGACTGCGCTCTGTGTGCTTTCACTCCTGCACCTGGAGGATGGGACTTGGTTTAAAACCTCACCCATATGACTATCAAATTGTCAAAGTTATTAAGTAACTTTGCGGGTAATCCTCTACCCATTCCAGGGTTAGTTTTTACCCAACGAATCGCACACCTGGTCTGAAGCCATAAGAATTTGGCTCAAACAAGGCTTCCCATTCAGGTTCTAGTGAATTCTTAATTATTGCCTGTTCGATTCTGTCGCGCACCGTTGGGATGCCGAGCGGTCGTTTCTTACCATTAGGTTTTGGTATTTCTACCCTTCTAGTTGGCTTGAAGTTTCCCCCTTTCCAAGTATTGACCAGAATCACTCGTTGCGCTGGGGTATTGATAATTTCTTTGTCAATTCCTGCCGTTGACTTACCTTTGTTGGTCTGAGTGATACGTCGAACAGATAATAGTAAGTTTGCGTAGTTTCTTTGGATTAACTTCTGTAGATTCCGAAGAGTTTTGAAATTACCAAGTTTTCTCGCACGAAAAATTCTTCCACGTAGATTCTTAACCATTTTGTTGATTTTTCGCCAATTTATTTGGCTCCAATCTTCTAGTGGTTTTCTCAGTCCGTTTGTTGTACTGGTGTACGACATCTAACTTGCCTTTGAACTAAGTTTCTTTGTGTAGTTTTGTTCGTATAAGACCCAGATGAAGTCTGCTATTCCTTTCGGTCAGAGGCAAATTTGGAACCTCTATTCAATTCATTACAAATCAACATTCGCTTTTTCATCCATCCTCTACCCTCCAAAGAGTTCGGTCTTTGTTACCTCGGACTTACTAGAAGTATTCGACCTCTTCTAGACTCTGTAGGGCTTACCCTGTTGTATCATTTAGTGTTACATTCTCTATTAGATGCTGTCTATTCTGCGATGGAAGTATTATTCACACGTATATTGAACTGCCCATTCAAAAACACTTTCCCATTTTGCCTTTTGGCTAGCAGCAATTCTCATTTTGAAAAAAATAAGATAAAATTCTCTTAATTTAAGTGGAAA
>JBAXRM010000326.1:0-2989 GCA_037131225.1 Nostocales cyanobacterium ELA583 | reverse complement strand
TGAATTCCAAAATTGGGGCTAATACTTTATTTTTTTCAAAATGAGAATTGCTGATTGATAATATAATATACTCCTAACCATTGATAACTGAGTTAGTGAGCAAGTTTTCTGTCTTCACAAGCAACAAACAGGTAGTTTGATCACAAATCATTTAGAATTTTTAGACAGGACGACTCTATATAGCAGTAGTCACCGAGTCAAAAAGCGAAGTTAGCAGCAAATCAAAATCATCTAAAACCTGAAAAAGAGTTTGTCCGCATAAATATGTATAGCCATGCTATGCCAGCTATAATCAAACCTGATTCCTCTAGATCAGTTTGTACTTACGAATAATTAATTTATTGACTACGAGTATGGTATTATAAAAATCCTAAATGATTTCTAAAAAATAGTAAGTAGTTTAGGGTGGGTATAATCCCGCAAAGCCAGACTAAAGCGGGTATTTACCACACTAGGTCTAGTTAAAAAATCAAGTAGGAGTTTTACTATATTCAGAATTTATGAAAACCTTATCCATATCTTCATCGTTAGTTTACATAATCAGAAAACAATTAATAACAATTAGTTGATTTTGATACGACTTTTAAGTTCCCATCAGTTTTAGGATAATTGTATGATTTTTGTAGGTGCAGTATGGTAGTTTGGCGACAATTAATTGCTTCTAGTTTAATCAGTTTTTTGGCAATTGGCTGTAGTAATTTGGTAAATTCTTCACCAGATAATATCAAACAAGTTGCTCAGGAAAGCAATGTTAATCAACTGATTTCAGAAGTACAAGAGAGTCAAAAAGCAGAAAACTTATTACTACAAGGTAATAGTTTGTTAGATACCCATCGTTATCAAGAAGCTTTAGGAATATATAACCAGGTCATAGCTATTAAAACTGACAGTGCGGAAACCTGGGTAAATCGCGGCAATGCTTTGATTGCTTTGGAACAGTATCAAGAAGCTGTAAAATCTTATGATAAAGCGATCGCTATTCGCCCCAATCAAGATGAAGCTTGGTATAATCGCGGTAATGCTTTAACAGCTTTACGAAATTACGAAGAAGCGGTAAAATCTTATGATGAAGCGATCGCTATTCAATCAAATAAACATGAAGCTTGGATTAATCGAGGAATTGCTCTCACCAAATTACAACGCTACAAAGAAGCTTTAGCATCCTATAATCAAGCAATCACTATTCAGCCTAATTTGCACCAAGCGTATTATAACAAAGCTTGTAATTATGCCTTGCAAAATAATCTAGAACTAGCAATTGAAAACCTTAAAAAAGCCATGCAGCTTGTCCCTCAGAAATATCAAAACTTAGCGAAAAGCGACACAGACTTTGATAAAATCCGTGATGAACAGCAGTTTCAAGAATTATTAAAATAGCAGGAAGAAGGAGTTAGGAGTTAGGAGAAGGAAGAAGTAAAATGCTCTTAATACAAGTAGGTGAACACAATAAAACCAATCTGTGTAAAGAAAAGTAAAATTGCCTAAAACCTCCCCTATTGCCTTTTGCCTTTTCATAACGACAATTTTTAACGCTCACCTACTTATAGCCTTTTATGTAAATTTTGTATTTCATGCAAGTGCATACCACTAAAGTATAAATGTCACAACTTCAACGCATTATTATTCATCCCCAGCAACTCCAAGAAAGCCAACTTTTGTTAACACCTCAACAACAACATTATTTGCTGCGGGTATTGCGGTTGCGGGATGGTGATAAATTTATTGTCATGGATGGTATGGGGAAATGGTGGTTAGCGCAGTTAGAAGGGGAACAAGGAAAGATTTTAGAACAACTTGAGGTGAAAACGGAATTACCTGTATCTATTACCTTGATGATGGCATTACCCAAAGGAAATGGGTTTGATGAAGTTGTCCGGTGTTGTACTGAGTTAGGTGTAACTTGTATTGCACCGGTTATGAGCGATCGCACCCTATTAAATCCCAGTTCCCAAAAACTAGAACGCTGGCAGCGCATAGCTTCAGAAGCCGCTGAACAGTCAGAACGGGCTGTTGTTCCCACCATCCTCCAACCCGTAGCTTTCAACACTGCCATAAAAGAAACTACTGCCACTCATCGTTATATCTGTGAAGCCCGTGGGGATTATCCTCATCTACAGCAGGTTATAAATAAAACCGCAAATGAGATAATTATTGCTATTGGCCCAGAGGGAGGGTGGACAAATCAAGAAATAGAAATAGCTGTAGAATCGGGATTTCAACCCATTTCCCTGGGTCGTCGAGTTCTTCGCGCAGTCACAGCGCCTATAGTTGCAGTATCTTTGATAGCAGCAAATTTTGAATGAATATGTTTCCAAAACAACACCTAATTATTTTTACCCGCTACCCGGAACCAGGGAAAACAAAAACTCGGTTAATACCAGTTTTGGGTGATGTTGGTGCGGCTAATTTACAAAAGCAGATGACTGAACAGACTATTTTGCAGGTTAAAGAACTGCAAAAGATAACCAGCGTTAGCTTTGAAGTGCGATTTACAGGTGGTGATTTGGAAAAAATGGAAAATTGGTTAGGAAATGATTTAGGATATCAATCTCAGGGTGAGGGAGATTTAGGTGCAAGAATAGAGCGATCGCTTGTCAATGCGTTTAATCAAAAAGCAGAACAAGTTATAATCATTGGTACAGATTGTCCAGATCTAAATTCGCAAATTCTCACAACTGCTTTTAAGAAATTAAAGAATTTTAATCTTGTCCTTGGGCCAGCCATTGACGGTGGTTATTATTTAATTGGGTTACAACAACCAATAGGAGAATTATTTATGAATATTCCCTGGGGTACTGCTCAAGTATTTGCAAACACAGTAGAAATTGCTCAGAAATTAAATTTATCAATTGGTTATCTGCAACCTTTAGCAGATATTGATTGTCCAGAGGATCTTTGCAAGAGAACTCTTTTTCCTTCATAGATAAAAATTTATGGTATCGGCTCAATAAATAGGGGTAACAGAGGAAAATAAGTGCAACGAGGTACA
>JBAXRM010000325.1:0-3054 GCA_037131225.1 Nostocales cyanobacterium ELA583 | reverse complement strand
AACACGTAAAGTTTGTTCTTTACAAGCTCAGTGGCTTTAGCCCTGAGTTATTGACCCTCTCTTCCTTAACCAGTTTGAAGAACTTCTGACCCAGATTGAACATTTGCGTCAGAAGTATCCTCAAGCTCAAGACTACAAGAAAAAAACGCCACAAAGCGTCTAGCTGCCATAGCAAAGCTGACATTTGATGTTATTCCCCAAGATCTAACCCGTAGTGATTATCGCCAAGGTACTACTCTTAGTGACGAGTACAAGCATTGGTTTAGAGCGAAATTTTTCCAGCAGTACCGACTGTTTTTTCGATATCATCAAGAGAGCAAAATAATTGTTTTCGGCTGGGTTAACGATGAGAACTCTAAGCTCCTGACAGTACCACAGACGCTTATCGAGTTTTTAAGAAGATGCTGGAAAGTGGTCATCCTCCAGATAATTGGCATGACTTACTCAAAGATGCAAAAGGTGAAACTAATCGTTTAGAGAAAGCAGTCAAAGCAGAAATTTAACTACCCACTAAGAATTATGAATTATTTGGTCAATATATTGTAATCTTATCTCTAATGGTGAAGCTGTCATGCTGCCAAAATACGGTATTTTGTAATTACATACGGTGCAAGCTTGTGCGATAGCACCAGGGGCAAAAAACTTTTAAATTTAGAATTATGAAAGCAGTCGGTATTGATTTAGGGACAACAAATTCTGAAGTAGCAATTGTCGAAAACGGACAGGTGCGGGTATTGCCAGGAGAAGATGGCGACCTGATTTTGCCTTCTTGTGTAGGGTTTAGCGATACGGGCAAAGTGCTAGTGGGACGAGAAGCACTGCGTCAATATGCTGCGGCTCCCGAACGCACCGTGAAATCAATTAAACGCTGGATGGGAACTGACCACAAAACCACTTTAGGGGATAAAGAATACTTACCTCATGAAGTTTCCGCTATTATTCTCCGCGCCCTCAAACAACGGGCTGAAACTGCTTTGGGAGAAACAATTACTCAAGCAGTGATTACAGTCCCTGCTTACTTTACAGATGCTCAACGGCAAGCAACTAAAACCGCTGGGGAGATCGCTGGTTTGGAGGTACTGCAAATTATCAACGAACCAACAGCAGCCGCTTTAGCTTATGATTTGCGTTCCGAAGAGACAGAACGGGTTGTGGTTTATGACTTGGGCGGTGGTACTTTTGATGTGTCGGTAGTGGAAATTACAGGCGAAGTCACAGAAGTATTAGCAACTCATGGTAATAACCGCTTAGGTGGAGACGATTTTGATAGGCTGTTACAACTTTACCTAGTGGATCTATTTCGTAAACAGCATGGTGTGAATGTTCCAGATGATGCTGTCACCCAAGCGCGTCTTTTACGAGCAGCCGAGCAGTTAAAAATTGATCTGAGTTCCCATGCTTTTGCCACAGTTCGCGAAGCCTTTTTAGGTACTAAGGGCAAAACTGCACTCCATCTAGAGACAGAAGTAGCGCGAACAGATTTAGAAAAGTTGATTCGTCCCCTATTAACA
Source organism: Nostocales cyanobacterium ELA583 (assembly GCA_037131225.1). GTDB lineage: Bacteria > Cyanobacteriota > Cyanobacteriia > Cyanobacteriales > Nostocaceae > Dolichospermum. Next base: position 1,543 of record JBAXRM010000325.1, on the reverse strand, counting down.
GAAACCTTAGAGGCTATTGACCGCGCTCTCAATGATGCAGACTTATTGCCTGGTGATATTGACCGGATTATCTTAGTTGGTGGTTCGACACGCATTCCTCTAGTTCAAGAAATGATTTCAGAACATCTGGGACAAACTCCCAGTGATGGTATTCAACCAGACCTTTGTGTGGCTTTGGGAGCAGCTTTACAAGCTGGGGTATTGGTAGGTGAATCTGTGGATGCCATTCTTGTAGATGTGATTCCCCATTCTTTGGGTATTGCTGCGGCTGTATCTACACCAATGGGGATTATGCCCGGTTACTTCAGTGTGATTATTCCCCGTAACAGCGTTGTTCCTGTTTCTCGCTCTCAGATTTATTACACCGTGTCTGATGAACAAGAAGTGGTAGAAATTGAAGTTTTTCAGGGAGAAAATGAGATCGCCGAAGAAAATGTGCCTTTAGGTGATTTTAGAGTCGAGAACTTACCACCCAAACCCGCAGGAGGTATTCAAGTTGAGGTTCACTTTGACTTTGATATCAATGGCATTCTGACTGTCACTACTACTGAAAAAGGTAAAGGACAACAGGGAACGCTAGTAGTCAATAATGCAGGGATTGAGAAACTTTCTAGCCATGAATTGAAGCAAGCAAGAGCAGATTTAGATGCCTTGTTTGAAGTTGATGAAACTATCGAAATCTCAGCAGAAGAGACAGTTTCCGCAGTAGAAATAGCTCCAGAATTAGCAGCACTTTTAGACCGCGCTCAACAAACACTTCCCACACTAGATTCTGAACAAGCAGAGGAATTACAAGACTTATTAGCCCAGATTGAAAATGCGAAAACTAACAAGAGTGCAGAATTATCCGAGTTGCAAGAAGAACTCTCAGATTTTCTTTACTACGCAATTTCCAATCAGTCAGAGTAAGAAATCATGAAATGTCCTGTTTGTGGAGCAATTTATCGGACAACAAAGGGAGCAGGGGCGCAAGAGGAAGAAAATCAGACTTCTCCATTGCGTCCCCATTCGCTAACTTGTAGACGCTGCAAAGCCGATTTATCCGACTTGATTACTTTGCATGATCAAGCCATTTGGTATCACAGACAAGCCCTGGATTTGTTCTCAAAAGGGCTTTATCCAGAAGCAGCAACGCACAACAATCAAGCTTTAGCTTTATATTCCAGTCATGCAGACTTCCATACCTTAGCTGGGAAAATATGGGCATTGCAAGGAGAATGGAGAGAAGCGATCGCATCTTGGCAACAAGCGCTCAAATTTGACCCACAAAATGCGAGTGCTTGTGATTGTCTGCAAATGATCAAGCTAAATTTAATTATCTGATTCAGACAATTCAACTTTTTTGTGTCTACTGTTAAAATTAGAGTTAATATACATCCTGGAGTTACTATGGAAACCACTCAAGCAGTGATTAATCCCACTACTCCCCCACGTCAAGACATTTACACAAATAAATTTACATTACCAGATCATACGCAACTACCAGATTCAGGTCAATAACTCAGCCCTAAAGGGACTGAGCTTGTAAGAAATCAAGACTTAC
>JBAXRM010000324.1:0-3096 GCA_037131225.1 Nostocales cyanobacterium ELA583 | reverse complement strand
ATACTTTTATCTGCACATTTTTCCTAACTCCCTAAAAAATGGGCGAACCGGGAGTCATGAAGCATACTTGTTACGCCAATAAATTCCTCTCCAGTTTTTTCATGAAAGTCATTATAATTGAATCTCACAGCATAAGCTTTGACTTCTGGTATTAACTGTAAGATGTATCCTAATTGTTTTTCTGGCTTTACACCAAACCCTTTAGCCATTTTTTTTACTTCTAAAAACTAACTACTAATAAAATATTATCACTTCCGTTTGGGAACATTAATTGCCTGTACAGCCCGTTGTTGAACTTCCTCACCCCGGCGGTCATATCTTGATGTTAACTCCGGTGAGGCATGACCGGCTAATTTCTGGACGGTAACAATATCAGTAGAATCTAACAACTCAGAGATAAAAGTCCTGCGAAAATCATGGGCAGAAAAGTTAGTGACACCAGCTTCTGTACCCCGTTTTTCTAAAATGAATAATACCGCTTGGGGTGTTAATTTTCTCAAAGTTACCGCCCCCGCTTTATTAATATGACAGATTAAAGCCCCCGCTTCTCTTCCTCTGATTTCTAACCAGTCTTCGATAATTGGCAACACCCCATCTGGTAAATAAACAGTGCGGTCTTTACCACCCTTACCACTGCGGACTTTAACACTGCCAGAATGGAAGTCACTCAACATTAAATTTACTGATTCCCCCCGGCGTAACCCCGCACCCCGCAAAATTGCTATCAGCGCCGCATCCCTATAACCGATGGGAGTAGGGTCATCAAAACAAGTTTGCATCAGGGCGTTAATTTCAGCTTCAGATAAAAAACGCCCCTTCAATTCCTTAGACAGCTTAATATTCGGGATGTCTACTGCCCTAGCAAAATCTCTAGCATCCATTAGTTCCAAACGTAATGCTTCTTTCAAGACTCTCCTTAACGCACTCAGCATTTTATTAGCTGTGGCTGGTGCATATCTTTCCATTAGTATACACCGTAATAAAGCTGTATGTTTATAACGCAGTTCAGCCCAATTTAATGTCAGCGCATCACATTCATTACTGGTAAGGATACGAGCGATCGCATTTAAAGATTGCCTCATCGCGGCACGAGAACCGGAAGATAGAGCAGCGAGATAGACAGCAGCAGGATGTTCAGTTAGGGGGGTGGGTGCAGTCAAAGCCAGGGAATTGACAACAGTTATTTCACCAATTTCTGTGGGATTCATTCATTTACTTATCCGAATAAGAGTTCTAGTTAGTTATATTCTGATAAGTAATATTGTACTTTTACCTTTTCCTCCCGGCTAGACCCCTAATCAAAGTTTCCCCCAACAAAATTTAATGATTCTCAAACCCCGACAAATCAAACAACGACAACTGCCCCACAGAAACATTACCCTTACCACCACGATGGTAATTAAGGTGGCAAGCAGTACACACGGGTATAAGATTTTCAACCCTGTTATCGGCAGGATTCATATTGTGGTGGTGAACTTGTAGATTATAAGCACGGGGTTTAATATTGTCAGCAGGTTTTTCGCCAGGACGTAAGCAAACGCGACCACATTTTTGACAACACCAATTAGCTTTTTCCTTGATAGATTTAGATAATTGTTTCCACTCTTTAGGGTATCTCATAGTCAGCTTTCACACCCGCTATTCTCTCATGCCCCAGTCTTCACTATTTCTTTTATTTGCTGATTGCTACACGATATATCAAGGTTTATCCCGGCTTTTCTGCCTCGATACTAACACTTCTATTAACCCTGAACGGTCATCTGCAAATTGCTCTAATAATCGCACTAATGCCTCTTCTACAATTACTTCCTTATAAGGAGCGATCGCCTTTCCCAATTCCAATTGCAGTCTCAAATGTACCTGATCTAACTGCAAAAGCACTGTTTCACTGATCTGAAATGTAGACTTGCGTAATTTTGGTTTTTCAATATTGTCAACTTGCTGAATTGCTGACTTGTCAGATTGTTGACTTGCTGTTTCTCTGTTGGCTGTAATTTGTTCCATCATTGGTTGCTGACTGGTTATATTGCTATCTTGTTGACTGGTTAACTTGTCAGGTTCTTGGATTGCTGACTTGCTTAACTGTTCAAATCCAGCCAAGACTCTATCTGTTGAAGATAGAGGATCATTGTCTTCTAATCGAGCGCGTTTTTTGACCATCTGTTTCTCCTATTATTTTTTACCAGCAATCAACTTGGCGATCGCTTGGTAAGGCTGCACCAATTTGGATTCTTTGGCATAAATATGGATAGGCTCACCAGCTAAATTCGACTCAGAAAATTTAATGGATTTGGGTACAGGATCAAATACATGAATATCTTGTAGTCGCTTTTTTAGAGAAGCTAAGACATCTTGAGTCATAACGGTATTTTCTGCCATTGTTGGCAACACCCCTAATATTTGCAACTGAGGATTAAGTCGCTTCTGAACACTAGCAACCGTTTCTAAAAGTGCAGCTAATCCTTTGAGAGCAAAAAATTGGCATTGTACTGGAATCAAAACTGCATCTGCCGCTGATAAAGCATTCACCGTCAGCATCCCCAAGGACGGAGGACAATCAATTAAAATGTGCTGAAATTGATTGAGTACAGGAGCTAATTTCTCTTTAAGAATGTAGAAATTACCTATTTTTGTGAGGATTTCAGTTTCTCCTTTAGCTAGATTAATGTCAGCCGGCAACAAGTGAAGTCCACAATTGGTAGACACTACGGCATCCATAACTTCTACTTGTTCCGTAATTACGTCGTAGCAGTTGATTTGGTCATCAGCTACTTCCACACCTAACCCTGTGGTCAGATTCCCTTGAGGATCTAAATCAATCACTAGGACGTTACCCTTCTTTGCCAGTAATCCGCCTAAACATATAGTGGAGGTGGTTTTAGCAACACCCCCTTTCTGATTGGCTAAAGCAATAATCATGGAATAAATAGTGATTTTTGATAAACCTTATGAGTTATCAGTTTATTGGCAAGTTGACAATATAGCAAGTTAAATTAATGGCAAGTCAACAAGTCAGAAAGTTTTAGTTAAAAACTAACAAGAGAGTAAAGAATAGGACATCAAATCTTCAGACATCTATTGACATTTTCCGACAAT
>JBAXRM010000323.1:0-3097 GCA_037131225.1 Nostocales cyanobacterium ELA583 | reverse complement strand
ACCGAGGCTATGGTAATGCCAAATTTGTGCAAGCCACGGAGAAGATTGAGGCAGATCTATTATTGCGGTTAGCATCTAACAGATGTGTATGGGGTACACCCGATACTTATAAAGGACGAGGCGCACCTCGTAAGCATGGTCATAAGTTTAAGTTCAATGACCCGGAAACTTGGCCAGAGGCAACTGAAACTTTAGAAGTGGAAGACCCGAAAGTTGGAAAGGACCCGCGTTTATTTGTGCGTTTGATTATTCTATGCGAATTAAAAATTTATGTAAAGTGGGCAATGCCCACCTTATAATAATTTTGTCATGGAAGTTTCGCGCAAAGACGCAAAGAAGGAGTAGAAAAGTTAGTAACTCAGATTTGAGTTTTGGATTTTGATGTTTTTAGCATTTAATAAATCACCGGGAGGAAAAGCACCATTTTCTGTGATAATAGCTGTAATTAAATTAGCTGGTGTGACATCAAAAGCCGGGTTATAAAATTCCACTCCTGGAGGTGTGAGGATAGTTTCACCTATTTGATATATTTCTTGGGGGTGACGTTCTTCAATAGGAATTTGACTACCATCAGTTAATTGAAAGTCTACTGTAGATAAAGGTGCAGCAACAAAGAAAGGAATATTATGGGCTTTGGCGACAATAGCTAAACTGTAAGTCCCGATTTTATTAGCAGTGTCACCATTAGCAGCAATTCTATCAGCACCCACAACTACAGCATCAATCAATCCTTGTTTCATGCAGTGGGCAGCCATATTATCGGTAATTACGGTAACGGGAATCCCTTCTTGGACACATTCCCAAGCGGTGAGTTTTGCACCTTGTAACCGGGGACGGGTTTCATCTGCATACACTCTGCCTAAACGTCCTTCTTTCCAGGCAGAACGTACTACACCTAATGCTGTACCATAACCAGCGGTTGCTAAAGCCCCAGCGTTGCAATGAGTGAGGATAATTAATTTGTCAGGGGTTTTTGGTAATGCGGCTAAACCATGATCACCTATAGCTTGACAGGTTTGCAAATCTTCGGCATTAATTTTTTTGGCGGTTTCTAAAAGTGTTTGTTGAATTTCGGCAACTGTGCCTAATGTTTCATAGGCTGTTTGCATCATTCTCCCAATTGCCCAAAACAAATTTACCGCCGTGGGACGGGTAGAACGCAATAAATTGGCCACCTTTTCTAGTTTAACTAAAAACTCGTGGCGATCTGCTTGCAGCAGCGCTTCGCTATCGCTAGTTTCAATTTCCCTTGCACCCAAATACATCCCATAAGCAGCAGCTACTCCAATTGCCGGCGCACCCCTAACTATCATTGTTGTAATGGCTTGTGCCATATCTTCGCTGCGGTGAATTTCTACCACTATATACTCATTAGGTAAGCGAGTTTGATCAATGAGTGATACTGAATTATCTTTCCAAATAACGGGATAAACCATATTGTTAGTTGTTGGTTGTCAGTGGTAATAGATTATAAGGGATTTTTAGATATAGCAATCCTCAAAGTTCATCTGTCCGCGCATATATAGTAATTGTCAAACCCAGTAATATTATTTTGCGACGGGAAACCAAAGAAGCGGTTTTAATTGATTTTGGGTTAGCGCGAGAATTTCAAACCAGTCAAAGTCGAAGCATGACGGCGACGAAAACCGATAGAACAGTATGAACGACGGGGAGATTTTGGTTATTATACAGATGTGTGTGCTTTAGCATACACACTCTACACTTTATTAACTAACAGAGTTCCCATATCAATATTCAAAACGTTAAACTTCAAACCAAAAACCAAAATCCTGAAAATCCTTAAATCCTGGAAATCCTGATTCAGACAATTTCTATATTAATCATCAAACCAATATTCAAAACGTCAAACTAAAATCCTTAAATCCTGGATATCCTGATTCAGACAAGTTAAATACGCGACGTAACGCACCGTCGCGGTCTAATTTAGATATAATATATTAAATAGTTAGTAAGAGTAAAAATTATGACAGTAAAAGAACTAATTCAAGCGGAAATTGACAAAATACCCGAACAAGAACTAGATAAACTTTATCAATGGATAAAAAATTTACAGATAAAATCAATAGTGTAAAAAATGGAATTTTATCAACTCAAAACACATCATCTCAAAACACATCTTTCTCATTCCTATCCCTACCATGATTTAGATTATCTAGCTGGAACATGGACAGAAGAAGATGAAACTGAATTTTTACTTAATACTCAACAATTTAATAAAATAGATCGTTAAACAAGTCGTTTACTTATTTACCAGGTTATAATCAAAATTATTCAGTTATGAGAAATCAGCAATGAATATTACCTTGAAACCCGAACAAGAACAATTTATTCAAAACCAGTTAGATCAAGGCCGGTTTACTGATGCTGAAGCGGTGATTAATCAAGCTCTACAGCTTTTACAGGAAAAACAACAAGAATATGAAGATTGGGTAGAAGATGTTCGGGCAAAAGTGAATGAAGCTGCCACAGAATTAGAACGGGGGGAAGGAGTTCCTTTAGAAATAGTTGTTGAACAGATACAGGCAAAATTTCGTCATGCACGTGAGGGGAAAAAATGAATCAATGTTTGATTTCTCCGCAAGCGATTCGAGATTTAGACAGCATTTCCGAATATTTTTTAACTAGGAATATTGAAACTGGAGAAAAGCTTTTTCAAGAATTTACAAAAAAGTGTGAGAATTTACTGCAATTTCCCCAAATGGGACGTAGCTACGAGTATATAAGAAAAGGGATGCGTGGAATTACTCTCAATAGTTACATCATTTTTTATCAACTTATTGATGATAATATAGAAATTCTCAGAATTGTAAATGACCGCCAAGATTTAGAAGCTTTATTCAGAGAGGGAAATAATTAATTTTAATTATCCTGTAAATCCTTAAATCCCGTACTTCGACTTCGCTCAGTAACTAGATATCCTGATTCAGACAATACAAAGAATCCCAAAACTTACTATATATGCGCGAACAGATTTCTAAATATAACATAATCATAGCCGAAACTCGAAACACTGTCAACCCCCCTAGTACCGCTTTGCGGAAGTCAAAAGTCAAAAATCAAAAGTCAAAAGTAATAT
>JBAXRM010000322.1:0-3118 GCA_037131225.1 Nostocales cyanobacterium ELA583 | reverse complement strand
TGGCAACTATTATTCGAGAAAAATCTGCTCTCAATTCTTTTGGTTTGTCATGGATACCTGAATAACTCTTTCCCCGATATATTGAGGGGATACGTTATTTCCACGTGCTATCGACCCTTCAAAGGTACAGCTTAAATTGAGAAGTCTAATCAAACCAATTGATCCGCATCCAAAAGTCGTTGAGTCTAACCAGATGCAGGGGTTACAGTGGACAGTGACGGAACTATGAATACTTAATTTTAATCTCCGCGTCTAATCTAAATAGATGGTAATGGCTAACACTGTTTTGGTACAAACCGCAAAGACCTAGCGAAAGCAGCGTGAGAATTTGAAAAAACGCCGAAGGTGAGCTTTAATTTATTGAAAACTTGTAAAATCAGCCAACTTTCGATGTTGATCGCTCTTAATTTAGGTAATCTAATGTTGGGTTACGCTGTCGCTTCACCCAACCTACAAATAATTGAAAGTTAATAAATCCACGTTCCTTAGTTTCTTCTCTCACTGACTCGTTGATCATTGCGACTCACATCTAATTCCTCACGCCGAATAGTATCTGTGGCTTCAACTGTATCCTGTTCAACTATTTTCTTGATTTTCACTTCCTCCCGCAAAACTGTTTCCTTGTGGATATTAGGAACTTCTTCATAAATATCCATTCGAGTCACTTCTGGTTCACGGAAATCAGATCCAACAGGTGAAATAGTTTTAGTACCCGTTTCTCCATTACTGTGTTCAATAACTATGCGTTCTCTTTGAACAGGTACAGAAACTGTTACCATCTCAGTATATAATTCCTTACTAATAGTTACTTCTCCTGTCTTCACACGAGATTTAGTGGCAACTAACCGTTCTTCGTATAGCTTGAGGTTGTGGTGATCTTGCTCATTCACATTGTAAAGATTTGGGTCTTCTTCATACCTATATGTATTACGTTCAGCAGGAACAGGAGAAGTAACAGATGTAGTTTTTATCCGTTCGTTAGAAACAGATGAAGCATCCACAGGTATGGGTGAATCTAGCGGTGTTGATGACTCTAAAGATTCTTGTACTATTGCCGGATGATAAACTCCCCGCACTCGTTCCTCGTAGTCATAATTAATTTCTTGCAAATCTTTAAAATCTGGTAAATTTTTTACCTGCTCCTTTGTCAGTCCATTCGCATACACCCGCCGCTGATTATAGTCAATGCGGGAACGGCCAATTGGTAACAATACTTGCCTACCAAAAAACCAAAAACCTGTGTCTACGACTAAATAACGCAAACGGCCTGAATCGTCCACCAAGATATCTTTGACAGTGCCGACTTTATCATCATCTATGTCTGAATAGGCATCAAAATGCTTAATCTTTTCAACTTCATTGTGATCCAACTCTGGACTACCATAGTTAGGGTCAGCAGCAAAGTCTTCAACTTTGTGTAAAGCCATATTCTTTTAGCTCCAAAGATATATAGTTACAATTTTAAAAATAAATTTTTTTACTTCTTCTTTCTAAAGAATGACTTTTTTCATCTTCTGGCAACATTGTCACCTATCTGCATTTTCCGCTTTTGACGAAGTTAATATGTTTTTAGATAGGTCAAATGGAGAACGATTAGCTAGAATGATCAAACAACAGGCAGGACAGGCACAGTTCATTTTTGTGAGTTTTCGCCGTCCGATGATATAATCAACACAGCACAATTGGTGTGACTCAAGCCAGAGGCTAGAATACTCAAGTTTTGGGTATTGAGCTATAATCATCTAATTGATATAGCAAAAGGTCTAATAAAAACTTATCTGACCACTGACAACCAACAAATTGTCAAGTTTCTGTTAAAAATAGTTTATACATAAACCGGATTCGAGATTGCCTTAGGCACGCTAAGTGAACAGGACGACCTATATAATGACCTCAGAACAAGTAATTAGACGTTCCGATATATTAAACACTCAGGTAATCACCCGCGACAACGGTAAGCGGTTGGGTATCGTGAGTCAAGTCTGGGTTGATATTGATCAAAGGGAGGTTGTGGCGCTTGGTTTGCGAGACAGCCTCATCTCTATGTCTAGTCTACCTCGCAGTATGTATCTCAACACCATCAACCAAATCGGTGATGTCGTCTTAGTTGATAACGAAGATGTCATTGAAGATGTGGAAGTGGACATTCTCAGTAACCTGATGAACTGGGAAGTAATCACTGAAACAGGTGAAGTATTAGGCAAGGTAAGAGGCTTTAAATTTAATGGCGAAACGGGTAAAATATACTCTATCGTCATTGCTTCCTTGGGATTACCGCAAATTCCCGACCAGTTTTTAAGTACCTATGAACTATCCATAGATGAAATTGTCAGCACTGGACCAAGTCGCTTAATTGTTTTTGAAGGTGCTGAAGAAAGAGTTAACCAGTTAACGGTAGGCATTTTAGAACGACTGGGTATTGGTAAAGCGCCTTGGGAAAGAGACGCAGAAGAAGAATTTGGTTATAGCGCCCCCCGCACGGTTGCACCCAGCAATCAATTACCCAGTGGTGTCCCCCTCCAAGCACCCAGACCTAAAGTTCGCATTCCTGACCCCGTAGCGCAGGAAGAGGAATGGACTGAGGACTATATAGAAGAGGAAAGAATCCCCCAACGTCAAGTCATGAAAGCTCGTTCTTATGAGTCAATTCAGTATGAAGAAGATGAAGAAGATAATTGGAGTGATGCGACGGTAAGAGATAGTTATCAGGAAGCGCCAAGATACGAAGCTAAACCTGCTAAAAAGAATTATGCAGATAAGTATGACGACTATGATGATGATCTAGAAAGTGATGCTTGGGATGATGCACCAAAGCCTATAAATATTCCTAAAAAAGTCAAGGAAAGACAAGTGGAATACGAGGAAGAAGGCGGATATTAAGTTTTGTAAACCCCCTCTATTACAAGTATGAGGGGGTTATTTTTTTAACGCTCACCCTTTCCTTTCTCTCTCAATAGACGATTGCCTTTAGTACTGCGCTCCGCGCAATCGCTACATATCTCAATTAAAAACCTTTTTGGACAAGTTCTCTAATTTCTCTGACAAACTCAGCAGGAGTTTGGATACAGCGGTTTCCGCTCTTATGATGTACATCTTAGCCCCCTCATCGCTTGCGGGG
>JBAXRM010000321.1:0-3124 GCA_037131225.1 Nostocales cyanobacterium ELA583 | reverse complement strand
TAGATATTCACGATATCTCAGATGTCAGGGAATGTCTCGGTTAAAAGTATCAGAAACTTTAAAGCAAGTGTCTAATTGGAACGCACCAAATGAAAGAATGGGTATCTAGCAATAGATTCATCCTTCACCTAGCCAAAATTCATTCGGGAGGGGATTGTTAAAGTCTTCGCTTATCCATCCTTTACCTTCTTGAAGTCCGAGAGTCTGAGGTGGTTGGGGAATAATGTCTTTAATGTTTGGGTGGACATATTTTTGAGTAAGGAACTCAATGAATTCTTCAATTTGCTGAAGCTGTTCTGGAGGAAGTGCTTGGATTTTATTGAGTAGTATCTCTGGCTTAGGGATGATTTGGGTTGTCATATTACCGTCGGGGTTGGTGGTTTTTTAGTTTTAGGTTCGCTGAATATTTATTTTCTCTGCTTCAATTATATGTATACTCAGCAAAATTTCTGCTAAAACTCTCTGAAAGGTATAGTACCAGCCATGCCAGCCATCAAGAATACCACCTTTGAGGATCAGACAATAGATGAAGATGATGAAGGGGGCAAAGATTTTCTTTTTGCGGATGCGATCGCCTAAACTAAGTTCATGCTCTGGTGTTTCTAGAAGTTTTTTACTTTCAATTACCATATAACGATCTTGCGCCCATAACCAACGACTCAAAGGTTTGCGATCGTCGTGGTGAATGTATGCTGATAATTGACTAGATTTACCTTGTACAATCACTTTATGGGCGTGTCCGTCATCTTGATAAATTGCTTTTTCTCTTTTATAAAGGACTTTGCGAGGTGGAAGCAAAGTACCACGTAAGGGTTTACCAAAAACACAGTATTTGAACCTGACACTATAGCTATTTATATCTGACTCTATTGGTAAAGATGTAATTTCCCGAATTAAATCATCGGTTAATATATAATCTGCATCTAGAGATAATACCCATTCTGATGGGATTTTTGACAGTCCATAATTGCATTGACTAGCGAAGGAATCAAATTTCCTGGAAAATACTTCTACTTGAGGATATTGAGACAAAATTCCTAATGTTTTATCTGTGCTATAACTGTCAATAACAATGATTTTACTTGCCCATTTAAGTTTTTCCAGGGTACGATTAATGTTATTTTCTTCGTTATAAGTAAGAATGAGGGGGATAATTGTTTCTAACATTAGGATATTTAAATAAATTCTTGTTATTGAACTATGGTACTAGAACACAACATACTTTTCCAAAGATAGGGAAATCTACCCGCAAACTTAAACTTGATATTTGTATAGTTTTCAGAAACAAGTAAAGCCGTCATAGTTGGTACAGAAAAGAATTTGATATGACCACCATCCCAAAGAGCGGTAAAATGGTTGTCCATTTTCCCTGTAGCTGCCATAATTAGGTTTTTTAGATAACCATGATAGGGTGTGGTAAGTATTAACCCACCATTGGGTTTGAGGCATTTTTTAGCGCTTCTGACTAATTCTTTAGGATAAAATAAATGCTCAATTACCTCAATAGAAATCACAATATCAAAGTTGTCTCCTAGTTCGGAATATGGTAAATCGTAAATGCTACCTTGAATAAAGCGACAATTGGGAAAAGTTTGATTAGCCAATTTTACACCTGATTCAGATTCTTCAACACCAACAACCTCATAACCCTGCTGTGCTAGGAAATTGCTCAAGCTACCATTACCACAACCAATATCTAAAATCCGAGGTTTTTGGTTGTTATTGGGGGGGGGTAGCATTTCTGACATCATTTCTATAAGTGGTTTTAGCAAATAACTATGATGGTGTCCAAGTTGATTATTGTTGTACAAGTATTCGTACTTTGTATTTGGATATGTCATTTGTTCTGTAGGAGTAGTTGTATTATTATGGTAAATAGTCAACGTCTAAGATTTCTTCTCTAGTAAAAGGTAACTCAGATGGGAAAGAACTAATAGGTAGTCCTGTTTCCAAAGAAGCCTTTTTCCTGGCTTTGGCGTAGCATCTATCCAAGTTTTCTTGATAGTATGGTTTCAGGCTGGGGCTAACATCAAAAGCCTCTAAAATTCTATCTCTATGTTCAAATATAGTTAGCAGCCAACTATTAGATTAGATCGTTGCTCTGGCTGATATTTATATTTAAGTAAGTGCATAAGCAATATTTGTAGATTACTTGTTAATGAGTTTTCTTCACTTCTGCTCATGCTTTCTATTTCTTCTATCAAATAAGATAAATCAACCTCAGCTAATTTACCTTTACGCAATTGACTAGCGGTGGTTTCTAGCCAAAGTTGATAATCTTGATCATAGAGATTTAATGTTTTCTTCGGCAATTGAGCAGTCATGATTTACACCTAAAAAATTTCGATTTTGATCATAAAAATCACCAAAGCGATTGATTTTGAAAGAATCTTATAGCGGTTATCGTGAGGATGCAATCAATCGAGGGCGCAGGCCCTGCGCCCCTACGGGTTTTGCGATTTACTGACTGTATCTTATTCAAGTGCATACCGCTATATCAAGACTGATACAAAAAAGAACTCTTAAATATCTTCTAAGTTAATCCCCATTGCTTGCAGTCTTTCAGCTAGTTTAGCAGCTTTTTGTTCTGCCTGTTCTGCTCTTTGACGTTCTTGTTCTGCTCTTTGACGTTCTTGTTCTGCTCTTTGACGTTCTTGTTCTGTCCTTTGACGTTCTTGTTCTGTCCTTTGACGTTCTTGATTAACTAATTCACCTCCCCAGAGTAATAAATTTCCAGATTTATCCCACCATCGTAACCAATAACCCTCAAATTCGGCTTTTTTTCCGATCCATACACCTAAAAATAGGTCTAAAGCTTCTATCCAAAAGTGCTGATTTTCATCTGGAGATTCTTGCTGGTATTTACCATTAACCAAATTATGGACTTCTAAAATTCCGGTTTGGGGATGGAAAATCACATAAGTGGGAATTTTTAAAATTTGTTCGTAAAAGTGCCACTTTCCATAGGGATAATGAGAATTAATGGAATATTCCGTTCCTTCGGTTGCGGACATAAATTCCATGACAATGGCTGGGTTTTCTCCTTCGCTATGGGGAGTGTAACTACGACGGAGTTCTCCTGAAGGTAAGGGATGGACAGAAGGAACGTAAACCCAATCAGGTG
>JBAXRM010000320.1:0-3135 GCA_037131225.1 Nostocales cyanobacterium ELA583 | reverse complement strand
GTGATGGTAATGACACCTTTGATGCGAGAGATGGTCAAGGTGGCAACCGCATATCCGGTGGTGCTGGTAATGATACCTTCTATTTAGGTAGCAATGACCGGGCTTTAGGTGGTGATGGTAACGATATCTTCAGAGTTAGTCTTGGTGGTGGTAACTTAATTTCCGGTGGTGCTGGTGCTGACCAATTCTGGATTGTCAACGCTGAATTACCCAAAGCTGCTAATACCGTGCTTGACTTCCAACTGGGTACTGATGTTATCGGTATTCAAGGTGCTGTTAGCTTAGGTATTACCACGTCTACACTCAAGTTAAATCAAGTTGGTGTAGATACCGCGATTGTCTTCAATAATCAAACTTTAGCGACTCTGACTGGTATTCAAGCCAGTAGTTTGAGTTTGACAGATTCTAAACAGTTTGTCCTTGCTTAGAATCTAATTCTCCCATAGGGGTTTAGCGCAATGCGTTAAGCCCTGATTGGGCAAAATCTCTGTAATTTGGTTTGCATCTTTTTGATTGAAAACCACTGTGAAAAGTGTAATCAATATCAGAAATCTGGGTTATTTTCTAACAATTCTTCTAAATTAATAATTGCTCAAGAACGTTACGCTTAATGATTATATTAGTAGACGAAAATCTTTTAAGGAAAGAACTCAAACAATTTAAAAAAAAATTAGGGGAAATATTCATTATTAAGAATATCTTCAAGACTAAAAGGACATTGTTTTGGAAAAATCTCACCAGGTAAACCTGTCTTTTGAATTGCTTGTCTTCTAGCTTTAGTATAAACCTGTTCTAAACAACTCAGGAAATAGTTGTAAAGTGTTTTGGAGCGAAAAGAAAATTCCAACTCGTCACGGAAGTTAGAGATTTCAATTTGCCAACCTCGTTGACAGGTTCCTTTTTCAGTTTCCCAATAACAACAAAGCAGAAGATGGATTAATAACTGCTTCAAATAACTTTCTACTTTGCGTCTTTGTTCTATTCCCAATGCTTCAATCTCTTCTGCTAAATGCTGCCAATCTAAATTATTAATATCTCTGTTTTCTAGCTGTTTGAGTGTGTTTTCTATCCACAGATAATGATCTGTTTCATATAGTGTTGATTGTAGATGTGTGGAAATTGTTGTGGTCATACTTTATCCTTTGGATAGCAGACATAGTTATTCTAACATAATAAGTTAAATTTAGTTCCTAACAAAGCATTGTTCTCAATAATAACAATATAAAGGTGATTTCTACAGAGTGCTATTTCTATTCCTTCAGTTTTATCAGGGATATGAGGCGCGATGCCTGCGGCGATCGCTCCCCTCGCCATAATACTGGGAAATTTTCGCTTATATTAATTAAAATATACTCTAATGCAATCTAATTTAAGATTATATTTTCTTGCTTATACTAAATGGAGATGAGGAAAATTTTTAAGAAGATGTATTGGAAAATTTTTTTATACTTTGCAAGGTCACAATTTGAGCTTTTGCCCAAAGGGGATATATGGACGTAAAAATCAGCTAAGATGGGCAGATTTCCGTCAGCAATTCTCATTTTAAGGTTTCATGACATTTAAACCCTTACATTCATAGGGTTTTACAATTCTTAACAAATCCGGGGATCGCTGAAATGGCGCAAACTCGTTTCAAAATGAGAATTGCTGGATTTCCGTTGTACTAATTACTTATCTATTAGGTAAGTTTAATCATTTTATAACCTTTTCTAAACCATTACTAAATCAAAACTATCTATTTTAAGTGATACATCATATAGATTTTTTCTATATTTTGAACTTATTTGTGAAAAACACTTGATTTAGGTTAAGAGGAAATTTAATGGCTCTCAACAATGTTGATTTATCCACCTATGTCCGAGTTGGACGTTACGACCTACCCGAACCTAAGCGGACAACACCGCCCATCAACAGCTTACTGGCTCAAGAAGTTTCCGCAGTAACTTACAACTGGGATACCGATACATTGTTCATTATTGGTGATGGTAGCACATCCATAGTGCAAGTATCAAAAACCGGGCAATTGATCAACTCAATGACCTTAGCACCTGGCAATAGTCCCCAAGGTACAGACTTTTATGATACAGAAGGACTGACTTATGTTGGCGGCGGTCAGTTCGTCTTAATCGAAGAACGGGACAGACAGGCAAGCTTATTTACATATACAGCAGGAACAACGCTAACCAAAAGCAATGTAAAAACTGTCAAACTGGGGACAACAGTTGGCAATATTGGGATTGAAGGCATTTCTTGGGACCCGCAAACTAACGGATTCATTGCGGTTAAGGAGATTACACCAGAAGGTATTTTTCAAACAACCATTGACTTTGTGGCGGGAACTGCCAGTAATGGTTCGCCTACCACAGTTAACTCAACTGACCTTTTCGACCCAGCAAAGGCTGGTATTGCCGACTTCGCCGATGTTTTCGCATTGTCAAATCTGTCAGCTTTGAACGGGAAAGCCGATTTTAGCAACATCCTGATATTAAGCCAAGAATCAGGCAAGATTGTCAAGAGCGATCGCGCTGGCAATATCTCCAGTTCACTAACCATCGTCTCCGACCCTGGTAATCCCTTATCCATTGCCGACCAACAACATGAAGGTCTGACAATGGACAAAGATGGTTATCTCTATGTCGTCAGCGAAAATGGTGGTGGTGACATTGATCATCCCCAGCTTTGGGTTTATGCCCCCTCCACAGCCATCAACCAAGCACCCACCGCTGTGGTATTGAACAATAAAATCAATGCAATTGCCGAAAACACCAGCACCAGTCCCGCCATTAAAGTTGCAGACATCACCATCACCGACGATGGACTGGGGACAAATACCCTCAGCTTGACAGGGACAGATGCCAGTTCCTTTGAGATTACGAATAATGGTTTATTTATCAAAACTGGAACTACCCTAGATTTTGAAACCAAGACCAGCTATAGCGTCAACGTCAATGTAGACGACACAACCGTTGGCAACACCCCAGATGCAACCACAGCATTTACCTTAGCTGTCACTGACGTGGTAAATGAGACACCCACCAATAGCAGCATTTTCATCACCGAAGTAGCACCTTGGAGCAGTGGTAACTCACCCGTGGCCGCAGATTGGTTTGAACTAACCAACAAAGGTACAAGTGC
>JBAXRM010000319.1:0-3138 GCA_037131225.1 Nostocales cyanobacterium ELA583 | reverse complement strand
ATCTTGCAGAAGTATACTACTATCGGGGAAATTACTATAGCGAAATAGGAAATAAAAAAAACGGACTTGAAAATTTGAATTTGGCAGCTAATCTATATAAAAAAATAAATAATGAATTTAGTTATAAACGTACTATTGACTATATCGAATATGTTGAATCAAAATATGTTGAATATAATTTTGATGAGGGTAGGTTACAATAGCAGATTCTACCGCCAAGCGATCGCACACATCAAGTTGTAATAAATGGATTTTATCAGATGGGATATCCAAAGAATCAGCTAATTGTTGTAACCGTTCCCACCGTCGTGCAGCTAAAATCAATTTTGCACCAGCATGAGCAAAAATCTTGGCACAAGCAGCACCTATACCACTACTTGCACCGGTAATAAAAACAATTTGATTTTGCATGAATTTGTCAGTTGTCAGTTGTTTTTCTTTGCCAATCACCAATGACCAATGACCAATCACCAATGACCAATGACCAATGACCAATCACCAATCACCAATGACCAATCACCAATCACCAATGACTACTTCTTAACTACCTGTAACCGTTGAGTAATGATAGTCATATCTTCACCTCTGCGAATTATTGCGGAAACCCATTGAGTACCAGGAGTAGAAGGTGCGCGTCCTGTTTTAAAAAGTCCACCAGCATTGAGAAATTCTAAATTTGCAATTGTGGGGTTGAGAAGTTTATTACCTTGAATGGGTTCTTCCATAGCTGTTCCCAACAGAAAATCCTCACCTAATGGTTCTTGGACAATGGCATCAAAACTATATTTTTCACCAACGTTTACCTGTTGTGGTAATTTAATTTCTACTTGAGGTGGTTTACTTCCAGCGGTGAGTTGAGTCCGTTCTGACAAAATATCTTGACGAACAATTTTGGCATCTTTGACTGTTTGACGCGATTTAATTGTAGATTTTAGAGTTAAATTATTATTACCAGTACCAGATGTAGGTAAATTACTAATATTGGTAACTGTTTCCGCAATAATTGTATTACCTTCAGATTTCCACGATTCTAGTTTTGTAGTGTAACGCAATTTAGGATATCGCTGCCACAGTCCTGTTAAAGCTTGTTCCATTGCTTTACGATTTAAACCGTCACCATGAGTAAAGGTAGGACTATAAAATTGCATGACACCGTTAATATTACCTTGATTAGCGGCACTATCAATTTGTGTTAATAGGTTTGTGAGTGTAGCAGGTGCAGTTCCGGGTTGATCGGCTTGAGCTAATTCCCAAGTGCTGGATAAGCCAATTGCCAGTAAACTGGAAATAAGGGATATACTAACTGTTAATGTTTTGTTACGTTTCATTAATAAAGGGATAATTTTAGCCATAAGTAAGATTTTACTGATTTGATGATACAAGATAAGGAATTTGTTTTATCTTAATGAAGCTGGGAGATAAATGGTATAGTCGGGAATGGTAAATGCACCAATTAAATTACTTATAGCAGCTAGTGGGACAGGTGGACACTTGTTTCCAGCGATCGCTTTGGCTGAAAAATTGCCAGAATACAATATTGAATGGCTGGGTGTACCAAATCGGTTAGAAACTCAGTTAGTCCCACAGACATATCCTTTAAATACGCTTGCTGTCGAAGGTTTTCAGCAAGGTTTGAGTCTTAATTCTGTCCGCATCTTGTGGAAACTCATGGGTTCAATTCTCAAAGTCAGACGAATTCTCAAACAGGGTAAGTTCCAAGGAGTTTTCACTACAGGGGGTTACATTGCTGGTCCTGCGGTGATTGCAGCGCGTTCTTTGGGTTTACCTGTGGTTTTTCATGAATCTAATGCTCTACCAGGGAAAGTTACCCGCTTTTTTGGTCCTTGGTGTAGTGCAGTGGCGATAGGATTTGATGTGACTGCTCAATACTTAACTCGGACTAAAACTGTCTGTGTGGGTACTCCTGTCCGTTCTCAATTTTTGGATGAGGATGGCAACAATACCTTAGACTTACCAATTCCTGATGGTGTTCCCCTAATTGTGGTTTTTGGAGGTAGTCAGGGGGCTGTAGCCGTGAATAAATTGGTGCGGCAGTCTGCGGCTGCTTTGTTTCAATCTGGGGCTTATATAGTGCATTTAACGGGTGATAATGATCCTGATATTAACAGTCTTGAACATCCTCAGTATATTGCCTTACCTTTTTATAACAATATGGCGGCTTTGTTGCGAAGGGCTAATTTAGCTATTAGTCGTTCTGGGGCTGGGAGCTTGACAGAATTGGCAGTTTGTGGTACTCCCGCAATTTTGATTCCCTATCCCTTTGCGGCAGAAGATCATCAATCTTATAATGCAGAGGTATTTACTAAAGCTGGTGCGGCTTTGTCCTTTAAGCAGTCGGAGTTGACGCAGGAAATATTTACAACTCAGGTTTTAAATTTGTTGCAATCTCCAGCAGAATTGGCGAAGATGGGAGAGAAGGCTAAAGCGATTTCTGTTCCTGATAGTGCCGATAAATTGGCAACTTTAGTGCGGGAAGTGATGGCAAATTAGTTCTCTAGATATTTGGATGACAAATCCTATATTCAGTGCAGTACCAATGGCAAAAGCCCGGCTAAATGTGGCCGGGGCGTGATTGTGGTAGTCGTGGTCGTGTGTCATAGTGATGAATTGGGAGTGAAGAACGGATTATTTGCACTTATTAGAACAGTTACGAATCAGAAAATTTTTTTCTATAAACTTCTTTTAGCTTTCATGGTCAAGTTACCCTAATATGCTAAGATTTGGAATATACTATAATTATCACTTCATAATTAATAACATTCAGTATATGCCTATTATACCTAATTTATTTGATCAATTCTTGAAAACGTTCATCTTCCCGAATAGCATCAAAATCTGAATCAGTTTTTGCCATTTCACGGTACTCATCAGAATGCAAATTAATTGCTGTTTGCAGGTTTTTAAGTGCTTGTTCAATATTACCTTGCAGGGAATAAGTACAAGCTTTATTGTACCAAACATCGTGATCATCAGGTTTAAATTCCACAGCTTTATCGTAGGAAGATATGGCTTCTTCATACCTGCCTACATTGCGTAGAGAATTGCCCCGGTTGTACCAAGCTTCGTGATAATCAGGTTTAAATTCCACAGCTTTGTCGTAGGAAGATATGGCTTCTT
>JBAXRM010000318.1:0-3158 GCA_037131225.1 Nostocales cyanobacterium ELA583 | reverse complement strand
TTCCCTCTCAGGGCTGAAGCCGCTGAGTTTCCCACTTACCGCGAGGTCTTATGACTATTTTTAGTAACTTTTTCCGATCTCTCATCCTGACCACCATTTTTAGTTTTCTTGTCCCTGTCTTCCTTGTTGGTGGTATTTTGCTGGCTTTATCCCTTTTTGGTCATATTCCTGGGCTACAAGGGATGATTTCGGATGTCTCTATCCAAATTCTCCATTTTCTCGCTACTTTCGGCAGTGGTAGTTCCCTCAACGGTCTATTTATAATTGGTTTGACTTGTGGCTTTGTTGGGGCGTTGTTTGATATTTATGTTTATTATCGCTATCAAATTCTCCACAGTGACTCTTAAAAGTTAACAACGCATCAAAATCGTGTTGATGAGTGCCACAACCAGAAAATAAGTAATCTTGCTAGTTGTTAACTTTAGCTAATTTTGCTAAAAGCTGTTGGCTCTGGACTGGAGACTTCTATTTTTTAATGTCTTTATTTTCTCAAATGCTTGTGTAGTGCAATGGTACGACACAATATTTTCAAATGTCTATATTTAGCAAAAGCAGATATTTTTTAATATTTGACTTTTGTTTCTCTAAGATACCAAATAAAACTACACACCAAATCTAAAAACTTTCTAAAGCTTTTCAATAGTGGTCTAGCTGCTAACTTTTATTTATAGCCGGGAGCTTACCCTTGTGAGCCTGTCCCCTTCCCAATCCTTAATTCCCAATGGGATTACAGATAAAGCCCGTTAGCTTAACGCTCTTGCGTTCTATATTTAAAGATGTTAACAAAGATTAAAAAGTTATTTAATTGCCCATGATTTGGCCATTTAAGCCCAACTTTCGGAAACAAATTGCGCGGATTGAAGTCAGCGGTGCGATCGCTGGTGCAACCCGTAAGCACGTCCTAGAAGCCCTCAAAACCGTAGAAGAAAATAAATTTCCCGCTTTACTCCTACGCATTGATAGTCCTGGGGGTACAGTAGGAGATTCCCAAGAAATCTACAGCGCCCTAAAGAGATTAGCTAAAAAAACTAAGATTGTCGCCAGTTTTGGCAATATTTCTGCCTCGGGAGGGGTTTATATTGGTATGGGGGCAGAACATATCATGGCGAACCCAGGTACAATTACAGGAAGTATTGGCGTGATTTTGCGGGGAAATAACCTAGAAGTGCTGCTGGAAAAAATTGGTGTTTCTTTTAAAGTCATTAAGTCAGGACCCTACAAAGATATATTAGCTTTTGATCGGGAACTAACAGAACCAGAACAAACTATTCTGCAAGAATTAATTGATTGTAGCTATCAGCAATTTGTGGAGACAGTAGCAGAAGCTCGTTCACTCACAGTAGAAAAGGTAAAAAGCTTTGCAGACGGGAGGATTTTTACCGGACAGCAAGCCTTAGAATTGGGTGTTGTAGACCGCTTAGGAACAGAAGAAGATGCACGACGTTGGAGTGCGGAATTAGTAGGACTTGATCCTGAGAAAACTCTTTGCTATACGCTAGAAGAACGGAAACCATTTTTGAGTCGTGTTTTACCAGGAAATCATTTAGCCAAATCAGGTATTGGTGCGGGGATTGAGTGGCTAGAATTTGAACTGTCTACAAGTGGTTTACCTATGTGGCTATATCGGCCATAGTCAGTGGTCAGTGGTCAGTGGCAAAACAAACAACTGACAACTGACAACTAACAACTAACAACTGACAAATACAAAAGGAGAATTTTGGTAGTGAAATGGCAAATGCGAGCAATTCGTGGTGCAACAACCGTTGCAGAAAACACTGTGGAAGCAATTCGAGATTCAGTAACAGAATTATTAGATGAATTGGAGCAAAGAAATCAACTCCAACCGGACGATATGATTAGTGTAACTTTTTCCGTGACCAAGGATTTAGATGCTATCTTCCCAGCCGCGATCGCTCGCAGTCGTCCTTTGTGGGATAGTGTAGCTATGTTAGATGTCCAACAAATGCACGTTGTAGGCAGTTTACCGCGCTGCATTCGCTTTCTAATTCACGCCAATTTACCAACTTCTACGCCAATTCACCACGTTTATTTACGTCAAGCGGCTAAATTGCGTCCTGATTGGAGTTTACCCCAAACGTTACAAACTTCACAGCACGTAGTGAAGACGAAAGTTTAAAATTAGCAGGTCAATAACATAATTAAAAGTTAGCGCATTCATGAGCTATTACAGTGGTGACGCGGCTGCTCAACCTGCTGCTATTGGTGGGAGTATTTTCACTCATCGGGGTACTGGTGTATGTGTAAAGTTAGATGCTTTTTTGGATATTCTCGCCAAAGGTGAAGAGCCGCTTGTCATTGTCACCAGTGAAGGTTATTTTACGAAAATATATAAGTATGTGACGGCGTATAAGGGTTTTGTGTTTTTCACAGAATCCTTAGATAAATTGGAGTTTGGTAGCAATATTGAAGTGATTTATGCTCAGAGTTTAGGGACGGATATTTGATCAAATAAGTCTGGCTATGATTATAAGAATATCCGGTAAGCGTAAAGCTCAGTCCGTTTAGGAACCAGATATAAGCGACTCGAGTGACTTTAGTCACGTAAGAAATTAACTGGTCGCAGTAGATGTGATATAATAGAGGCAACTCCATAATTTAAGTATAACTAAACAGCGTAAAAACTTAACTAGATTCGTTAAGTGCGTAGTCATACCTAACGGTATTGCAGTTTAGGAAAGCTAGATTTGGTAAAAGATAAAATGTCAATATCGAGTACGGTAGGGCATACCGGAATTAACGCTTTAGGAGAATCGACCTCTATTTTTGTTGGAGTAATCCTGCTTAAACAAGTCGGCTCATTGATTAAAGAATCTCAGTGTCTTTAGACCTGAGAGTGTCAAAAGAGTAGAACCCAGCGGTGTCATACTAAAAGATATTTGTGAAATTCAAACAGAAAAGTGTGTTGCAAAAGATTCACCAGCAGCCATTACTGCTGTTTGGTATTCCCCAGGACGTAAACAGGTGAATGTATGTCGCTCCTGCCTTGATGAAATGGTACGTAGAGGAGAATGGGAGGTTAAAGGTGCTAGGTTAAGCCCTCCCTTGATATAAGCATTATCTCATTAATTTGCATGAGTACAGATTTTGGTAGTGGTAAATATGTAGTGAAATCTCATATTTTCCAACTTAAATTATTC
>JBAXRM010000317.1:0-3303 GCA_037131225.1 Nostocales cyanobacterium ELA583 | reverse complement strand
CCGCAAGCGATGAGGGGGCTAAGATGTACCTCATAGGAGCGGAAACCGCTGTAAGCTAGCATCTAATACTTTTTCTGTGATTCCATAACCAGCAGATTTGATAATTTGCCGAAATTCTTGATATTTCTGGGATTTTCTAAATAATTCTACATTTTCTAAAACAAACCATTGACTAGAAACATTAGCGACTATTTCAGCAAATGTAATGCTTAAATCTCCTCTACCTAAATCTTCATTACGCTTACCAGCACTAGAAAAATCTTGACATGGTGGACCACCAATAATCACATCGGGTAAGAAATTTTTAAATATTGAATAATTAATTATTATTTACTTGACTCAAATCATAATCAAAAATTGGATGATGAAAGTTTTGCTGATAAACATTTATTGCAGGTTTCCAGTTTTCAAAAGCAGTGACAATTTCCAATCCACTCTTCTGAAATCCTAATGATAAACCACCACAACCAGAAAATAAATCTATAACTTTTAAGGAAGAGTATTTCATCTGTATATTCATTAGGCTGGCTTCGATAATATGCTTATTCATTCTTAATGATGCAAACTCTTGTGGGGTGGGCATACTATGGCTAACGCCACGCTACGCTATCGACAAGCTCAGTACAAGTCTTACCCGCCCTCTAAGAAATTTTCACCTTCCCAAATCGTGCATTTCATTAATTGCGTCCGCACACATTTTAGTAACTCTTTCCAATTCCTCCTTCTTGCTAGAACTGGGAGCATCAATTAATTTACCAATTCTCAGAGTCAAAGGCACAGAACGGGGAACAGAAGAACCAGGTTGTAAAATCTTTTCACTTCCCCATAAACACACTGGTAAAAAAGGAGCATTGGCCTTAGCTGCTAACAGGGCTGCACCTCTTTTGGGGTCATGAATGCGACCATCTAGCGTGCGTGTACCTTCTAAAAACACACCCACAGCCCAACCATTATCTAAATACTCTAAAGCCGAACGGATAGCATTGCGGTCAGCACTACCGCGACTCACGGGGTACGCACCATATAATTTAATTGCTTGGGATAAAACCGGAACTTTAAATAATTCTTCCTTGGCCATGTAAGCAACTGGACGACGGACAGAAGTAGAAACTATGGGGGGGTCAAAATAACTAGCATGATTACTAACTATGATCACAGGCCCAGATTGGGGGACATTTTCCGCACCATAAATCCTGCCGCGAAAGTATGTGTGCAGCAAAGGGCTAATCACCGACCACTTAAAGGCGTGATACAGTGCCAAACTAATTAAAGGTTCACGAGTTCTAGTCATAGAAAATAATATAAATAATTCAAAATTCAAAATTCAAACATAAAATAGAAGTCAGAATTCAGGAGTCAAAATTCATTTTAACCTTTAACTCCCCCATTCTAACTTCCTATTTCTTCTACATTAGTTTCCTAATGCCAAAGCCTGTTGTCCTTGGGGTGAAGTTGCATAACCTAAAAATGCTTGAACTCCCACATTAGCAGGGTCTTTATAGACGTAATACAGCGATCGCTGGTAAGGATAACTACTACCATCTGGTGTTAAACCATCAATAGCTAGAACGCGCACTGTTTGCTGATTAACAACTTGAGCAAAGGTAGCATAACCGATACCATCAGTTCCTAAAGCTTGAATTAGGGGAGTTGTGGCATCTCGTTGTAATGTAGTAATGTTGGGTGTAGTCCCAAAATTGCCTTTCTTCAGCACCAATTCTTGAAAGGCTTGATGTGTGCCACTAACTTTTGGGCGATTAATAACACGGATAGTTACGGCTGCACCACCTACTGCTGACCAATTATTAATTTTTCCCTGAAATATATCTGCAACTTGGCTGCTGGTTAATCCTTGACTGAAAGGATTTGTCTTACCGACTATCAGAGCGATCGCATCTTGTGTTACAGTAACTGCCTTCAATCCCTGACTTTGTTCCTGTGCCGTCAATGGTCTAGAAGCCGCTGCAATATCCACTTTACCTGCCAATAGATCCTGAATTCCCTTGTCAGTTCCATTCCCAATTGCTGCCACTTTTGTACCAGGAAACTTTTTCTCAAAACCATTTTTGAGACTTTGATTAATTGTCACCATACTAGTAGAACCATCTATCTTGACGATAGTACCGCTGGCTACTGTTGTTGGTAATGAGAAAGCCCCAGTAGTAGTAGTTGTTGTATTACCACCAGTAGGACTATTATCTGGCTGTATAGTTGTAGTTGTCGGGGCAGGATTACGCATGAAAAACCACCAGTAACCACCACCCAAAAGCCCCAAAAACAACAGAATAAAAACAATAGGAGGCGGTCCGCTTCTCTGACTCATATATTTTTACTTATTCTGGTAGTTGTTTGGGTTGAGAATCTTGTAATCTGTGCAAACGACGGGCAACTTCGTCGTCCAAAGTCATATTTTCCATTTCGGCTTGGAGTCTTTCCGCAGGATTTTCCGACAATTCGGCTAAAGCCTCTGTCTTGAGATTCCGACGTTCAACTGCACCTTTAGCTTTTTCAAAGTCACTTTTAGCCGAACCAATGTCAAATTCATTATTGACTTTAGCAATCATAGCCAGAGCTTCATTCACCTCTGACATATCTTTCATATTCTGCATATCCGCTTTGTAGCTTTCTAGCTTCATGCGCTCACGGTTAAGTTTATCTTTAGAAGCCTTTACCGCAGTTTCCGCCTGTTTAACCATTTCCTCCAGTTTAGGCAAGATTTGCTCAGTTTGAATCGCCTTACTCATGGCCATTCTCGCTGCTTCTTCATTACCACCATTTTGGGCAACCATTGCCTGTTGTTCTAAGGTATTAAATTCCTTAATTTTTGCCTCATATTTAGCCTTTGCAGTTTTATAAGCCCCTTCTTGAGCCGCAACCGCTACAGCTAGTTTCTGAACGGCTTCTTGCATTGACTGGAGAGATTCTTCAGCAACGGCTACAGCCACCTTACCACCTGACTCTACAGGCATTCCCCATAACCAGTTCCAAGTCCCAACTATGGTTCGTCCTGCCCTTTCACCCATTATCCAGTAGACAGCTTTTTTCATAACCGAAAGTTTTTTAGTAAGAGTGGTTATGGTAATATTTTTACTCTAAAATAGGCATACATAGCAATTATATTTCAACTTCTTCAATTATAGATTGGTAAAGGTTTTGTAAAGCACCGTTGATCGAGCTAAAAGTGCGTTATAGTTATGCCTAATGCACCCCTACAAATACTTAGAGTTTTCAAAATTCAAATACTATTGCTATACTAAAAACGGTTAGGAACTTTACTTTTTTCTGACGAAAAAATTCATTTCA
>JBAXRM010000316.1:0-3316 GCA_037131225.1 Nostocales cyanobacterium ELA583 | reverse complement strand
GCTCCTAACTTTGAAGCGCCCGGTGATAACGTTTATGATATTAACGTCATTGCCAGTGATGGTACATTAACCGCCACACAAGCCGTAGCTATTACCGTTACTAACGTTAACGAAGCTCCAGTTATTACCAGCGCAGCCACCGCCACCTTTGCGGAAAACGCCACAGGAACAGTTTACACCGTCACCGCCACCGACGTAGATGCAGCTACAACCCTCACCTACAGTTTATCTGGTACTGATGCTGGGTTATTTAACATCAATAATGGTGCTGTCACCTTCAAAACCGCTCCTAACTTTGAAGCGCCCGGTGATAACGTTTATGATATTAACGTCATTGCCAGTGATGGTACATTAACCGCCACACAAGCCGTAGCTATTACCGTTACTAACGTTAACGAAGCTCCAGTTATTACCAGCGCAGCCACCGCAAATTTTGCGGAAAACGGCACAGGAACAGTTTACATCGTCACCGCTACGGATGTAGATGCAGGTACAACCCTCACCTATAGTTTATCTGGTACTGATGCTAGTTTCTTTAACATCAATAACGGCGTTGTCACCTTCAAAACCGCTCCTAATTTTGAATCAGCTAGTGATAGCGATGCAAATAACGTTTATGATATTAACGTTATTGCCAGTGATGGTGCATTAAATACCACACAAGCCGTAGCCATTACCGTTACTAACGCACAATACTTTGCTGGTACACCTAATCCCGATATAATTGTAGCCAAACAAACTCCTGGCTTTGGTGGTATTAAGGATGTCGTGTTTAGTGGTGCTGGTAATGACGAGGTTGATAGTGCGGCTGCGGGCGCTCTTGCCGGTAATAACATTATTGACAGTGGTAGCGGCAATGATACCGTATTTTTAGCCAATGGCGATCGCGCTTTTGGTAGTGATGGCAATGACACATTTTTTGGCGATGAAGCCAGCAATTTCCGTGCCTCTGGTGGTGCTGGTAATGATATCTTCTTCCTGGGTAATGGTTCTAATGGTCGTGCCTTGGGTGGTGATGGTAATGATAAATTCTTTGTCGGTTTAGGTGGTGGCAACCTTTTATCTGGTGGTGCTGACGCTGACCAATTCTGGATTGTCAATGCTGAACTACCAAAAGCCGCTAACACCATTCTAGATTTCCAAATTGGTACTGATGTGATTGGTATTTCTGGTGCTGCCAAATTAGGCATCACTACCGCCAATCTTACCTTGACTCAAGTTGGTACTGATACTGCGGTTATCTTTGGTGGTCAAACTTTAGCCACTTTAACTGGTATTCAAGCCAGCGCTTTGAGTGTAGCTAATCCTAATCAGTTTGTCCTAAGTATGTAGGCGGGAAAATTTATAACCATGTAACAAAACCTTAATCATAGGAGCTAAGGGTACTTTATCTACTAGTAGTTTTGTGACTGTTTAAACTACGTAGCGGTAAAATTGCAAGAGTTCAGATACCCGACTTCTCTAAGAAGTCGGGTATCTTGTTGGTAAAAAAGTCTCTTCTCCTTCACAGTGAGAGTGGGGTAGAATAGTAAAATGACGGACGCTGCTGTTATTGTCTATAAAACAACTATCACTAAAATATATGACAATCAACCCACCAATTCTCACCTATACTCTGGAAGAAATATTGTCTCGTTTGGATCAAAAAATAGAGAAGCAATTTACCGAAGTCAATCAAAAAATGGATCGGCAATTTGCTGAAGTCAATCAAAAAATGGAGAAGCAATTTACTGAAGTCAACAAAAAACTAGAAATTATTGATGGTAGACTAAATAAACTGGAAATTGGACAGGCAGAATTATCAGGGGAAATTAAAACCCTAGAAGAAAAAGTTATTGGTATTGATAAAAGACTAGATAACCAAGAATTTATTAATCGTGGAGTTCTAGTGGCAGTGATTATAGCCTTAATCAGTGGAGTAGTCAAACTGTTCGGTTTCTTCCCTACAGGCAAAATTTGAAAACCTTAATTGATTCTAGAGACTTCCAAATAAAAAAATGTCCCAAAACTGATGCAAAAATTCTCTCTCTGTGTACTCTGTGCCTCTGTGGTTCGTTTCTTGGGATAATTTATTTCTTGGAAGTCTCCTATAGGACTCCCATTTGATTTTTGATTGCTGACTTGTCCCGGAGAAACCTTTGCCTCCCGCATGGGTGCGAGTATTTGTGCCGCTGCCGGTTTAGAAAATTTGATTTGCGATAGTTGGTCTAGCTATGAACAAAAAGCCGTATATTTAGCTACTAATCCCCAAGCTTTAGCAGATATCCTTACAGTTTTGCAAAATCGAGAGCAATTACCTCTGTTTCAAATCAAGGAATGGGTTTTCCAATTAGAGCTTGCTTATCAACGAGTTTGGCACAATTTGTGCTTAAAACCAGCCAAAACTCAGGGCTGATTTATGATATGTTAATCCTGTAATCTTTTCTTTATATACAATAGACATCTCCAAAAAAGATGGTAGAGACGTTACATTGAACGTCTCTACAAGGGTTTCAGGTCACGCATATTTAATTTCTGGAGATGTCTAATATTAATAATTGTCCATCAAGCAAATACCACTAAAATATATGACAACCAACCCACCAATTCTCACTTATACTCTGGAAGAAATCTTATCTCGTCTGGATCAAAAGATAGAGAAGCAATTTACCGAAGTCAATCAAAAAATGGATCGGCAATTTGCTGAAGTCAATCAAAAAATGGAGAAGCAATTTGCTGAAGTCAATCAAAAAATGGAGAAGCAATTTGCTGAAGTCAATCAAAAACTAGAAATTATTGATGGTAGACTAAATAAACTGGAAATCGGCCAGGCAGAATTATCAGGGGAAATTAAAACCCTAGATGGAAAACTATCAGGGGAAATTAAAACCCTAGAAGAAAAAGTTATTGATATTGATAAAAGACTAGATAACCAAGAATTTATTAATCGTGGAGTTCTAGTAGCAGTGATTATCGCCTTAATCAGTGGAGTAGTCAAACTATTCGGTTTCTTCCCCACTGGTAAAATCTGAAAACCTTAATGGAATAAAATAGTCCCCTGGGAGGTTAGTGTAGCTTTTATTACAAAAAGCCAGTAAAAAGGTGACAGCCAAATATTAGGGTGTGTTAGCGACTAGTAACGCACCATTGGTAAAGACTTTGGGTGTAGTATGGCGATCGCTATATAATATAGTAAAGCACCATTTTAAATCATTATCCTGTACATCCTTTCATCCTGGACATCCTGATTCAGACATCACCCCACAAAGCAATTATCTCAAAATAAATTTACCAGGGTAAAGACTTTGGGTGTAGTATGGCGATCGCTATATAATAT
>JBAXRM010000315.1:0-3332 GCA_037131225.1 Nostocales cyanobacterium ELA583 | reverse complement strand
CATGAGATTGAAATAATGACACGGTCACTGAGCGGTGTCGAAGTGCGGTCACTGACTGAGCTTTAAACTCAGAACTAAAGTTTCTTATCTGTTCCCTGTTCCCTGTTCCCTATTCCCTTCTTTTGTAACAGAACCACAAGAAATAGATTTTGATAAAACTTAAAATCATATTCAGCTTTGGACAAAATAAATCCACACCTAAATAAAAAACAACTGCGACGGACTCTCCTCCAAAAACGCCAATCAATGACATTATTAGAATGGAGAAAAAAGAGCGATCGCTTGACCTATAATATCCAAAACTCAGTTTTATTCAATCAAGCAAATACCATTCTCTCTTTCTTCAGCTTTCGTCAAGAACCTGATATTAGCCCCCTGTATACCTACCCTCACAAACACTGGGGTTTTCCCCGTTGTGTTGATAAATCTCTAATTTGGCATTCTTGGCAACCTGAAGACGTTATGAATATCGGTGCTTACGGTATTACAGAACCACACCCCGAAGCGCCAATAATTGAAATCGAGTCAGTAGATTTAATTCTCGTTCCCTGTGTGGGTTGTGATGTCGAAGGATACCGCTTAGGTTATGGTGGGGGATATTATGACCGCTTGTTAAATTCTCCCCTTTGGTCTAAAAAACCAACAATCGGAGTAGTTTTTGATTTTGCTTACTTATCTAAATTACCTATTGATACTTGGGACAAACCCTTAAAAACCGTGATTACAGAAAATGGGTGAGGTATTCAATACCTTTGCCAAATTGAAAAAAGCCTAGA
Source organism: Nostocales cyanobacterium ELA583 (assembly GCA_037131225.1). Classification (GTDB taxonomy): domain Bacteria; phylum Cyanobacteriota; class Cyanobacteriia; order Cyanobacteriales; family Nostocaceae; genus Dolichospermum. Next base: position 2,556 of record JBAXRM010000315.1, on the reverse strand, counting down.
TTCGTAGGTTGGGTTGTTAGCGTTAGCGTTGCGGAGCAATGGTACGTTCGCGGAGCGTGGCGAAGCCATAACCCAACAAATGCCTTGGGTTGCGCTGTCGCCTAACCCAACCTATATACTTTTAGCTATATCTATGATACGACTCTGCTGAAAAAATATTTGGACAGGTTTATATATATACTGCAAACGCTTTAAAACTTGACCCCTCTGGTAAACCTCTCCCCGTTAACGGGGAGAGGCTTTGAACTGAATTTTTTAGTCAAGAAAAAGTAAAGTTCCTAACCGTTTTGAGTATAGAAGCAAAAGAAAATTATTTCCCAAATCTGATGGCAAGCAGCTATGGTCAGTTTTTAGTCTATCGTCTCATAATCAGCTTGTGAGTTATTTTCTTCATCCAAATCAACGTTAAATTGTGCTACTTGTGTGTCAATTAAAGAAGGATGATATTCTTCCGTAACATTTATTTTCGTTGTATCTTGGGTTTTTACATCCTCATAATTGGCATTCTTATAAACATCTGTACCAATTGCAAAGATAGTTTGTTGGAAATCCTCTAAAAGTGTTTTGAACTTCGCTGGCGACATCTTGGGATTGCTCATTGCCACTTGTAGTTCTTCAACTTTTTGACTAGTCAAGACTGTCAACTGCTCACTGAGTAAATTGGGATGATCGCGTAATGTCACAGCATAGGTAAACAAAAGATTATTAGCTTGGTTTTTGAGTTCCACCAGTTCTTTACGTTTTTGATCTTCCTCAGAAAATAACTCAGCTTGTTTCCGCATTTGCTCAATTTCGTTGTTGCTCAAACCACCTGTACTGGTAATATTGATACTTTGTTCCCTACCTGTACCTTTATCTTGAGCCACAACTTTGAGAATGCCATTCACATCAATTTCAAAAGCTACTTCAATTTGGGGAACACCGCGAGGAGCAGGAGGAATACCACCCAGGAGAAATTTGCCTAGACTCTTATTATCTTTGGCCATGGCACGTTCTCCTTGGAGGACATGAACTTCCACTGAGGTTTGACCATCAACGGCTGTAGAGTATATTTGAGCTTTACTAGTAGGAATGGTCGTATTCCGGTCAATAATTTTGGTGAATACTTCTCCTAGTGTTTCAATCCCTAAAGATAAAGGTGTGACATCTAATAACAATAGGGTATCTATTTCTCCGCCCAATACTCCGGCTTGGATAGCCGCACCTATTGCTACAGCTTCGTCTGGATTGACGGAATGGTCTGGGGTTTTGCCATTAAAAAATTTAATTAACGCGTTTTGAACAGCAGGAATGCGGGTAGAACCACCTACTAAAATAATTCGATCTACATTTTGCGGTTTGATTTCTGCATCTTTGAGAGCTTGCATCATGGGTGCGATAGTCCCCTCGATTAAACTCCCTGTTAGTTCTTCAAATTTAGAACGGCTGAGTTCCATTTCCAAATGCTTTGGTCCGGTGGCATCAGCAGTGATAAATGGCAGATTAATGGAGGTACTAATCATGCTGGATAGTTCAACTTTGGCTTTCTCTGCTGCTTCCCGCAAACGTTGTAGTGCTATTTTGTCTCGGGTAATATCTATTTTCTCTGCCGCCTGAAATTGCTCTACCATCCAGGAAACAATGGTATTATCAAAGTCATCTCCGCCTAGATGATTATTGCCACAGGTGGCTTTAACTTCAAAAACCCCATCTCCAAGTTGAAGAATAGATACATCAAATGTGCCTCCTCCCAAGTCAAATACTAAGATTAACTGCTCCACTTCTTGTTTATCTAAACCAAAAGCTAGGGCGGCGGCGGTAGGTTCGTTGATAATTCTTAATACTTCTAAGCCAGCAATAGTACCCGCATCTTTTGTGGCTTGTCTTTGAGCATCGGTAAAATATGCTGGTACGGTAATAACAGCTTTTGTTACCTTATCACCTAAGAAATTTTCCGCATCTTGCTTGAGCTTTTGCAAAACCATAGCGGATATTTCTTGAGGTGTGTAATTCTGCTCACGAATTTGCACATCAACGGTATCATCTCTACCTTTGATACAATTATAGGGGACACGATCACGCTCTAATGCTGTATCTTCCCACCGACGGCCAATAAATCTTTTAATACTGTAGACTGTGTTTTCGGCATTAGTTACAGTTTGTCGCTTTGCCAGTTGTCCGACCAGACGGTCATTAGTTTTACCAAAGGCGACAATACTAGGAGTGGTACGTCCACCTTCAGAGTTAGCAATTACTTTTGGTTGTCCAGCTTCCAAAACAGCTACACAACTATTTGTAGTGCCTAAATCAATCCCTATAACTTTTCCCATACTTAAATGATTTTTAGTAAGATGCTCTACCGTAATTATTCACAAGTGGTTGTGTTTTAGTTACAGGCAATAACTTTATGCAAACTTTATTAAAAATACATTATAAGCGATCGCGCACACAGAGACTACCGTTTTAAAAAATTACTATTAAATTGGCATTGATAATTGATGATCCTATACGCCTTATGTGAGTTGAAAATTTTGTCGTTTTATCAGGTAGTCCAGATTTACCTAAAACGATAATTTC
>JBAXRM010000314.1:0-3351 GCA_037131225.1 Nostocales cyanobacterium ELA583 | reverse complement strand
AAGTTGGCTCATTGATTAAAGAATCTCAGTGTCTTTAGACCTGAGAGTGTCAATCTCTCTTGTTGAATGAAACCTAGAAAATTAAGTTTGGCTAAAATTTGCACTCTACCCAACCTAAAATTTTCTAGTAATCAGAGGATGTTTTGGAAGTCCCTTAGGGAACACCAAAAAATAAATTACCCAATTTTGTGGGATGGGCATCCTGCCCGTCCTTGTATTATTAGGGGACCAGACTTGTACTGAGCTTGTCGATAGCGTAGCGTGGCGTTAGCCATAGTATGCCCGCACTACAAGAAATTTTGGGATATTTTTTAAATTGGAAGTCTCTTAAGTCAGAAAAAACTACCTTGGTAATTTTCCAGGGTTAACTTTAATTAAATCTGGATTGATTTGTAAAGTGGTGAATTTTTTCAGCAAGTCAGGAGATAGTTTATAGAAGTTGCTTCTTGCTTGAGTCCAGGCTGCTCCATAACCGATGCTATTACTATTATAGCCAATCCACATATAACCATTATCACCCCAGTTTGTACCCCAAGAATTCTTGATTAACCAAGCTTGTTTTTGATCATCCCAACCAATCAGGGTAACACCATGATTAATCGAACCATTTGCTTGCTCGTTAAATACGCCACTAACATAACCTTGGAAAGCCGGAGTCACTCGAACAGCAACTGTTAAGGGTCCATATTTACACATGGCCAGTTTCATTTCTGCAACTGTGGGAATGCCACCATCAGGTTTGACATATCCCCAAGCTATAGAACGGTAGGGAGTATCTACACTGGGATTGTAAGGATTATTGGTGGCTGTGTAAGGTACTGTGGCTTCAGTTGCAGTCCCTTTCTGAATCAGGAAATCAAATGCTTTAGACCACCAACCACCACCACAGCTACCAGCGCCACCCCAGTTAATAATTGCCTGTTCTGAAGCATCAGCAGCGGTGTTATTCCGAATTAGGTTACTACCTTCATAAGCTCCTAAAGTAGCAAATGCCCAACAACTACCACAACCACCTTGATTACGAACTGGGGTAACTTTATTTAAATTTCGCCAGTCAAAGGATTTAGCTGAAGCAAAACATCCACTACGCTTAATTAATTGTAATTCAGGAATTACTCCTGGATTGACTCTTTCAAATTTGTCTCGTTCGGCTAAATCAACATTGAGGATTTGTGCAGCTAGAGCATTTTGGATATTAGCTTGTGTTGGTAAATCATTTGGGGCTTTAGTAGCTGCTAGTTGCTCTAGTTTATAATCTAAGGCTGAGGTATAACCTACCTGAAAAGTTAGATTTTTTAAATTGATATCGCGGCGTAATTCCAGAAGTTGATTTTTAATGATTAAGGGGGCTTTTTGTTCTCTTTCCAGATAAAGGGGATTGATTTTTATTTGAGATAAATTTCTCTCTACAGTTTGAGGAATGAGAATTCTTTGTTGGCGTTCAATTGGCTGAGAAAGAGCTATATTTTGGAAGATTCCCCAACTCAATAAAATCGCACTAGATATTTGCAGAAATTTGGAATTTTTCATGAAAATTATCCTTTAACTTGTTAGTTAAGGCATAGTCAATTTTTGTTTTAAAGAGTCTTTTGTTTCCCACTCAATGGGTATTGTCATGGACTTGTAGTTTGAAGATTTAGTTCCAGTATTTTTGGAAATTAGGTAATTGGTAATTGGGAAGAACAATTTTTATTGGTATTATTACCTTTTATAGCGGTTATCGTTCGGATGCAATAGACATCTGGTAGAAATTAAATATGCGTAGCCTGAAACCCTTGTAGGGACAATTCATGAATTGTCCCTACATTCTTTTTCACCAGATGTCTAATACAATGGAGGGTGGGAGAAACTCCGCCTCTACAGGGTTTGAAATTTAATCACTGGATCTCATTTAAATGCATACCGCTCTTATCTTCCTAATTTATTAGGAATTCCTTGACAACCACCGGGAATTGTCTGTCTGGTTTTTTCTCCACACCAAGCACAGCAATAGTAACGGCTAGATTCAGACATTCTTTGGGCGTTGGTGAAGTTGGCATTTTCGACGACTGCGCCGGTGTGTTCTCCGGTTTCATAGTTGGGTGGTTCGGTACGGCTGCGAGGAGATGCCTGTTCTAGTAAACCATAAAATAGGCGAATTCCGTTTAAGTCAGTATTAGTAAGATTGGCATCATATAATATTGTTCGAGAGAGGTTAGCTTTTACTAAGTCGCAACTATTAAGATTAGCCCGAATGAGATTGGCTTCACTTAAATCTGTCCAACGTAAATCGTTATCAGCCAAATCTGCACCTGCTAACATCACACCTAAATCAATGACGCGGACTCCTTCTAAACGATCTTCGGCATAACCACCACTACCATCTAGAATAGCTCTTCCGAGACGGCGATCGCGTTGGAGAGGAGAGAGTAATTTAGAACGGGAGAGAAACCGCAAAATTTTGGCTTTACCACTGCCATCTACACTACTAAATATAGCGGCGGTGCGTCCTTCTGCGATCGCTCTTTCTTGCGGCCAATCTTCTAATAATCCTTCTTCATCTAATACTAAGTCAGAAACTCCTTGAAAGTAGGAATCTATGGTTTGTTGTTGGGTAATAATATTTTGCTGTACAGTGAGTAGATTTTGTTGAATGGTTAAGTCTTTGGAAATTACATATTGTCGCCAAGCTACATAAACGGCGATAATGGCAATGGCAATTTGTCCTAATGCGCCAAACCATTCTGCTAAAGTACCGGAAGCATCCCAGTTAATTCTTCTTCCCCAACGCAGTAAACCATTACCCAAGTTAGTAAATCTGAATAAACCAATTATTGCTACTATTACTCCTATTAAGCCCACAAATACATTTCTATCTTGGGGTGAAAACCACTCTTGAATAACGTCTTGCAACCAGGGGAAAAGTATCCACAGTGATAACACCAATGTTGCTAAAGTTCCCAAAATACCCAGAAATGAGTTATTAATGATAATACTAATGAAAGTTATAGCGATCGCTAAACTAGTGAATAATAAAATTCTTGGGTTAATAGCAGCTTGGAGACTGGAATTGTGCTGGAGTAGAAAAGCAGTTCCTGTGATAATATTTGTTTTCAGAGAAGATTGTCCAAATACTTGTTTTTTTCCTAATCCTTCTGTTAGTAATGAGTGATCACTATCATCAATTTCCAATTCATCTTCCTGATTTATTTCTGAGTCAGATGAGTTGGGTGATTTAGATTCAATAGTCATAGTTTTTATTTTCCTCCCATTGCCTTACTATACACTCAAACTTTGTAAAAACACTTGTATTGATAATCAGCAATTCTCATTTTGAAAAAAATAAGATAAAATTCTCTTAATTTAAGTGGA
>JBAXRM010000313.1:0-3355 GCA_037131225.1 Nostocales cyanobacterium ELA583 | reverse complement strand
AACGAATAATTTAAGTTGGTAAATATGAGATTTCACTACATATTTACCACTACCTGCTTTATTTTGAAAATAAAAGCAATTATCTGCCTCTATTCCTGCCATTTTACGTTCTTTTTTCCAGGTAGTTGAACCTAAACTTTCATAGTCTAAATCTAACTCTTCAGCGATATCTTTAACTGCATCACTAATTACTTCTTTATATTGTTCATGTTCTGGTAAAGGTGTTATAATTTCCAAAGTTCCATCATCATATGCCACTCTAGCCGCCCGATTTTCTCCTAAATCTTGCAGCAGATTTTCAAACTGTTGCCAACTGATGTTATAAAGCATGACTCTATCAGCGCGATATTTGGTGATGGTCATTTGTATATCGGAAAATAAAATACAAGTTAATTTAATTATAGCAACTGGTAGAGAGGAAAGTTAAAACTAGGATTTATGCCAATGTGATATTAAATATTTTTTGTAGGGTGAGTCAGACTCGATAACTCAGTAATAATGAATATATTTTCAACATCTGACACACCCCAAATTGTTATCTAAAATTGGTAAGATACACCAAGAGAAAGAACAGGATAAATATTCAACCCGCTAAGATCATCCTCTAATTGTTTTCTTTCTTTTTCGATGTCAGCCTGAATTTGTGCCAGGACAGTTGGGTCTGCGCCTGGTGCTGTTAAATCTACTTTTGGAGAACCTGCAAACATTACACCTAAATTCGCTGAAAATCCCCAATGTTTGCCAGGTTTAACTGCATTACCCCAACCAAGTCCAATATATGGTGCGACACTATTGGCGAAGGAAACCTTGGCTTTTACTGATGGAAGTTGATCTTTTTTATATGTGGTGTCACCTATCTGAATTGTTCCATTATCAGTAGCTTTCCCAGTTCCTTCTAAATTATTATCTTGAAATACCAAGCCTCCAGTCAAACGAAAACCAGCATTTTTCCAAGGATGGTAATCAACTAAAGTAGAAACATTGAATAGATTGAGGTTAGCATTATACTTGACACCAGATTCGTCAAAGTCTCCACTTACGCCTAAGCCATTAATCCCAACTTTAGCATTGAAATTAGGTGTGATGGATTTGGTGACTGTTGCACCAACACCTAATGTACTAATTTCAGGTGTAATTGCCCAACCACTGCTTTTTACAGGAGTTTGGTTTGCTTCTTCGGTAGGTTTAGATTCTTGAGTAGGTTTTGACTCTCCCCTGTGTGGTTTTGATGGAGTAGAACGCCCAGTACAGCGAGAATTTAAAGGATAACTTTTGCAAAATACATCTAAATCCAGTGGTATTGTTGCCAGTAAATCACTAGCACTATAACTGAAAGTTCTTGATTGCGGATGAGTTTCAGTTTTTTCAGGAGTGATTGATGTGGCAATAACTTCATTTGTAACTACTGGCTGAGTAACTAGTTCTGCAACCACTTCCTCAGCGATAACCATTTGATTTATTGATGTCCCCATTACCAAACCAGCAGCAACTGTTAATACAGATGTGCCGAACTTTAGATTATTCATTACTTGACTCTTAGTAAAATTTACTTGTTAAATTGTATATTAGCAGCAATGTTTAATTATTGTAAGTACCTATATAAAATTTGTTTTACATTGTTACTTTTACTTAACAAAGCTTAATGTGTAAACTTACATAGAAAACCACAAAAAAAGCCCTTGCGGTGAGGCAAGAGCTATCAAAAGCATTATATTGTCAGTAATGAAATTAAGCTGATAAAAACCTAGTCGAGGTCAGGCATAAACATTACTGGTTCTGTGTCACGGTTAATACCTTTCTCAAAACCACCAGCAGCAGCACGGGCGCGGCCTGCGTGCCATAAGTGACCAATCAGGAAGAAGAATCCTAAAACAAAGTGTGAAGTCGCCAACCAAGCGCGAGGAGACACATAGTTAAAAGAGTTGATTTCCGTAGCCACACCACCCACAGAGTTCAAAGAACCCAAAGGCGCGTGAGTCATGTATTCAGCGGCACGACGAGCTTGCCAAGGCTGAATATCATTCTTGATTTTTTCTAAGTCAAGACCGTTGGGGCCACGAAGAGGCTCTAACCAAGGACCACGGAAATCCCAGAAGCGCATGGTTTCACCACCGAAGATGATTTCACCAGATGGAGAGCGCATGAGGTATTTACCTAGACCGGTAGGCCCTTGGGCAGAACCGACGTTAGCACCCAAGCGTTGGTCACGAATCAAGAAGGTTAAAGCTTGAGCTTGAGAAGCTTCAGGACCAGTAGGACCGTAAAATTCGCTAGGGTAAGCAGTGTTGTTAAACCACACCATAACACAGGCAATGAACCCCATCAAAGAGAGCGCGCCCAAGCTATAGGATAGGTAAGCTTCACCAGACCAAATGGAGGCACGACGTGACCAAGCAAAAGGCTTGGTAAAGATGTGCCAGATACCACCGGCAATACAAATTAAAGCAATCCAGATGTGACCGCCGATAATATCTTCCATGTTATCAACGCTAATAATCCAGCCTTCGCCACCGAAGGGAGCTTTAATTAAATAGCCAAAGATAACAGCGGGGTTGAGTGTGGGATTACTAATCACACGCACATCACCACCACCGGGTGCCCATGTATCATAAACTCCACCGAAGAACATAGCCTTCAACACCAACAACAACGCACCACATCCCAGAATGATTAGGTGGAAGCCGATGATGTTGGTCATCTTGTTCTTGTCTTTCCAGTCATAACCGAAGAAGGCAGAATATTCTTCTAAGGTTTCAGGACCACGAACGGCATGATAAATACCGCCAAAGCCTAGAACTGCGGAGGAAATCAGGTGAAGTACACCGACAACGAAGTAAGGGAATGTATCAAAAACTTCACCACCTGCACCAACGCCCCAACCCAATGTGGCGAGGTGAGGAAGCAGAATCAAGCCTTGTTCGTACATAGGCTTTTCTGGGACGAAGTGAGAGACTTCAAATAAAGTCATTGCTCCAGCCCAGAAGACGATTAAACCAGCATGGGCTACGTGAGCGCCAAGCAGTTTACCAGATAAATTGATTAAACGGGCGTTGCCAGACCACCAAGCGAAACCGCTGGATTCTTGGTCGCGTCCACCGCTAATAACTCTATTAGAGAGCGTTACCACGTGGGAGTACCTCCTCTGGGAATACGAACTGTTCGTGGGGTTGATCTTGAGGAGCCATCCAGGCGCGGATACCCTCATTCAACAAAATGTTTTTGGTATAGAAAGTTTCAAACTCTGGGTCTTCTGCTGCCCGTAATTCTTGGGAAACGAAGTCATAAGCTCGCAGATTTAATGCTAAACCAACGATACCGATAGAACTCATCCACAGTCCTGTAACTGGGACAAACA
>JBAXRM010000312.1:0-3362 GCA_037131225.1 Nostocales cyanobacterium ELA583 | reverse complement strand
CGATAGCGTTCGCGAAGCGTCCCGGAGGGAACTAGCGCTGCTGCAAGCAGTTCGCTGTGATCGTGTAAATATTCACCTCACCACCGGAATTGTCACCCAAACTAAATCAAATCCTATTTTGTGCTTCTTCTAGTTTAAAATGTAAAAAATAACTTAATACTCCCTTAACTATCAATCAATAGTAATCAGGGTAGAAATATTAAAATTTGACAACGGGAGTAATTTTGAATAAAGAGGATATAATCTATCAACAAATTATAGCAATTGCCAGTAGTTACGGAATATTTGATTGTATACCCTGTGCTAGAGCAATTAAAGAATTTTTAATCAGACAAAGTATTCATGGTAAGCATATTAAAATAAATACAAATTCTCAAGATCCAATTTATGGCAGAATTTATGATGATAGTATTGGAGAATTGATTGCCACCACTGGTCATCATGAAGGTGTTATAATAGAGATAAATGACGGAGAACTTGTTTTTGACAATATTCACCATCAAGGCATTACCCGATTAAACTGAATACAGAATCTCTATTCACCTATTTTAGATGTAGGATTAGAGTTTCAAATCACAGAAACTTACTTTTAACCTAGAAATTTAGTGAGTTAAACATGGATAATCTCTACAACTTACTGCAAAAGATCAAAAAAAGACCTGCAATGTATATAGGTAAAAATTCTATTTTTAGCCTCCAAGCATTTTTAGATGGATACTATTTTGCCCGTCGAGAAATTGGTATTCCCTTAACAGCAGAAGAAACAGAATTTCAAACTTTTTTACAATGGATAAGACACAAATTCAATGTAGAAACAGGTCAATTATGGTCAAGTATTCTTCTTTTCCATTCAGCCGATGAAAAAAGCGCAGTAGATAGATTTTTTACCTTATTTGAAGAATTTTATCAAAATCAGAAAAATCACGAAACAGCAAAAATTGATGAACTAGTTTCATGAAAATAAAAATTAATGCGTAGGTTGGGTTGACACAAGGAAACCCAGCAATACCCATCATTAATAACAGTAAATTATAACCTAAAAACCCTGTATCTGTTTACATCACCTCACCTGAGAATTATCGGTGCGTAGTTTATAATAGGATCATACCGAAAAATTTTATATAGGATTTAAGGTTATTCATAATGCTGCAAATTATCCAAGCAACCTGTACTAACGGTGAACTTATTTTGAATGAAAAACTAAGTTCCGAATTAGAAGGTAAAACCATACAAATTATGATTCTCGAACCCAGCGAATCTACACAACCAATAGATTCTCAAGAATCGAAAATACAGCAATTCTTAGCGCGAGTTAATCACTACTCCTTCCCACTTCCCCCAGACTACAAATTTAATCGAGAAGAAATTTATGATAGATAAAATTTTTCTCGATAGTAACCTCTGGATTTATCTCTATGCTAAAAATCCGCCAGAAAAATCCCAGCAAGTTGCAGAAATCATCAAAAATAATTCTTCATCTCTGTTAGTTAGCACTCAGGTTTTAGGAGAATTATTTCATGTTTTAACTAGAAAAAAATTCACATCAAAAACAGATGCGATTATAATCATATCAGATATAGTGAATACTTTTCCGATTCAGGAAATCAACACAACAGAAGTTATACAAGCATTAGAAATCAATGCAAAATATAATTACTCTTATTGGGATAGTTTGATTATAGCTACAGCTTTATTAAGTGAATGTTCCATCATTTACTCAGAAGATATGCAACATAATCAACTAATAGAGAACAAAGTAAGAATTATCAATCCATTTGTTTGATTTCATATCTTTTTAATTCCTGTAGGGTGGCTTAACAACAATATAAGCCACCATTAAAAACCCTGTATCTGTTCACATTATCTCACCCAACCATCACTAGGGATTAATAGAGCGATAGCGTTCGCGAAGCATCCTGGAGGGAACTAGCGCTGCTGCAAGCAGTTCGCACCTGAAAAGCTTACCCTGTATCTGTTTACATTATCTCACTCAACCATTACTAGGGATTAGTAGAGCGATCGCAGCATGACAGATACACCTATAAAGATTCACCTCACCTGAGAATTATCACCCGACCATGAGTTATAATCAAGATTAAAGTCATAACCATAAAATTACTATGACTATCCAAACCTTAGACAAAACCACCACAATTTCCGAACAGCAATTTCTTCTACCTGGCCATTACACCTGGGAGGAATTTGAAACAATAGAAACCTTAACCGCAGACGCAGCAGGTTTGCGGATAACTTATCTTGATGGGTGCATCGAATTTATGACGCTGAGTGAACAACATGAAATGATTAAAACCATTCTTGGTTTTTTACTAGAATTATATTCCTGTGAAATAGGTATAAATCTGATTCCAGTAGGTAGTGCTACTCGTCGTGCAAAAGAAAAGAGCGCTTCCTTTGAACCTGATGAATCTTATTACATCGGAGAAAAAAAGGAAAATCCAGATTTGGCAATTGAAATTAATATTACCAGTGGCAGTATTGATAAACTAGAAAAATATAAAAGGTTTAATATTACCGAAGTCTGGTTTTGGGAAAATAATCAATTGCATTTATATAATCTTAAAAATGATAATTATGAGCAAATTAATCAAAGTGAATTATTGCCAGATTTAGATATAGATTTATTGATGAATTGTGTTTTAATGCCTTCCATTATTGATGCAAGAACAGCATTTATTAAAGGTATTAAAAAGTAGTAGTTTGTAGTTTGGGTTGACACAAGGAAATCCAACAATAGCTACCATTAATAACCCTAAATTATAGCCCAAAAACCCTGTATCTGTTCATATTATCTCACCCAATCATTACTAGGAGGGAACTAGCGCTGCTGCAAGCAGTTCGCAGCCCGGAAACCTTACCCTGTATCTGTTTACGTTATCTCACTCAACCATTACTAGGGATTAATGGGGCGATCGCAGTGTAGTTTATAATAAGATACAAGATTGGGTTGACGTGAGGAAACCCAGAAATAATCAATAATAAGATTAAAATATGAATTTTTAGAAGAATTAGACATCAGCGAAAATACTTTAGCTGTTAATTTAGGTTTAACTTATTCTACTATTCAAGGAATTATTACAGGTAAACTTAAAATGACAGCAGATATAGATTTACGTCTTTGTCGCTATTTTAGACTTTCAGATGGTTATTTTTTAAGATTGCAAAATGCTTATGAAATAATGGAAGCAAAAATAAATTTAGGAGAAATTTTAAATCAAATTATTCCTTATTCTTTACTGGCAACAGATTAAAACAAATACCCTGCATTTTTTAATTTGGTGGTAGGTATTTTTGTATCCCCTCAATATATCGGGGAAAGAGTTATTCAGGCATCCATGACAAAC
>JBAXRM010000311.1:0-3414 GCA_037131225.1 Nostocales cyanobacterium ELA583 | reverse complement strand
CATAGGAATTTGGTTCAAATATGGCTTCCCATTCGGGTTCTAGTGAATTAACTATTATTGCCTGTTCGATTCTGTCACGCACGGTTGGGATTCCGAGCGGTCGTTTTTTACCGTTGGATTTTGGAATCATTACCCGTTTTGTGGGGTCTTGATTGCCGCCTTTCCAGTTGTTTACCAGCTTCACTCGCTGCTCTGGGGTATTGATTATTTCTTTGTCAATTCCTGCCGTTGCTCTGCCTTTGTTGGTCTGAGTGATTTTCCGAACAGATAATATTAGGTTTGCGTAGCTTCTTTGCATTAACTTTTGGAGACTTCGCAGTTTCTTCCAGTTACCAAGTTTTCTCGCGAGAAAGATTCGTTGACGCAGATTCTTAACCGCTTTATTAATCTGTTTCCAGTTGACCTGATTCCAGTTTTCTAGCGGTTTTCTTAGTCCGTTTGTTGTACTTGCATACACCATCTAACTTGTCATCGAATTAAGTTTCTTTTGTTTAGTCTCTTTCTCATAAGACCCAAGAAAAGTCTGCTATTCCTTTCGGTCAGGGACAAAGTTTGAATCCCTATCCCATCTATTACAGACGGGCGTTCGCTTTTTCTCTCATCCTCTACCCTCCAGAGAGTTCTATCTTCCTCACGGTTGACTTACTATGGGATTTCGACCTTTCCATAGACTCTGTAGGGCTTACCTTGTCGTTTCATTTGGTGTATGTTCTCTGTTAGATGTTGATTTTCCTGCGGTGGGAGTTGTATTCACACGATTCATAGAAAATAAAACTATAAATCTACCCACTTACCTTTTGGTTAGAGCCTATCAGCCTTATTTGGCTCTCTGAGCGATGACGCAGTTTAGACATCAATTCACTTTCGTTCATCTTAGGAGAACTCCCTCTTGCTCCTTACCACGTTTTAGGCTAGTAGTTAAGGCTACGTTTGTGGTCTGCACTCCGCCTGTTTCGTTACCTACTTGGGCGTGACCAGACTCTGAAAAGAGTCTTTTTACATGAGGGTAGAGAGTGTGAATTCTCTAGGAGAGTCGGCTCTCCGTCCTAAACGACCTTTCAAGTCGCGCTGATCTCCCGCCCCTCCCAATTAATTAGAGTCGATGCTCCTGTTGCCAGGGGACACCTCTCCTTCAGAACGCGGACGTGCAGCTTTCACTGCATCCGGCTCCTAGTCTGACACCTAATAAGTCGGGTTTATCCCGCTGTTCGGACTCTCATCAAACCATGAATGGTCTGATGCTGGTGACATTCTCGGTGCAGGACTTCCAAATTTATCAGTTTCCAATTATTATGATTGCCGTCAATGTGGTGTAATTCTGCAATATCACCGGAAATGAACGATAGATTACAATCTGCACATTTATGATTCTGTTTCTTGAGAAGACGCGCCGTTACCCCATCGTAGTTAGAATTTTCGCGTTTTGACCAGTATACAAAATCGCCATCGTAAGGTGATTTATCTCCTTTGACAATGATAAACTTGCAAGCCGACCAACTGACCGAAGGAATTGCTCTTTTGATAACCTTATTAGTTTGAAAGCGGTTGTATCTTCCTTGTTTCCGAATGAATTTCCATAACCAGTAGTGCAATGACCATAGGTCATGTTGACTCATATCGCAGAATCGATGGTAATTTCTCCACCCTCTTATCATCGAACCACACTTGTTGATGCGATGCTCTAAAGTGAAACGACTATCTTTCATCACTTCTTTAACTTTTGTCTTAATGCTATCTGTAGCTTTTTGACTCGGTGTCGAAATGAATTTACCATTGGGTTTAACTGCGAAGTTCCACCCCAAGAAGTCGAAACCATCTGTACTATGTGCAACTTTGGTTTTAGCTTCTTTAACTTTTAGTCCTCTTATTTCCAGAAATTTATCAATGTGTTCTCGGAGGAGTTCAGAGTCATCTCCTGGTTTTAGAATAAACACAACGTCATCCGCATAGCGAAATCCATTAATAGTGTCTATATATCTTCCGCCATTTCTGATTTTTAATCTGACCTCATGACCTACATTTTCTAATCCGTGAAGGACTAGATTTGCTAGTAATGGGCTAATAACTCCCCCTTGGGGCGTACCAGATTCTGACGATGGAAATTCTCCCCTAACTCCGGCTTTTATTGCCCGAAAGATTCCTTGTTTTGCTGCCTTTGGTAGTTGGACAGATTGCATCAAAAATTTGTGGTCAATCTTGTCGAAACATTTTTCAATATCCAATTCCAAAATTCTCTTTTCTACTCCATTACTACTAGAGTTTAGATTATTGAATAATTGTCTTTGAATATCATGACAGCTTCTGCTAGGTCTAAACCCGTATGAGTGGGCATTGAACGTAGCTTCCGCTGTTGGTTCTAAGGCATATTTGATGAGACATTGATATGCTCTGTCGCTAATGGTTGGAATACCTAATCCTCTTTTAGTTCCATCGGCTTTAGGGATGAACACTCGCTTTAACGGCTGGTGTTTCCATTGCTTCCAGTTATTAACTAACTCTTCATAAAGTGCCAGTCTTTGAGAGGGTTCGAGGGCTTTCTTTCCGTCCACCCCTGCGGTCTTCCGTCCAGTATTTAGCTGTGTCACTTGCCGGATGGCAAGCAATTTCGCTGCTTTAGAGCTTAATAAAAGTTTCTGAAGTTTACGCACTAGGCGCGTGTTACCGTTCTTTTGAGCCTTAAATATTCTTACTTGTAGGCGAAACACGATTTTCCGCAGCTTGCGCCAAGGAATCGATTTCCATTTATCAACTGGATTTAACTCCGTTGTCATAACATTCTCTACGCATTTTGAACATCTTCTATGTAAACCGTACCCAGTTGTCTAACAGTCCTTACTTGTTAAATTTTCGAGTACATCTTATCAACTCTACCCGCTAACTCTTATTTAAGGAGTCCACAGTTTCGGAGATTAAATCTCTATGACTGGAGGTTGAAAGAGCAGTTTTATTCGTTCCTTAGTTTAGTTGTTTTGTAGTTTTAGGTTCTCTCATTTCGCCTACAATTCCCCAGAATTGCATTTATTCAGATCAAAATAATGCGGGTATTTTCACACTTTTACGTGTTATCTTGTGTTGTTCTCCGACCTTGAATTCGGTCGTTCACGTTCAGACGCTTTTTCCGAGAGTTTAACTAGTGTTTAACCATGACTACTTACCTATACGAGTTGCCCCCATCTCAGGTTTGTTATTCTCGTTCTGTCCCCAGCTTCATTTTTAGAGTTTATTCTCCATCCATGTGGGCAGTTTTGACATCACGCCATTCCTAGCGGGTGAGACTTGTCAAATTTGGGTTTGACGCACTCACACTAAACTAAAGTTATCTCTACTATATTTCTGAGTTTGCACTCAAGGCGGTGTAGAGACGATTTTCCTCCAAAGTCCTAAAGGGCTTCGGTTTCAATCAACGAACCGCAC
>JBAXRM010000310.1:0-3441 GCA_037131225.1 Nostocales cyanobacterium ELA583 | reverse complement strand
TAAGTTGGCTCATTGATTAAAGAATCTCAGTGTCTAAAGACACTGAGAGTGTCAAAATAGCCGCAATTTACCACAATAATTTTTAGAGACAATTTGACAATATGTGCATAAAAATAACCCCCAGTCACAATTCTGGGGGTTTTGCTTTTTCTAGATTTTTAACCCTGTTCCCTGTTCCTTATTTAAAAGGCTGGACGATAAACACGATAGTTAATATTGGGGAAAATATTATCCATTGACTCGACTTTTTCCAACCAACCACTATCAACTTTACCTATTTTTACATCTTCATACAGTTTATTAAACCGCATTAAATGTGATCTAGTTCTTCTCACCGCATAAGGAACCATTGTTCCTGTCCGCATAATAAACGCCCAGTCAGAAGATTGTGCTAATAACAATTCTCTCGCAGCTTGATTGAGTGCTTTTTCCTGTAACTCATCTTCAGCTTCAATTTGAGAAATTTCAATCATCCTTTCCGCAGCTTTGTGCAGATGTGGGTAGACCCAAGCATTAGTATCATTCAACCAGTATTCATGGAAACCCTTAAAGCCCCAACTCGACTGGGCAGGACGACATACCTGCTGATGAGGATTAGCCCGTAAATAATCGGCTAAATGGGTCATTTCATAAGTTTTTTGGTCATACCATGATTTACGGAATAGGTAATCAATAAACCAAGGACCCTCATACCACCAATGACCAAACAACTCCGCATCATAGGGAGACACAATAATTGGTGGACGACCCATGATATCGTGTAAATGCCCAGCTTGCTGCTCACGATTATACATAAAGTTTGCAGCGTGTTCTGCGGCTTTTTCCCTTGCCCAATAAGGATCATACAGGGCTTTGTCAGAAAGACCTAAGCCTCTACCAGTAATTTTATGATACTTAATGCCTGTATTTTTCCTCTGTCCATTGGGCATAATATAGGGCTTAATATATTCATATTCAGCTTCCCAACCTAAATCTTTATAAAATTCCCGATATTCTGCTGCACCGGGATAACCTACCTCAGAAGACCATACTTGCTGGGAAGATTCATGATCTCTACCAAAAGCCGCTACACCGGGTTCTGTAAAAATCGGGGCATAGCTACCGAAGCGAGGACGGGGACGGGCGTATAAAATACCATGACCATCAGTGAGGAAATAACGTAGACCAGCATCCGCCAGCATTCGTTCCACACCTTCATAATAGGCACATTCTGGCAACCAAATTCCTCTGGGGGCTTGGCCAAAAGTTTCTTCATAATGTTCACAAGCTACCTGAATTTGCGCCCACACAGCTTGGGGATACATTTTCATTAATGGTAAGTAGCCGTGAGTCGCACCACAGGTGATAATTTCTAGGTTGTTGCTATCTTGGAATTGTTTAAATGCTGTAACTAAATCACCCTTATAACGTTCCCATAATTCCCGCGCTTCATTAAATTCAGTTGCATAATGTTCTGCTAAATAACGAACATGACCGTTATGAACATTTCGCTCTGATTCTAATTCTATAAGCTCTTCTAACTGAGATAAATGAGCATCATAGCGTTCTTGCAACAAAGGATCACGGAGCATAGACACGAGTGGCGGTGTCATACTCATGGTAAGTTTAAAATCAATACCGTCTCGTTTTAAGCCTTCAAATACTTTTAATAAGGGAATGTAAGTTTCTGTAATTGCTTCATACAGCCATTCTTCTTCTAGCACATAATCACTTCCAGGGTGACGAACGAAGGGTAGGTGTGCGTGAAGTACAAGCGCGACGTAGCCTATAGCCATAATATTTTTTCTGTGTGGTACTTGGAGGTTACAAACAAAAAAGTCTGTGTGGGGAAATTAAGAATATTTTAAGACTATATGGGTCATTGGTCATGAATCATAAGTTAATACTTGTGATGAAGTTCAGGAATAAGTTCAGATAAGCTTTCTGGTATGGGTTGAGAGATAACGGTTTCTGTAACAACACACCACATCGTAACTAAGGATTCATTATATTGTTTCTTCTTTTGCTCTTTCGTGTTATGTGTCTTTTTGATCCATTAAAGCTAACCAAGGTTAAATCTTGATATTGTGCTAAAAATGAATCTGAAGAATGGAAAAATATCTCACCAACGTATTCTGAATCAAATATGAATATTACTTGAAATTTCATAAATGGTTATTTGGAGTAAATCTGCTTTTCTATATTATGGCAGTTTTTGTTATTTTTAGTCTAGTAGTTTGTGAAGATTTTTCTATCAGGTAATCAATTTTATGAATCAGGGATTTGAATTATTATTTTCATAAAACCAATTGGTCAATTTTTGCTACTTCATGATTTTTCTGATGTTGACAAAATTCTTCAAACAAAGTAAAAAATCTATCTACTATTGTCTTCTCTTATTTACACGATCGCCCTAAACATCCCTAGTAATGCTTGAGTGAGATAATGTAAACAGATATAGGGTAACGTTTTCAGACTGCGAACTGCTTGCAGCAGCGCTAGTTCCCTCCGGGACGCTTCGCGAACGCGATCGCTCTATTAATCCCTTGTAATGGTTAGGTGAGATAACGTAAACAGATACAGGGGTTTTTATAGAATAATCTACCATCATTTGATATAATGTAAAATATCGCATCATGATAAAAGCCATGTCACAAAATGGATTAAATCTATTCATTCCGATGGAGTTACTGATTAACTCTTTAAATGCGCTAAGTTTATCAGAAAAACAGCAACTTTGGCTGATTCTTGATGAAGCTATTGCTGATGCTGAGGAAGATGATTGGCGCGAAGATGAAGAGACTAGAAAAGAAATTCAATTAGTTCGTGATGAATATGCGAATGGGGAATATATGACTTTTCAACAGTATCTAAATCAGAGAAAATAGATACTATGACTTACGAGATTATTATCACTAAATCTATTCAAAAACAATTAGATAATCTTCCTAATAATATTCAAGAGCGTGTATATGATAAGATTTCCCAACTTGCGGAAGAACCTCGTCCTGATGGGGTTGTCAAGTTGAAAGGATATGATAATGAATATCGGATTAGAATAGGAGATTATCGTTTGGTTTACGAAATTCAAGACGAGCAATTAATTGTTTTACTCGTTCAATGTAAGCATCGTCGTGATGTTTATGAAAAATAGTACCCATTTTTTTGGGTAGTTGTTCATTGTCTTCTCTTATTTACATCATATTTGGTGATGGTGGTGATGGTTGGGTGAGATAATATGAACAGATACAGAGTTTTTGGACTGCGAACTGCTTGCAGCAGCGCTACGCGATCGCCCCATTAATCCCTAGTAATGCTTGAGTGAGATACAGGATAAGGTTTTCGGACTGCGATTTAGTGTTATTAATGGTAGGTTTTGTTGGGTTTATTTGCATCAACCCAACCTGATTACTCATATTTCTAAATCCTCATCTAATATTGTTGCAATGTCTCTTGCACCAT
>JBAXRM010000309.1:0-3449 GCA_037131225.1 Nostocales cyanobacterium ELA583 | reverse complement strand
AAAACCGCCCGTGTCGCTTATATCTCAGGTCTAAAGACACTGAGCTTTACGCTTAACGGATATTGCTGTAAATTTATGAACCGATGGGAAGGTGCTATATAATTTTTTGGGGATAAATTACCAATGATCAATGACCAAAACAATTGTTGTTAAAATCGGTACTTCTAGCCTAACTCAACCGGAAACGGGACAATTAGCCCTTTCTAGCATTGCAACTTTAGCCGAAACTCTTTGTGATTTGAGACGACAGGGACATCGGGTAATTTTAGTTTCTTCTGGCGCTGTGGGAGTAGGTTGTGCGCGATTAGGTTTAACAGAACGTCCCAAAACTATAGCTTTAAAACAGGCTGTAGCCGCAGTTGGGCAAGGTAGATTAATGCGTATATATGATGACTTATTTAGTATTCTCCAACAACCCATTGCTCAAGTATTATTAACTAGGGCAGATTTGGTAGAACGTAGCCGTTATCTTAACGCCAATAATACTTTTCAAGAATTACTAAATTTGGGAGTAATTCCCATCGTCAATGAAAATGATACCGTAGCTGTAGAAGAATTAAAGTTTGGAGATAATGATACCCTTTCTGCATTGGTAGCTAGTTTAGTAGAAGCAGATTGGCTATTTTTATTAACGGATGTTGATAGATTATATTCAGCTGATCCTCGTTCTGTACCCGATGCTAAACCGATTAGTTTAGTTAGCAGTATGCAAGAACTGACAGAATTGCAGATTCAAACAGGGGGACAGGGTTCTCAATGGGGGACTGGGGGAATGATGACTAAGATATCTGCGGCCAGAATTGCGATCGCTGCTGGTATCCGCACAGTCATTACTCAAGGGCAATTTCCCCGGAACATTGAAAAAATTATTCAAGGGGAACTCATCGGTACACACTTTGCACCGCAACCAGAACCAACTTCAGCCCGCAAACGCTGGATAGCTTATGGTTTGATACCAGGAGGAAAATTATACTTAGATGAGGGAGCGATCGCCGCCGTTGTCAAAGCGGGAAAATCCTTATTAGCAGCGGGAATTAAAGCCGTAGAAGGGGAATTTGACAATCAAGAAGCAGTGCAATTATGTGATAGTAATGGTCATGAAATTGCTAGAGGATTGGTGAATTATAATAGTGAAGAATTACAGAAAATTTGCGGTAAACATTCACGAGAAATCCCCGCAATTTTAGGTTATGAAGGTGCAGATACCATAATTCACCGCGATAATTTAGTTTTGATTTAAATTGCTAATGACAAATAACTAATAACTAATAACAATTGTGAATCTACTCCGTTTAATCCCAATTTTTGATAATTCCGTTTCTAACTGGGGTTTAGAAGCCCGATTATTGCGCTGGATAACATTACTGTGGATGTTTATTGGCTTAGTCATCCTCTTTTCCGCATCCTATCCCGTTGCTGATGCCCGTCAGGGTGATGGTTTATATTATTTTAAACGGCAAATTCTTTGGGCGATCGCTTCCTTAATTATTTTCAACATCATTGTTAATCTACCATTGCGGAAAATTTTGGGTGTATCTCATTGGTTTTTGATATTTTTCCTAATGTTGATTTTTCTAACATTAATCCCAGGATTAGGAAAAAAAGCCTTTGACGCAGCTAGATGGATAGCAATTGGACCAATTCCTATCCAACCATCAGAATTAATTAAACCATTTTTAGTTTTACAAAGTGCGACACTTTTCAGTAAGTGGGATAAGCTTAGTTGGGGAATTCGTTTATCTTGGTTGGGTGTTTTTGGTCTTGTGCTTTTAGGAATTCTTGCACAACCTAACTTAAGTACAACAGCACTTTGCGGCATGACAATTTGGTTTATTGCCTTAGCAGCAGGAATACCATCTAAATATTTGGGAGGAACAGCCATTGGTGGGGTGATGTTAGCATTATTGAGTATTAGTATTAAAGAATATCAACGGAAACGGATTATGTCCTTTATGAATCCTTGGGAAGATTCCCAAGGAGATGGTTATCAGTTAGTACAAAGTTTATTAGCTATAGGTTCAGGTCAAACTTGGGGTTCTGGATTTGGACTTTCTCAACAAAAGTTATTCTATTTACCAATTCAAGATACTGATTTTATATTCGCAATTTTTTCTGAAGAATTTGGATTTATTGGTGGTATTTTACTATTAATCATGTTGGCAACATTTGCCACTTTAGGATTAATTATTGCCCTCAAAGCCAAAAATCTCACATCTAAATTAGTAGCAATCGGTGTAGTAGTTTTCATGGTTGGCCAATCAATATTACATATTGGTGTAACGACAGGTGCATTACCAACTACAGGTTTACCCTTGCCCATGTTTAGTTATGGTGGTAATTCGATGGTTGCTAGTTTGGTATCTTCTGCTTTATTAATTAGAGTAGCTAGAGAGGGTAGTGAAGCAGAAGTAGTACCTTTAAGAAAAACACAGCCAGAAAATCGGAAAAGAAGACGATTTTTTTAAATTGATTCTGATTTGGTGAATGATTATGAACTGCATGGATTTTTAACTGTTCCACTACATTTGTTTAGTGATTTTTTTGCTGGTATTGCGACAGATCATAGAAAAAGAAATTCTGCAACATCAAGAAAATGGTAAAAATCAAACTTTTCAGCTTCTAAATTTCCGTTCTAAAAAAGCTATAATTTGTTGCCAAGCAGAAGTAGTTGCAATAGCATCATAACGATAACCATCATCTCTCATAAAAGTATGTTCTGCTTCATAAGCGAAAAATTGATGATGAACTTTTGCATTTTCCAAAGTATTAATGATAGTGTGTCTATCATGTTCAGAAATATGTGGATCTTGAGTTCCAAAAATTAACAACATTTCTCCCTTAATTTCCTCAAATCTTTGCATAGTCTCTGCCACACCTTTACCTAATTTACCGCTAGGAATTCCAGTAGGATAACAACAAACAGCCGCTGCAATTTCACTTTCAAAAGCAGCACGAACAGCCAAATGTCCACCAATACAAAAACCCAAAGTTCCGATTTTATCACTAATAACTGAACTGTCATTTTTGAGAAAATCAATTACCGCACGAGTATCAGCATCATATTCAGAAATTAAGGTTCTTCGGGCATCATCATTACCCCGCATTCTACCAAGATCATTCGGTTCAATTACAGAACCTACAGGTTCAATGCGGTGAAAAATTTCCGCTGCTGCGACAACATAACCAAATCCAGCTAAATAATTAACTAATCGAATTATGGCATCACCTAATTGATAAATATCACTGTAAAAAACAATTCCTGGATATTTACCTACTGGTTTAGGAGAAGCAACATAAACCCGCATTAAACTATCATCAACTTTTAAATCAATATTGCGTTTAACAATTTGCATTTTTTATATTCTGGCAATGTGTTAACTTCTATCTAATTCGCAAAATTTAATAATAATCAGCATATTTTAATCAAATAATATGAATATAGCGGTTCC
>JBAXRM010000308.1:0-3456 GCA_037131225.1 Nostocales cyanobacterium ELA583 | reverse complement strand
TATTACTTTTGACTTTTGATTTTTGACTTTTGACTTCCGCAAAGCGGTACTAGTTCCCTCCGGGACGCACTCGCGTTCGCTATCGCATTAACTAAACTACCGTCTTAACGGTAAAGCCTTTGCTACATTTTTGAATCAAAAACCATCTTTTCGACTCTTTATCTAATGCTGGCAAGATGCGGAAATTAAAAACATCTGCCCAATCTTCGATACCGTGACTATTGGCAAACTCTACTTCTAGCTCTTTAAACCGTTCCCAATCACGGTCTGAAATAGCAGCAAACATGGGCATTACTGCAC
This sequence comes from Nostocales cyanobacterium ELA583, assembly GCA_037131225.1. Lineage (GTDB taxonomy): Bacteria > Cyanobacteriota > Cyanobacteriia > Cyanobacteriales > Nostocaceae > Dolichospermum. The sequence goes on along the minus strand of JBAXRM010000308.1, from coordinate 3,156 downwards.
TTAAAGGTATTTGGGTTGCTGTTTCAGTCATAAGTAATATCCTCAAAAATACAAACTATTGGCAAAACACCCTCTTGAGTGTCAATGATTTCGATTAGTCGCCTACCTGTGTTTCTAGCAATTCGGTTGCAATGATCCTCAGTTGCGGCTATATTCCAATCCCTCGTTTCTTTAACCGGGTCAAACTTACCTTTGGAACGCTTGATGTCATCTGTCATTGTTTATTTTCAAATGCGATTCCTAGGTCGCGCTGGCGCTATCGCTCTAACTTGCCTTTGGATTTTGTGCTTGTGTTTTTTTAATTTCACGGATACCAGACTCTATGAGAAAAGCTGCAAGGTTAGCAGTTGATCGTCCTTCTTTTGCTGCAATGTCCTCTAAATCTTTAAATACTGCATCTGGTAGCGTGACCGTGAACCGTTTTGACATAAGTTACATAAAATAGTTTACCTAAATACTACTACTAGAATTAAATAATAATCGAGAATCATACAATTGTCATCTTAGAAGATGTTGTCAGCATTAAAAATAGTGCTACCATGGAACTGTAGAGACAAATTATGTAAAGGCACTGCATCCTTCTAACTTTTAAACCGTGCATAAAATATATGCTTATATTTAACGACTTGAATCCACCTGAATCAACACGGGCGCAAACTAGACATGATTAAATATAATTAACTATGTATATAAGCATATTTTTAATTACGGTTTAAAAAAATATGTTATTACAATAGTATTACTGTTATAAAGAGGCTATTAACTTATGTACACCTTAAAAATTCGTAAAGTCGGGAACTCCTTGGGTGTAACATTACCTAAAGAAACCCTACAAAAACTTAGAGTTCAAGAAGGAGACAGTGTATTTGTCACTGAAACCCCAACAGGTGTTCATGTGACTGCTTGTAATCCTGATTTTGAAAAAGCAATGGAAGCCTACAGAAAAGTCAGCACAAAATACAGAAATGCACTTCATGAGTTAGGAAAGTGAATCATTTTTTCTGGTTAGATGAAACAATTGTTAGAGCTATACATGAAGACCAATTAACACAGCATGGCGGTCTTGCAGGTGTGCGAGATAAGAATTTGTTTTTAGCTAGTTTAGATAGACCGAAGAATTTACTTGCTTATGGTGAACCTACACCCACCTTATTTGATTTAGCTGCGGCTTATGGTTATGGATTTGCTAAAAACCATGCCTTCATAGATGGTAATAAACGGGTAGCTTTCGTAGTGATGGCTACCTTTCTGGAATTAAATGGATATTCGTTGGATGTTCCAGAACCGGAAGTTGTTTTAATAATGGAACGACTAGCAAACGGTCAAGAAAGTCAAGAAACAATATCAGAATGGCTGCAAGAAAATTCTATTAAATATTAATAGATGAAAGTAAGTGATGCAGTTAATGATTTTAAAATTCAATCTCTAATTCTTGATAGCCTGTTTCCTCATCAAAAGTTCTCAGAAAGCGAAACTCCTCACTAGTACACTGTGGCGTAAGTGAACGAACTATTTTAATGAGATACTAAATAAGTATAATTAAAGTAGTTTGGAGTTATAAAAAGGGATCAAGGTATGGCCAGATTAGCGCCACAAACATTAAAACTGATAGATGATGAACAGGCAGAACTAGAACAGTTAATTAAGCGACATAACACGCCACAGCAAATAGCACTCCGGGGAAAAATAATCCTATATGCTAACTTGGGGAAAAATAACCGAGAAATAGCTCGAATATTAGATATTAGTCGAAATATGGTAATTTTATGGCGAAACCGATGGATAGCCAACAGTGATCCAAATGCTCAGAAATGGAATTTGATTATGGACTGTCTCAACACTCACCAGTCTGAATCATTAGTTCGTCTTGTCGCTGAAAAAGAAGGGTTAAATATTGACCTTGGTATTAAAGGTGAAAGTGGTATTCTTGAATCAATGAAAACAAGAACCGCTTTTTTGAGTGACCCTACACACCGAATTGTTTTCCATTATACCCCAAAACATTCTTCCTGGCTTAACCAGATTGAAATTTGGTTTAGTATTCTGGTTCGCAAGCTACTCAGACGTGCCAGTTTTCTAAGTAAGGATGATTTAAAAAATCGCATTTTTGACTTTATTAACTATTTTAATCAAACAATGGCTAAACCTTTTAAGTGGACATACACAGGTAAAGTTCTGGCTATTTAATGGTCATCTTATTTACGCCGCAGTGTACTAGATGTTTCAGATGAGGAGTTAAATGAAATTGAAACTGAAGAGAATTTCAATCAAGTTAATACCGAATTAGATTAGATTTGGTGTATTAATAAATAACTTAAAATATCTTACTAAAAATGATCACTACTAAATCTCCTATTCCCCTGAAACCAAGAGTTGAAGATAGCTTTGGGGTTACATTAGCACCATTGTCTATAGAAGAAATCTACACAAAAGCAGATAATCCTGCTAATGGTGCGGTAGTAGTGATGAGTGGTATGGTGCGTAATCAAACCGATGGTAAGCCTGTGGTAGCATTGGAATATCAAGCTTATGAACCAATGGCATTGCAGGTATTTTATCAAATTGCTAATAATATTCGTGATCAATGGCCGATTGTGAGTCGGGTAGTAATATATCACCGCATTGGTAGATTATCTGTTGGGGAAATTAGTGTAGTTGTAGCGGTAGGTTGTCCCCATCGTGGTGAAGCTTTTGCAGCTTGTGAGTATGCTATTAATACATTAAAACACAATGCGCCAATTTGGAAAAAAGAACACTATAGCGTGCTTGATGAAAATGGTTCTCAAATCTTAAGTTCAAGTTGGGTTTCGATTAAAACCTGTAACCACTAATTGAATTAGTGCCATATTTTGCTTTAGCAGGCGATCGCCCTCTAATTACTACTCCTGTAGACTTAGATGGAGATGGTGATCAGGACTTAATCACAATAAATACTGTGGATGATGCAATTGTTTCTTCTGGAAATACCATTTCAATCTTAACTAATAAAGGAGATGGCACTTTTACTGCACCAAAAGTATTAACAGTAGGTCGTGGTGTTAATAACGTTACTGCCGTTGATTTACAAAAAGATGGCAAAATTGATATCATCATAACTAATGAGTTAGTGTCACGAAGTTTTCGCCATTGGGAACCGGTTATGTTTGGCATGGTCAC
>JBAXRM010000307.1:0-3541 GCA_037131225.1 Nostocales cyanobacterium ELA583 | reverse complement strand
ATATTACTTTTGACTTTTGATTTTTGACTTTTGACTTCCGCAAAGCGGTACTAGGTTTACCTTTAGGTAGCGGTATGGTGGAAAGTGCTTGTAAGTGGTTAATTCAGCAACGTTTTAAAGGTGTTGGTATGCGTTGGAGCGAACCTGGTTTTAACCATTTGTTACATCTCCGATTGGCTTGGGTTAATGGTCGCTTTGATGACCTGTTTTCTTCTGTTTTTTCCGCATCCCCCAAGCCTTAGATGCGCCCGTTTAAATTCCCAAAAATAAAAAGAGAGTGGGAGAAGGCATACCAAAAGCCTAAAATCTCCCACTCTACATTTACTGCTGTAGCGGTTGAGAATATATATAAATACTGCCAGTTATTTAGGGGGGGGGTTGATTTAACAACTACAGTATTTATATGCGGTTAATATTCCCTATGCAGCAAATGTCAAACCTGATTATTGTTATTATTTGTAAATCAATAAATGAGCAATTAATTATTTGTAAATTGTTGTTATTTATGTTGAGACATTATGAGCATAAATTATTTTTTGGCTTGAAACAATTAGTATTTAGTAGACCCTAATAACTACATCCTTGAAGTTGTTTATCTTGAATCAATGTAACTTAGGTAATTAAAACTTGGTTGCCAAGTTGGCATTTTCTTAAACGTCTTATATTTCCATGCTTTCAAGGAAATTGCGAATCTTGTTGTTGCGAACTGTGTTCACATAAGTTCGGCAATTTACCAACAGATTCTGTATTGGTATTGAGGGGATAGATTTTATCAGGTGGCAAAATTATGAGCAAATTTTTGCTGTCAGATGGTGAGGATGGAAAATTTGTGGATTTATAACGCTTCTGGGAGGACAATTTTTGACTATTACGAGTGCGTTGACTGGTTTTTGTGCTTTCTCTGGCATTTTGCAGTAAATAGAAAATTACAAACGAACCTGTAGAACAGCAGAAGATTACCGCCATTATCAACCATAGAGGTAGAGGATTACCAGTATCAGAAAATGGGGAAATGGTTGATTGTACGGGGATAAATGGGGTTTCTTCTGGTTCTTTTTGTGGCACATAGCCAATATAATTCAGTTGATTATAGGCAAGAATTGCAACCCCTATAGGCGTTAGAAACAAACCCACAAACCAGATCCCAGGGTACTTTCTCAATAGATTTACTAGAATTTTTCTAGTATGTTGATTTTTTTTTAACTCTTTTTTATTATCCATCACGTTAATCATATCAATCACGCAAATCATAGTTCTGACAAGAGGAAAAATCAATATTTTCCCCCTTTTAACTTAATCCACTATCTACTATCCCTAATCCCCTTAATTCACTGGAGAATGTCTTGCGATCGCTAGTTGAATTAACTGATCTACTAATTGGGCAAAGGGTATACCAGTATTAGCCCAGAGTTGAGGATACATACTTGTAGAAGTAAACCCTGGTAAGGTATTAATTTCGTTGATGAAAATTTCTCCTGTCGCTTCCACATAGAAAAAGTCTACTCTGGATAACCCAGCCGCATCAACAGCCGCAAAGGCCTGTAAAGCCATATCTTGAATTTGCTGTGCTACCACATCTGGTAACTTTGCGGGAATGAATAGATCGGCTTTTCCTGGAGTATATTTAGTCTCGTAATCGTAAAAATCACTATCAAAGGTAATTTCACCAATAACGGAAGCTTTGGGGTTGTCGTTACCTAAAACTGCACATTCGACTTCTCTGGCCACAACTCCAGCTTCGACAATAATCCGTCTGTCATGGATGGCTGCATTGTCTAAAGCTGCTTCTAATTCTGGACGCGATCGCACTTTGGCAATTCCCACCGATGAACCTAGATTAGCAGGTTTGACAAAACAGGGATAGCCTAATGCAACTTCAATTTCATCACACAGTTTCGGAAATACACAGGCATTTGACCAAATTTGATCTCTGGTAACAGCAATATATTTTACTTGAGGTAATCCCGCTTGGGCAAAAGCCATTTTCATAGCGATTTTATCCATTCCCACAGATGAACCCAATACCCCAGAACCAACAAAGGGGACTTGCATTAAAGTGAGTAAGCCTTGAATTGTGCCATCTTCTCCATTGGGACCGTGAAGAATGGGAAACCAAAGATCAACTTCTTCAGTTTCTGCGGGAAATTGCCATAAATTAGGGGTTGTGGTGACGGGTTCTTGGGGAACACCAGATGTTAAAACTTGTTGTGCAACAACTCCGGCTTGCCAAACACCATTTTTTTGAATGTAGAAAGGTAAAACTTCGTATTCTTCAGCATTTTCTTCTAAACTGAGGGCATGAGCGATCGCCCGCGCCGAAATTATTGAAACCTCATGTTCCCCAGAACGTCCACCAAACAGTAAACCCACCCGTAACTTAGTCATTTTCTTATATATCTCCACAAATCCGCAATTTCCATTATAGGGAAAATACCAAAAACCCTTGAAGGTGGTAGAACCTGAGTTTGAACTCCGAACTCCGAACTCCGAACTCCGAACTCAGATTACCTCCATTTATTACTAAAGTTGCTACTCAAATTCGCTCATCTTTAGATATAGAAGAAATTCTCAATACCACAGTTGCAGAAATCAGATTGCTGTTGCAATGCGATCGCGTAATTATTTACAAATTCCGCCCTGATTTTAGTGGTTGAGTCATCGCTGAATCTATTCTTGCCGCTGGAATTTCCGTTCTCCATACCGAACCCCATGATCCTTGCATTACTCCTGAATACCTTGAACCTTATCGTCAAGTCAAGGGCAAATTCGGGTAATTAATGACATCCACTTGGAATCCATGACTCAATGCCATCAGGAGATGCTGATCGGGTTTGATATTCGATCTAAACTGATGGTTCCCATTATTATGGGAGATCAATTTTGGGGGTTGATGTTAGCCAGTTACCGCGATATTCCTCACCATTGGGAACTTGAGGAAAAATTAAGCGCCAAGCAGAAAGAGAATATTTACTGCGGGAGACTACCCAACGCATTCGTCAATCCCTAGATTTAGCTACGATTTTTAATACCGCTGCTGAAGAAATCCGCCCATTAATCAATGCAGATCGAGTAGGAATTTTTAAATTCGATCCTGATAGTAATTTTAATGATGGTGAATTTGTCTCCGAATCTGTAGTTGCTGGCTTTAAATCAGCCCTAGCAGCTAAAATTCATGACCACTGTTTTGGTGATCAATATGCTATCTACTATCAGCAAGGGAGAATTCAAGTAGTAAATGATATTGACAATGCCGAACTCAAAGACTGTCATCGTGATGTTTTGGCACAATTTCAGATTCGCGCTAATTTAGTTGTGCCATTACTACAGGGAGCAAATTTATGGGGTTTGTTGTGTATTCATCAATGTTCTACACCCCGTCACTGGGAAACTTTTGAAATTGAACTTATCCAACAAATAGCTTAACAATTAGCGATCGCTATTCAACAATCTAGTTTATACAAGCAAGTCCAACCAGAACTAATTATAGCTCTACCGGACTTAGTATGCTAAACTGGAGGGAACAGGGAACTCTTAACTGGGA
>JBAXRM010000306.1:0-3558 GCA_037131225.1 Nostocales cyanobacterium ELA583 | reverse complement strand
GCTATGCACCACTTTATATTTTCTGTGGAAAACATTTATTAGCAGCGAAACTTAGGGCTTCAAATGTAGATCCAGCGGAGGGAGCATTATCAGAATTACAAAGAGTCATTCAACAAATACGTGCAAAATGGAATAATGTAGAAATTTTAGTACGTGGAGATAGTGCCTATTCCAGGGAAGATATTATGGAATGGTGTGAGTCACAAATAAAAGTTGATTATGTCTTTGGTTTGTCGCAGAATAGTCAAGATGACTGCTGCAACTCAAAGTAAAGCCAAGCAAGAGTTTGAGCAAAAGCTATCCACAGTGGTTTCATTCTTAGAAACTCTATTTAGGGCTTGCTGAAAAAGTGGAAAAAGGCAAAAAAAAAATTGACCAGGTAGTTAGGCAAAAGCAAAGATAAGTTTTTGTTGTTTAAAATTAGGCAAAACATCACTTTTTCTAATCGAATTAAAGAAAAAAGAGATTATTTGGAAAAATTGCCATAAAAATCCCCAAAAACCCCTTGATAGTAAGGTAGAAAGATTCATAACTAAAAAAGTAATAGCAATAGCAGTTAGAGAGGTATGAGGAAGTTTAGCCATGACTCTACCCAAACTAAATCTTCGTTTACCCTGCCCAAATTTACCTTCAATACAGTTACGAATACCTTCGTCATAAGCAGCCTGTTTCTTATTTTCTTTACTGACATTTTTAGGTGGTCTTCCCAACGGCGGACCACTGATTCTAATTCCTCTTTCTTGACACCAAGCTCGATTCTCTCTTGTCCGATAAATTTTATCCACATGAACGGATTCACCGATTATATCCAGTGTCAGTTTTGTATGCTTCTACCTGCGATTTTAAGTCTCCTGATTCGTTAAAATTATCCCAACTGATGTGGTCTAAAAACACATATCCATCATAACAACTAGCTGATAACTTTGCCCCAAATTCTGTCCTTTTACCCGCTTTGCCTCTGATAATTGGACGGATATTTGGTTGAGTTAAACTGACTATGACTATAGTTAATAAAAGCCGTTTATGGGAGAAAAAGCAACGCAGATATAGCAAGATTCTGAAGGGTACGTAGATGAACACAAACAAAATTTTTCTTTTGCCAGCAAAGTGCTATCATTTGAGTAATAATCCGGTAGTAGACTAGCACTAGCAAAGGAGGCAGTATGGCAACAATTACCATTCGTAATATATCCGATGAGTTGCTTGATCGCATTAAACGCTTGGCGGCACAAAAGGGGGTTTCGATGGAGCAAGAAGTCCGTGACTTATTGCAAAAACGTTATGGGCAAAGGGATGAAGTGCTTGCTCGTATTCGTCAACGGGCGGAGGTATTACCGATGGAAGCAGAAATTCGGGTACAGTCTTGGAAATCAGAAGGACGACCTTGATGGTAATTGATACGATGGTTTTTGCTTATGCCCTCTTGCACGTAGAGAACAAGTATGAACAAGCGCTCGCTGCTTTGGAAAGTGTAGATCAGATTGTTGTGCCTGATTCGTTGTTTGCCGAGTTGGGTAATGTGATTTGGCAATGGATACAATTTCGACAATTACCTTTACAAATAGGTTTGGATGCGTTGCAAGATGCTGAGGCATTGGTTGATGTGATGATTTCTAGTTCTCAAATTCGGGATGTTGCTCTCAAACTGGCAGTCGAGGCAAATCATTCATTCATCAAGGAGAATCAAATTTTACCATCGGTTGCCGTTTGGACTCAACAGAATGGAACGAACTCAATATAACCCTGAATGTCCGTGATGGAGAACTGCACATCAGTAATGAGCGAATTGCTAACTTAACAAATTCAGTCCCACTATATGAGTTAAATCAGCCTTCAGAAGGGATAAATACTGATGTTAGTGTGGCATATAACAACTTTACAAGAGGGCAGAACAAGCCACGAATAACTTGCAGTGATCAAATGGCTATCTTTGTGCAATTAGACAGCCCTGCCCGTTTTGATGCCAAATATGAAAATTCCCAAAAGATAATTCCTGAAACAGTCCGCGAATATCAACGAGTCTTACAGAATATCCTGTTTTTAGATCCCGTTCCCGCCAAAATGCGCGAGTACAGTTTCAAATCTGATAAGCGATTACAAGAAGATGGTACTAATTTATCCAGCGTTCTCTATCGCTTATGGGAGAACCAACTAGAAAATCAACAGACCATTCTCAACTTCATCCAGAGTTTACCAGAACAGGCTATAGAAGGGCTAGATTTCCTTATGGGTCCACGAGATGAAGTTATGGTGCGACTAGCGGAAACCTTTGGTAATAACCATCGCTATTGTGAAGCCGCATTGTTATCAGATGGCACTTTGCGGGTGTTAGCGATAGCGAAGCGCTCCGCAGGAATCGCAGCAGCTATGCTATCGGCAACTGAAGGAAGTTTGGTAGTTATTGAAGAAATTGACAACGGTGTTCATCCCAACCGTGCCAAGCATCTACTGTCTAGCATCCGAAATATTGCCGAGCGGCGTAAATTACGAGTGCTGCTTTCCACACACAACCCAGCCCTAATGGATGCTTTACCCGATGCTGCTTTAGGCGATGTAGTCTTTTGTTTCCGAGATCCAGAGGAAGGGAATCAAGGAAATAGTCGCCTGATTAGGCTTGGGGATATGTATGATTTCCCCAGTCTCATATCGCAAGGATCACTAGGACAACTGGTAACGGCTGGGGTAGTGGATAGGTTTGTTAAGTCACCGCACACACCTGAAGACAGAAAACAGCAAGCTCTGGCATGGCTGTCTCGTTTGCAGGAGTACAGCAATGAGTAGTATTTGTCTGATTGATACCAGCATATTTCTGGAAATACTTAACGTTCCCAACTATAATCAACATAGAGCATCAGTTCTCGAAGATTTTCAGACCTATGCTCAATCTGGCTGTACTTTTCTGTTACCTATGGCGACCATTCTCGAAACAGGCAACCACATAGCCCAAAACGGCGACGGCACAATGCGAAGGATAACAGCCTTGCGTTTTGTTAAAGAAGTTAAAGAAGCATTTACAGGCGTAGCTCCCTGGCGAACTACTACATTCCCAAACACCGCAGAGATAATATTGTGGATTGATCAATTTCCTAATCTGGCAGGTAAAAACAAAGCCCCTGATAAGCAAGAAGGGTGCGATTCGTTGTTAGCTGAATCACGGTAATCAGCCCGTACATAAGCTAACCAATCTAATCCAATCATGGAAAAAGGTTGAACTCTCGGTCTGATATGGGTGCAAGTCCCATCTACCAGACTCAGGTATGACTCCCTATCTGCCTGCGCGACCTGAACTGGTCGTTTAGTTGGTGGAGTCTTCTCCACTAGGGGATTCACACCCCCTACCCCTATGTAAAAAGACTCCATTTAGAGTTTGGTCACGGTCAAGTAGGTAACGAAAAAACCGGAGTGCAGACCACAAATGTACTCAATGCTACTAGCCTAAAGTAGTTTTGAGGCTAAGGGGAGTTCTCTTATGATGAACGAAAGTGAACTGTTGTTTAAACTGCTGTAAAAAGACTCCATTTAGAGTTTGGTCACGGTCAAGTAGGTAACGAAAAAACC
>JBAXRM010000305.1:0-3567 GCA_037131225.1 Nostocales cyanobacterium ELA583 | reverse complement strand
ACTAGCCTGTGTTTCCCACTTCGATAACTTCATCCCTCCCATCTTTCACTATAGCTATATCTACTATTGCTCCAATAAACGCTCCTAAAATATCCGGTGCTAATTCCCTGATAATCCTGCTAAATACCTGATAACCAATAGTTTTAGCCACTTCTAGCAGTTCCTGGACAACTTCTGGAGGCGGGTTGTCTTTGATTAGGGGTAAATAGTCATTGACTAAGAATTTTTCATCTTCTGAGAGTTCAGAAAAAATATTACTATCCCTATATAGAGCTTTTATTAGGACTAGTAATATTTTTTTGAGGGCATTGAACCCACCAAATTTACTAGCTATTTTAGAAATATAGGGCTGTGATAATTTGCTTATTTTAGCAACGGCTTTTTGTGTACATTTAATTCCTGTGTCTATACATTGCTTAAATGCTTCTAATAGATAATATCTGCTTACCTGTTCTCTGTTACCTGCTGTTGGTGTAATCTCAAAAGCAGTGGTTTTTTCTAGAGTTGCACCGGGGTAATAATCCAGTAGGTAACTTAGATCATCGTCACTGGTGAGATAAATTGTTAGTGCTTCATCAGGGCGGCGGTTTGCTCGGAGTCTGCCTCCCATCTGAATAATCTCTGCTTTCACTAAATGCTCTATATATTCCTGAAATTGGGGATTATCTTTACTGGTGTTGTAATCCCCTGTTAAAGTTGCGTATTTGCAAGCTACAGCCCCTATATCCTGATAAGGTGAACCGATCGCAAATAAAGCATCGTGATTCATGTATTTATTAGTACCGCGATTATCCTTAAACCAGTAACCTTCACCATCTTGTTTATGTTTGAGGTGGTCAATCACTCCTAAATTTTGATGATTAGATGCTAATGCTGCTTTTGTGGCATCTAATTGTTTAACTTTTGATTCACTTCTGTCTTTACCACATAATCCTAAATCAGTAATTTGTACCACTTTTAGATTTGAGTAGTTAGGTAATTTTTCACAGATGACTAAGATCTCACTGGCATCTATTCCTAATTCAAAGGCTACTGTTTTCCGGGTAGCAGTTGCATCCAGTAAAAATACATTTTGAAATTTACTTAGTACCTCTAATTGCCTGGTGTTTTTTGTGGTAATGATTAACTTATGATGTTTAATCCTCAATGCTCCAGGACTAATATTAGCAATGATTTCTAATAATGGTGTTAACCAATTCACTATTAGGTTATCTAATAATTCATGGGATTCTTGACTTGCTTCTTTACCGAATGTATAACGAATATATTTCAAGGTTTTGCGGCTTATCCCCTTCCTTTCACTTGTGTCAATTCCATCTAAGGATACGCTATCAGCAGCTTGAAAGATACCTTCTAAATCAGGTGATAGCACCTTTAAATCCTCAATGATATTGGAGATAATGTTATGGTCAATGTCCAATATCTCCATTACTTGATTATGATTATAACCATAGTAATTTTCTTTATGCTGGGAAGATAAATATTGCTCCAATGGTGAGATAAAATCTTTGATTTGTTTCCATACTTCAGGTAAATGTCTAGCAATTTCTCCTAAAGTCTTTTGGTACTCTGTTAATGATAATTCTGTAGTTTCCACTAGATTAATTTGACGACTAGATTCATCTACAAAAGCTAGGGATTTTTCTGGTATTTCTGATGGTAATGAATCAATATGGCATCTGATTCTATCTTTCATCAGTGCCTCACGCCGATCTCTCCTAAAACTTGCACCAGCTATTTTATCTAATATATTACCTTCAAAATCTACACCTTGACAATTGGCTTTGAATTTACAAGTATGACAAATGGGATTTAATGATGATTCACTATTTGATTCTTGATGATAGCCTTTAGATGCTAATTTATGAAATAAAGGTGTTTTGTGACAATTCCCGGAAATATTGGCTTCTTGATTTTGAGGCCAGTTAATGGTGGGATTACCCAAGGGGGTTAAGTTGTTCTCATCTGCATACATTCCATTATTTCTAACTGGTAAATCTGTATAGTTTTCTTCTATTGATTTAGTGGTCGGATTGCGGTGTTCACTGGATATGTACCACAATTTATTGACTTGTAACCATTCTGGTATAATTTCTCCTACAAAATTAGATTTACCAGCCCCGGCACTGGACATATCTAATATATATTTTTTGCCACTTTGAATACTCTGATTGTAGGTTTTTAATCTATTATCAGAATCAAACCATATATCAACATCTAAATTATTCCTAGATGATTGTTGAAGTGGGATAGATGCTGGTATAGATTGTGGTATATGTGCTTGCTTGAGTAGGGTTTCGATAAATAGTTTACATTCCCAATCTTCCCCAGATATTTCCTGATTAACAGGTTGTTTTCCTACTGCTAATATGGCATCTATGTATGTATTCAGATGTTCTTTATAAGCTGTCTGAATTTCATTTTCTAGTAGTTGTCTACTGTATAATCCATCTGCTATTAAATCAGCGATATCATAGCCGTCTGTACTGTCTGGATTTAATCTTTGGGGACTTAATTCAATGTATGGTAATTGTGCTTTATTGGCTGCTATTCTTAGTTTGTTAGCTTTGTTATAACCTGCTTTGTCATGGTCAGGATAATATACAATACCAGCGATATCATGAGATTTTAAGCATTGACAATATTGTTCTAGTTTGGTATCTGTCCACTGTGAACCCTGGAAGGTAGTGGTAAGTAAGTTTTGTTGTCTAGCAGCATCAGTACATTTTTCCCCTTCAACTACGAAGACAAATTGGTTTTTACCATGTTTGATGATTTCTTCTTGATGGTAAACAGGCCAGGGTTGGTCACCAATTCCTTTCACACTGTTACCAAGAATATCCAGATGGTAAGGAATGGTGAGTTTTTTCTGTTCACCATCTTCTGTAAATTCGTATCTAATTACATACTGTGCATCTGAGTATGTATAGATGATTTGTGATCCTCTACTGTTATGTTTCTTTTGCGGAATAACACCAGGAGCAGGTAATTTGGCTAGTTCAATGTTTTGGGGTAATGGTGCTGGTAATGGTGCTGGTAAAGGATCTGGTTTTTTGGCAGGGGTGATCTGTTGGTAGTTGATTCTGCCATTGTCAATACCTGCTTGTTTTAAAGCATCTTCTAAGGGATTAATAGCTTCTCGGATATCTTTTAAATGCTGTTTGTTGCCAGGTTCTCCCCAACATTGGTACTTACCAGTTTTAATATCTACGGTTAATGAACCTTCACAGACTGGACAAATATATCTATTTTTGCCTTTCTTGGGAGTGAGTCTGTCTAGGAAGTTCCTAATATCAAAGGTTTCTAGTATTTTATTCATGCCACACCCCCACTAATTGCAATGGGTTGGCAAGAATTAGAAGAAAAATGTTTACACTTTTGTACTTTGCAGTCTATAATCAAAGGATAAGACTGCCATGAATTAGTTCTCATGGTTTCTGGTTTGTTGATCCAGACTTCACTTAGGTAGTTTTCTCAGGACGTAACTAAGTAAAAAGCTGGGTTTGCTAATTTTTAGATTTTCTAAGCTCTCAAATTGTTGTCAAGACAGTTTGGGAGTTTTGATTT
>JBAXRM010000304.1:0-3612 GCA_037131225.1 Nostocales cyanobacterium ELA583 | reverse complement strand
TTTAGATTTTCTAAGCTCTCAAATTGTTGTCAAGACAGTTTGGGAGTTTTGATTTGTACTGGTAATCAGTTGCTATAATCCTTTTCAGTGCTACAAAGCATGATTGAAAAATTGGCTACTGACTATGATCATAACTATATCAAAGAAAACCAATTTCAGGAAAATTTATTTTTACTATTAAAATTTCTTAATCTGTATTATACGTGTCTAAAAGCTTATGTACATGAGAGTTTTTACTATCTTTTGGTGATTTTAGGCGATTCCTACGGAGCGCTTCGCTATCGCTTCCCTCAAGAATTTGGCAAGGGCGATCGCTTGGGTTTTCCTCAAGAATTGGGGCGATTCCTTTAAGAAATGGGCGATCGCATCCCCATCAGCGATATCTTCAGTCAGCTTCGCAATCGCACCCCCAAATCTCCCAAACAGCAATGTCTACGACGTTTACCTACACACCTACTCAGGTAAGATTCTTGAGGAAAAATTTTAAATATCTAACTTTTGATAGATGCCAGACTTTTGTATACTCGATATTATGTCTTCGCTGTTTCAGCAGTTTTATCAATGTTGAGGACAGTAAACAGTTTGTCTTTGCTTAGGATTTGATTCGAGCGCATCCAGGCGTTGGGGGAGTACAGAAAATAGTAGTACAGCTATGCACCCCGTCCCTTGCCTTATCCCAAGGTCTAAACTCCAGTACTTAACTGCATAACAAAAAATCATGAGTTCGATCCAACCTAACCCTCAACAGACTCCCATTCCTTTAATTTTAGATGATGATGGTAGTCAAGATGGTTTAACTGCTTTAGCTTTCATGCTATCAAATGCTAAATTTGATGTTCAAGCAGTCACTATCTCGCAAGGTATTGCTGACCCAAAAAGTTTTGATAAAGGTTTAGCACGGATACTTTATCAATTGGGAGCATCTGATATTCCTATTGGTGTAGGTAGATCAACACCATTAGCAGGAAATAATGCTTTTCCAGATTTTATTCGGGAAGCACCAAATATACTATGGTCTCCTTTTGTCAACATCCTAGAATTACCGGCAGAAAACTTACCTGTTAAAACCAGAAATGCCGCAGAACTGATTGTTGAGAAAATTAAACAGTCTCCTAAACCAGTGGCAATTTTAGCAACAGGTTCATTAACTAATATTGCTGAAGCATTAAGACTTGATCCTTCCATCATTAACAATATTTCTGTCTTAGAAATTCTGGGAGGAGCAGTCTTTGTTCCTGGTAATTTACCTGTACTGCCTACTCCACCATTCTCTACAAATACCGTAGCTGAGTTCAATATCTGGGTTGATCCAGTTGCAGCCCAAGAGGTATTTAAGGCTGGAGAGAAGGGTCTAAAAATTCAACTTACACCCCTAGATGCAACTAATAAAATCAGTTTTGATCGGGCAGATCAACAAGCATGGTTAAAAACAGCAACACCCCCAAGTAAACTAGCCGCAGGATTTTTAGATTTTGCGCTGACAGTTATTGCTAGTAATAATGACCCAAATCCTGTTTGGGATTTAGTAGCAGCTATCAATCTCAGTGAACCAGACTTTTCTCCTGAAACACCTTTGCATATTGAAGTTGATACAACATCAGATCCTGGTGCTACTCAAGGACAAACTAAGGTTATTTCTACTCTATCACCAAACGTTTTGGTGTCCTTAAATCCCAGTTTTAATAACATTAGTTTTAAAGCTAGTGAAGTTTTCTCTGCACTAATTCCTGAGCCAAAATTAGTTGTTGGTAGTCCCTTTTTAGATATTTTAAATGCAGGTGTATCTGTTGACGGCGTTGTTAAATTCGATGGGATTAAGGACATTGTATTTACTGGTGCTGGAAATGATGAGGTAGATGTTCCCATTGGTGGTAGCCTCACAGGTAACAATATCGTTGATCTGGGTAGCGGTGATGATACTATCTTTGTGAATAAAGGCGATCGCACTTTTGGTAGTGATGGTAATGACACCATTGATGCTAGAGATGGTAAAGGTGGCAACCGTCTCTCTGGTGGTCTTGGTAATGATACCTTCTTCCTGGGTAGCAATGATCGGGCTTTAGGTGGCGATGGTAACGATATCTTCAGGGTTGGACTAGGTAGCAACAACTTAATTTCTGGTGGTGCTGGCGCTGACCAATTCTGGATTGTCAACGCTGAACTACCCAAAGCTGCTAATACCGTGCTTGACTTCCAACTGGGTACTGATGTGATTGGTATTCAAGGTGCTGTTAGTTTAGGTATTACCACGTCTACACTCAAGTTAAATCAAGTTGGTGCAGATACCGCGATTGTCTTCAACAATCAAACTTTAGCGACTCTGACTGGGATTCAAGCCAGTGGTTTGAGTTTGACAGATTCTAAACAGTTTGTCTTTGCTTAGAATATAATTCTCCCATAGGGGTTTAGCGCAATGCGTTAAGCCCCTGATTGGGCAAAATCCTTGATAATGTTGGGTTTCGTTCCGATTGCTTCGCAACGCTAAAGTGAACAACCCAACCTAAACTTACCATATAATTTGGCAGGGGCGATGTTTACGAAGGGGGACGCGAACTGCTTGCAGCAGTGCTTCGCTATCGCTACAGGATTTACTTTCAATGTTTCTATTCCATTATTAGCAAGGGGTATAGGTTTAGTCGCGGGGTTTGTCGGGGTTTTATTAATGGCTTTGACGAAGTTTTCTGTCGGTGTTTGTCGTAGTTGGGAAGTTTGAGCGATCGCCCCAAAGAAATCGCAAAGCACTACCACAAGCGATCGCCCCCCCACATTTTATATTTCTGCGTCTTTAACACCCAATACTAATAGCTTTATTTCAAAGAGCGATCGCCTCATTTTCCCCCAAGAACCATAAGTGTTAGCTTTGACTTTATCAAGTTCTGATTGCTTTGCTAAGTATGATTCAGTATCATTATTGCCACGAATATATCTAAGTTCAAATACTTTAAATTGATCAATAGCTCTTGCTCCCACAACTTGGGCAATTTGAAAATCGGTTCTGCTCTCATCGAATTTAACTAAGGTTATTGATACTTTTTCTCTAATAGTATCCGCTAATTGCGCCCTCGCTCTTTGTAGTTCGGCTACTTTAATTTGCAGATCGGAGATGGCGATCGCATTTCTGTTAGCTTCTGTATTTGTCCCTTGAGAAGCTGTAAACAAGGGTACGCCAATCACATTTATCAATCCATTAATTAGTCCGGTTTTACCGTTGAATATTCCTAACAAATTATCAATTAATCCGTTGCCCTCTTGAGGTTTACCAGCGGTGGGAGTCGGTCCGAGTAAATATTGTAAAGCTGGAGTTAATATAGAGAGTTTTACAGTTTTGGCATTTTTAGCCCTAGCCTCATCTATTTTGCTAGTTGCCTCTTGGATTCTGGTATCCAATTCTTTTAGTAATGCTGAATCTGTAACCGATTTATTCTGTAATTGTTCTAGACAATTTGACGTAGTTTCCAGGCAAGGCAAAGCGCCTCGCATGATTCGCCACATATCATCATTAAATTGCTGAGTCAATAGCTTATCAATATCAGGTTTTGAGAAAGGGTTTTGATTCTTAGGGGAAATTTTATTATCTAAATCATTAGCTTTTTGTTCAGCTTCTTCGGGGTC
>JBAXRM010000303.1:0-3624 GCA_037131225.1 Nostocales cyanobacterium ELA583 | reverse complement strand
GAATCAGCTTTTGGACAATTGAGAATGGTTCATTAACTTAAGCCGCAGTGTACTATACTACAAATGGCTTAAAACTTGACCCCTCTGGTAAACCTCTCCCCGTGAACGGGGAGAGGCTTTGAACTGAATTTTTTCGTCAGGAAAAAGTAAAGTTCCTAACCGTTTTTAGTATAGAAGTCGCGGCTACACAGACAAAACCCACCTCCGTGGGTTTGAAACCCTTGATTTCTCATTAGTCCACGCAGGTGGACTTTGCTTGTGTAGTAGCGACTTCTAGTCGCCCAAAACTTTTCAAACTCTAAAATATTCTACACCTTAAACTTAGCAGTAATGCGTTTCATGGCTTCTTCCACATTTGCCCGACTATTAAATGCAGAGATGCGGAAATAACCCTCACCAGCAGCACCAAAACCAGAACCAGGAGTGCCGACAACGTTAACAGTTTCTAATAACTTATCGAAAAATTCCCAACTGGATAAACCATGAGGAGTTTGCACCCAGACATAAGGTGCATTTACGCCACCATAAACATTTAAACCTGCATTTGTGAGTTCTTCACGGATGATTTTAGCGTTTTCTAAATAGAAACTAACTAAGGCTTTAATTTGTGCTTGTCCTGCTTCTGAATAAACAGCTTCTGCACCTTTTTGGATAATATAAGAAACGCCGTTAAATTTAGTAGATTGACGACGATTCCACAGTTTCCAAAGTTCAATATCAGAACCATCTGCGGCTTTCGCTGTCAGGGTTTTAGGAACTACAGTTAAAGCACAACGAGTGCCAGTAAAACCTGCATTTTTAGAAAAGGAACGGAATTCAATGGCACAATCTCTAGCGCCTTCGATTTCAAAAATAGAATGAGGTAAGGTAGGATCAGTGATAAAGGCTTCGTAAGCGGCATCAAAAAAGATAATTGACCCGTTAGCTTTGGCATAATTTACCCATGCTTGCAAGTGTTCTCTGGTTGCAGTTGCACCTGTGGGATTGTTGGGAAAACAAAGATAAATTAAATCTACTTTTTGAATCGGAATTGCGGCTGTAAAATTGTTTTCAGCGGTGACAGGTAAATAAACTAAACCACTATATTCGCCTTTTTCATTAGCGTCTCCGGTGTTACCCGCCATGACGTTGGTATCTACGTAAACGGGGTATACTGGGTCTGTAACAGCAATG
This sequence comes from Nostocales cyanobacterium ELA583, assembly GCA_037131225.1. Lineage (GTDB taxonomy): Bacteria > Cyanobacteriota > Cyanobacteriia > Cyanobacteriales > Nostocaceae > Dolichospermum. The sequence goes on along the minus strand of JBAXRM010000303.1, from coordinate 2,451 downwards.
GTGTTATCATGACCGAAAATATCTAAAATATTGCCGCAGTCGCACTTAGAACCGTCGGAAATGAAGATCTCATCGGCTTCTATGGCTGCTCCCCTGGCTTGAAAGTCATGGGTAGCGATTTTTTCCCTTAACCAAGCATAACCCTGTTCTGGGCCATATCCTTTAAAACTTGAGCGATCGCCCATATCATTCACAGCTTCAATCATGGCTGTACGACAAGCTTCTGGTAAGGGTTCGGTGACATCACCAATACCCAAACGAATAATCTTAGCATCGGGGTTAGCTTGTGCAAAAGCATTTACCCGTCGTGCAATTTCAGGAAACAGATAACCAGCTTTGAGTTTTAGGTAGTTGTCGTTAATCGTAGCCATAGTAAATTTTGAGCAAAAAAACAATGATACACCATCTTAATCTTACTTGGAGAAATGTCTAATAAAGAAATTTTTCGGGGAGTCGAGTTATAATTATCTTAGAAAATTCACATATTCGAGAAAATATGAGCCTAATTAATGAAGCTACTAAACAACGAATTATCCAAGAGGTTTTAGATGCTAGAAAAAATCGTCCTCAGTTTCTAGTTGCTATGCAAGAACGGCAAAAGCACGGTTTAAAAATTGCCCAACAGTGTACCAAAATCTTGAAGGAAAAATTTGGGGTCGAAAAAGTTGTTTTATTCGGTTCTTTATTGGATCATCAACAAATGAATTGGCGTTCTGATATTGATTTAGCTGTTTGGGGTTTACCAGAAAAAGACTATTTTAAAGCAGTCGGTGTTCTTTTGGATATTGCTGAAGATTTTTCTATTGATTTAATGGAAGCACAACACGCTAAAACTTATATTTTACCTGCAATTTCTCAAGGGATAGAGCTATGATTGCATTGAGGAAAAAATTGCTGAAGAACTAAAAATATTAAATATGTATGTCTGTAAAAACCACATTTATTGTAGTAGAGTTTTAGCAGTGATCACAGGTGTCAGCTTAACGTGAAACCTATAACCCGACTGGGAATGAATTCCCAGTCTAATAGCTCAAGTCTACTAAAGTAGACTAAATATCTCAAAAATCTAACGCATATCATCATTGATTTGTAAAGTGTGTAAGTCCTATAAACTTATAGGTTGTCATCAAATATTCATGGAAGATATAAATAAATTTGATGCTTTTCTAATCAATAATTAAACAATACCAATTCCCAATTCCGGCGTTGCATAATAGCGGGATGAAATCCTTGAATTTCCAATTTGAAAACTCTTGCTCTCGTGAAATAAAAATCATCCTATTAATCAGCAACGTCCCAATTCCTAATCCCCAATTACCTAATTCACAACTTGGCTACCATGACGACGAGGATCATCTTGATTACCATCTGTGGCCACTGGTGCAGAAAATTGTGAAGTTTTACCATTAGCTTGAGCATGGGGAAGGGGAGAACCGGCAATTAAGGCTTCTAAATTACTAGCCATAATCGTGCGGGGAATATCACCAATGGTTTCAGCGATGGTTTCTCCTTGTTTACCCAAAAATACAAAGTGGGGAATTCCATCTACGCGATATTTGAGCATTTCTGGCAACCATTTGCTATTATCAACATTCAACATCACAAAATTGAGATTGTTGTCATACTTTTGTCTGAGTTTGGCCATGTCAGGAGTCATTTTTTGACAGACTGTACACCAATCGGCGTAAAACTCGACAAGGGAAGGTTTACTGTTGCTAACAGCTACTTCTAAGGGAATAGAACTTTGATCTAATTTCACTAGGGAAACTGAGGTAGAATCAGTTTTAAGTCCTAAGAAGAGGGCAACTCCTAAAGCGATCGCTACAATAGCAATTAAGAAGTTTTTGATGCGGTTACTAGAATCTACAGGGGCTTGGGTACTCATACTCAATTTATTAAGACTTATTAAGTTAGTTCATCATCTAGTTTACTGTTTTCTCACCCTATGAAAAAAAGAGTTACCCTGACTTTTCCCAAACGTGCCATTCAAATGCCAGTTACCTACAGACTAGCAAAGGATTTTAATGTTGCTGCTAATATTATTCGCGCTCAAGTTGCCCCGAATCAAATTGGTAAACTGGTGGTAGAATTATTAGGAGATATTGATCAGTTAGATGCAGCAATTGAATGGATGCGATCGCAAAATATTCATGTTTCCCTGGGTTTAGGGGAAATTTTGATTGATGAGGATGTATGCGTTCACTGTGGTTTATGTACAGGAGTTTGCCCCACTGAAGCCCTGAGTATTAATCCAGAGACGTATAAACTCACCTTTGTGCGATCGCGTTGTATTGTTTGTGAACAATGTATTCCTACCTGTCCTGTTCAAGCTATTTCTACTAATCTTTAAATAGGGAGTCACTGAGTCAGAATAAATGCAACCTACAAAAACAATTTGTCAATAACTCAGCCCTAAAGGGACTGAGCTTGTAAGAAATCAAGACTTACGTG
>JBAXRM010000302.1:0-3631 GCA_037131225.1 Nostocales cyanobacterium ELA583 | reverse complement strand
GAACAACGAACAACGAACAACGAACAACGAACAACGAACAACGAACAACGAACAACGAACAAATGACAAATTCAAAAACTTCTCGGATAGCTTCAGTTCATCGCACCACTGGTGAAACTAATGTTCATGTCACCATTAACCTGGATGGAACAGGAGTATGTAAAGTATCTACAGGTATTCCTTTTTTAGATCATATGCTCCATCAAATCGCATCCCATGGGTTATTTGACTTGGATATCCAAGCCGTAGGTGATTGGGAAATTGATGATCACCACACTAACGAAGATGTGGGAATTACTTTAGGACAAGCTTTATTTCAAGCTTTGGGTAACAAAAAAGGAATTGTCCGCTTTGGAAATTTTATTGCACCCCTAGATGAAGCCTTGGTGCAGGTAGCCTTAGACTTCTCTGGTAGACCTCATCTCAGTTATGGTTTAGAAATTCCTACTCAACGGGTGGGAACTTATGATACACAATTAGTGCGGGAGTTTTTTGTAGCGTTAGTAAATCATAGCCAAATGACCCTACACATTCGCCAATTGGATGGAATTAATTCCCATCATATTATTGAAGCCACATTTAAAGCCTTTGCTAGAGCCATGCGAATCGCTGTGGAAATTGATTCCCGTCGGGCAGAAACAATTCCTAGTTCTAAAGGTGTGTTATAAAAATTCTCAGCATCGGTTAATCTGTAGTTAGCTCTAAATAGTCAGTAATTAATAGTTTCATAGCCATGAATTCTGTTGTAGACAACCCCGATTCTCAACAAAATCCCCTAGATAAAAAACCCGTAGTCCTGACTTCTGAATTGCGAAAAGTCTATCGCACGGGATTTTGGCTCAATCAAAAAGTTGTATCTCTCAAAAACTGTTCTTTACAAGTGTACCCAGGAGAAACCTTTGGTCTGTTGGGTCCCAATGGTGCGGGTAAAACCACGTTATTGAAATTGTTGCTGGGAATTATCCGTCCTACATCTGGACGGGGATTATTATTAGGTAAACCCATCGGCGATCGCTCTGTCAAGCAACGGATTGGCTATCTCCCAGAAAATTCCTATTTATATGAATATCTGAGTGGCTGGGAATTTTTGCAGTTAACAGCGGGTTTATTTCAAATTCCCCAGAAGTTACAACGTCAACGGATTCCCCAATTATTGGAATTAGTTGGATTATCCCAAGCCGATGCTCGCAAAAAGCAAATGCGGCGTTATTCTAAAGGAATGCTTCAGCGTGTAGGCATGGCTCAAGCATTAATTAATGATCCAGATTTGGTTTTTTTGGATGAACCAATGTCTGGGCTTGATCCTCTAGGACGCTATCAAATGCGAGAAATTATTCTTTCTTTGAAAGCATCTGGTAAAACCATATTTTTTAATAGTCATGTCTTGAGTGAAGTCGAACAAATTTGCGATCGCGTGGCTATTCTAAATCAAGGAGAACTAATCTGTTGTGGTTCTCTCAATCAACTTTTGGGCAACCAAAACACATATCATGTTAAAGGTCAAGGAGGAGATGGAGAAATTTTAAAACAATGGATAAATAATTTAGAATTTGGGGCTGATGGTTATTGGCACGGTATACTTCAAAAAGACTATTATGATTTTCTGTCTAGTCTAAGGTTAATGGGAGGAAAAATCATCGCCATCAACCTATCACGTCAATCTCTAGAAGAGTTTTTTATTCACCAAATTCAAGGTCTAAAGCATCACCTTAATTAATACTAACAAACAAGAAACAAAGGAGATAAATCATCTAGTCCATAGATTAACAATAGTCAATTAGAAAAAGCTGGAAATCTAGAATCAAAAAGTATTATAACCTGGGAAAATTAACTGGCAAAATTACTAGAAGTTTTTCCTAACTTGATTAAAAATTGCCAATCAATATCCCCAAGCAACAAATTATTTATGTCCGGAAAACTAAAGATTTATTAGAAAATAAAATTGTTGAGTCACTGCGATTATTCAGTATGCTCGATGTTAAAATGCTTCAGAATAACTGTAAATATCGTCATTTCCAATTCTCAGGTAAATATGCTTAATAAAGATTTGTGTAAATTTCTCACCCATTCAACTATGGGTTTAGCATTGTTAACAACAGTGAATATTGCTGTACCATCGGTGAGTTGGGCGCAAAAACAACCAGTAAAACCAACACTTAAACAACAACCAGTTATATTCACCCCCCCCAAAGCAGCAGTAATATCAACATCCAGTATCGCTACAGATTACTTATTAGGAGGCGGCGATCGCATCCGGGTCAATGTATTTGAAGTACCAGAATATACAGGTGAATATCAAGTTCCTCCCGGTGGTTCAATTAATATGCCTTTAATTGGCAGTATTCCTGTTTCCGGCTTAACCACAGAACAGGCTTCTGATACAATTGCTAGAAAATATGCTCGTTTTCTCAAACGTCCCCTGATTTCCGTCAACCTATTATCACCACGTCCTATCAATGTATTTGTAGCTGGAGAGGTAACAAAGCCAGGCGCTTATACCCTCAACCTTCAAGGAGGAGCGGGAAACAACCCCGGCGTACAATATCCAACGGTATTAGCTGCATTGACAACTGCCGAGGGTGTGACATTAGCAGCAGATGTCACTCAAGTACAATTACGTCGAAAAGTGGGGCGTTCTGGAGAGCAAACAGTCTCCCTAAACTTAAAGGAATTGACGCAAACAGGGAGAATATCCCAGGATATTACCTTAAGAGATGGAGACACTATCATTGTCCCTACCGCAACTAGTCTGAACGTGGCCGAAGCCAGAAATTTATTTGCTGCTAACTTTGCCGCTAGTCAAACTGCACCGCGGACAGTAGTTGTAATTGGTCAAGTTTACCGTCCTGGCTCTTACCTGGTGACAACGGGTAGTGGCGGTGGAGCAGAATCCGTTGGTGGTGGTAATGCTAATGCCGGTGGTGGTTTACCTACTGTGATGCGAAGTTTACAACTAGCGGGGGGAATTACATCTATGGCTGATGTGCGGAAGATCAAATTACGCCGTCCTACCCGCACTGGTACAGAGCAAACTATAGATATCAACTTGTGGGAATTACTGCAACGTGGTGATATCAATCAAGACGTAGTGGTACAGGATGGCGATACAATTGTGATTCCTAAAGCCACAGAAATTAATACTGCTGAAGCTACTCAATTGGCCACTACTACTCTGTCACCAACAACTATTGAAGTGGGTGTAGTGGGTGAAGTCAAAAGACCAGGAGCAGTTAAACTACAACCCAATAGTTCTTTAAATCAGGCATTATTAGCTGCTGGTGGTTTTAATGATGGTAGAGCCAGTAGAGGAAGTGTAGACTTAGTTAGACTTAACGCCAATGGTACTGTTACTAAACGTCCAATTAAAGTGGATTTAGCCCAAGGTATTAATGACGAGACTAATCCTATCCTTCGCAACAATGATGTTGTCGTAGTTGATCGTAACGGTTTAACGAAAACAGGTGATAGAGTCAATACTGTAGCTGGGCCTCTCGGTACTATCTTGGGGATTATTAGATTATTCACTGGATTTTAGCTTAATCAGCAGAAGCCCCACGTCTCACTCTTAGGAGCGCGACGAAACGAACAAAATATTGATTTTCTGTTATTATGACCAGAGTAGGTGTAGTCC
>JBAXRM010000301.1:0-3637 GCA_037131225.1 Nostocales cyanobacterium ELA583 | reverse complement strand
GTAAAAAAGCGATTAAAAAACTGGGTATTCAACATAAGAAAGTATCAGATACCCGTGGGACACACGGTCTTAAAGCTCAGTCAATGTCTTCATAGAAGAGTCGCAAAAGAAGCCCACACTCACCTAAAAGGGAGTGTGTGGAGTATGTCACAAATTATTAGTTTATTTAGAAATAACCCTTTACATTTAATAGCCAAAAATATTACAACAGATAATAGGTAGTTGTCCAAACAGATCACTACTGCAATAATTCTTCAAAAAACGAGGTCATGAATGCGTTATCTGGGATTTTTGGTATTATTACCTATTACACTGGCAACTAATTTTTCTGGTCAATTACCAAAACTTCCAGAATCTAATGTTCAACTAATTGCAAATAAAAATAATCAAACTTCAATAGCACAAAAAAGTTATCTCTCTAACTTGGAAAAACAAGTAATTGTGGAAACTAACAAAGTCAGAACAAATCCTCAGTCATATTTGCCCATTTTAGAAAATTATAAACAGCGGTTTCAGGGGAATCGAGTCAAAATTTCCTATAATACCTATTTAATCACCCAAGAAGGGGTAAAACCTGTTAATGAAGCGATGGCTTTTTTAAAATCCGTCCGTCCCGTCGGTGCATTACGTGCCTCGAAAGGATTGTCTTTAGGTGCTAGAGATCATGTTAAAGACCAAGGACCAAAGGGGGCAACAGGCCATAATGGTAGTGATGGTAGCCAGCCTAGCACGCGTATCAGTCGTTATGGTAAATGGCAAACTACCGCCGGAGAAAACATCAGTTATGGACCAAACACAGCCCAAGATATTGTTATGCAATTAATTATTGATGATGGTGTCCCCAACCGTGGACATCGCACAAATATTTTTAACCAGTCTTTTCGGGTAACTGGTGTTGCTTATGGTTCTCACAAATCCTACAGAACTATCTGTGTGATTACTTACGCTGGCGGTTATATCGAAAAATAGAATCTACAATGGAGATTTATGAGTGAATCTAAATCTGGGGCTGTACCGCTTAACTACCACATCCAAGGTCAAGGATTTCCCATTCTTGGCTTACATGGTCATCCTGGTTCCGGACATAGCCTTTCCATTTTTACCAATCATTTATCAAAACACTATCAAACCATTGCCCCAGATTTGCGCGGATATGGTAAAAGTCGGTTTCAGGGCAAATTTGAGATGCAAGACCACTTAGATGATTTAGAAGCCCTATTAGACCAATTAAAAATAGAAAAATGTTTAGTATTGGGATGGTCGCTAGGAGGCATTTTAGCCATGGAATTGGCAATGCGTCTACCGCAACGAATCACAGGACTGATTCTAGTAGCTACCGCTGCCCGACCTTGGGGCAATCATCCCCGTGTCTCTTGGCAGGATAATCTTTACACAGGCATTGCTGGTATATTGAACTATATAAAACCCGGTTGGCAATGGAATATTGATACTTTCGGCAAGCGATCGCTTTTTCGGTACTTAATTCAACAACACACAGCCACAGCTTACAGTTACATAGCTAGGGATGCCTTACCAGCCTACTTACAAACATCCTCAGCAGCTACTAACGCTCTCTACAGTGCCATTAGAGCAGGTTATAACCGCGTCCCCGACCTTGTGCAAATCCAATGTCCCAGCTTAGTGCTTGCTGGTGAACAAGACCGCCATATTACCGCTGATGCAAGTTTAGAAACAGCCCGACACCTGAAAAATTCTCAATGGCAGTGTTACCCCAATACTGCCCACCTCTTTCCTTGGGAAATACCTCAACAATTATTAGAGGATATTGACGGTTGGTTAGCAACTAACCCCCAAATAATAAAAGTTTAAACAAGTATAACCATTAAAAATATCTGAAAAGCCTGTAAACTCTAAATTCCTAACTCGTTCCCAGGATTAACCCAGGAACGGTAACAGCCTATAGAATTGGTAATTAGATTAGATTTGACCGCTAAAGACAGGCTTTACTTTACGGTCAATCCATTCCCCCAAATCTTCAGCAATTGTTAAAACACTAGGCTTACAGCGTTTGATATTCACTATAATTCCCTGCGCTCCTTCAATTTCCAAATCTTCTATATAGCCATTGCTGGCTTTATTTGCTGCCTCAGAACTTAAAAATGGACCAAAGTAGTATGTACAACTGGGATTTTGTGTAACAATTTCTACCCACCAAGCCAAGCCAAGTCCATTAAATGTATTAATCAACCTCTCTTGGAAGTTATGCCAAATCGTTTTCATGGTTTTCGCCGATTTATAAACGTGTGACTAAGTGTTTGAGAATAGGTTAATTTCTTGTCTTTTACATTTGTTTATAGTTACTGATTTTGGGGACAAATATCCACAAAATCAGTTTTTGTACTATTGTTTTTTCAAAGCACTTGTCTGTAGTTTATCAAGATACAGTGTATTCTGCGATTTTTGACGATAAATTTCGTAAAGTGCCATACCAGTTGCCACAGAAGCATTGAGGCTAGGAGTCTTACCCTGTAAAGGAATAGAGACCAAAACATCACAAGAACGTTGTGTCAACATCCCCAGACCTTCACCTTCACCACCCACGACTAAAACCACAGGACCGCTAAACTTAACGTTTTGTAAGGGTTCGCTACCTGTCACCGCAGTTCCATAAATCCAAAAGCCTTCTTCTTTCAACTGTTCTAAAGCACGACCAAGATTGATAACTCTAGATACAGGGAAGGTTTCTAATGCACCTGCTGCCACTTTCACAACTGTGGAAGTAATTCCTGCTGCTCTTCTTTGGGGAATCACCAAACCGTGAGCGCCAATAGCTTCGGCTGTGCGAATAATTGCCCCTAAATTGTGGGGATCAGTAATACCATCAGCAACTACAATTACAGGATCAGTAACAGATTTAGCCTGAGTAATTAGGTCTTCTAATTCAATATAGGTATAAGGCGCAATTTGAGCCGCTATCCCTTGGTGATTAGCCCGACCAGTAATTTGGTCTAATCGCATTGGTTCAACTTCATCAATGACTGCGCCATTATCCTTGGCTTGCAAAATTAAATGATGAAATCTGGGATCATAACGAAGACGAGTAGTAATCCAAAGACGGTTGATACTGCGTTCATTTTCCAACGCTGTCAAAACTGGATGACGACCGTAGATCAAATCGGTCTCTTCTGTGGATGCAATTTCTGGGAGTTGCTGGGAAGATTGGTAAGAGGGACGGTATCTAGCAGCAGTGAAGGAATTATAATTATCTTCAGTTGCTAATGTCATGTCTGAGGATTGTTCAGAAACGTAGCGAGATGAGCGTGGTTTCACAGAAAAAGATTTACCTTGAGTTGCTAATGTCATGTCTGAGGATTGTTCGGAAGAGTAACGAGGTGAGCGAGGTTTTACAGAAAAAGATTTACTGTCTCTGTCTACTCTAATTTGTGGGGATTGTTCAGAAGAATAGCGAGATGAACGGGGTTTAGCAGCAGAATAGGATTTACCTTCTCTGTCTCCTCTAATTTGTGGGGATTGTTCAGCAGCATAGCGAGATGAACGGGGTTTAGCAGAATAGGATTTACCTTCTCTGTCTCCTCTTATTTCTGGGGATTGCTCAGAAGAATAGCGAGATGAACGGGGTTTAGCAGAATAGGATTTACCTTCTCTGTCTCCTCTT
>JBAXRM010000300.1:0-3721 GCA_037131225.1 Nostocales cyanobacterium ELA583 | reverse complement strand
TTATAGGATAACTTGGTAAGCGTAAAACTCAGTGGCTTGGTTCCCTGAGATATAAGCGACACGGACGAATTTATTCGCCTTCAGTCTTCATTTTTTCTATAAGCTTATCAGTAAATTCTCTTAATCGTTCTTGCCAGTCTGGGACGGCTTTTAACTTTGCCTTGACTCCAGGCAACACTTTAAAGCAAACAGGGTCTTTATCAAATGGCTGTTTACTTGTGAAACCTAATTTGTTATTTTTCTGGAATGGCATTGCTATTTAGTAAATATGTTGATATACTAACAATATCACAACATTGCAGGTCGAACAATGTCTAAGGCTAAAAAGTTAATGGGAGGCTCTTTGGAGCAAAACATTATGCGAGAAATTTGAATCGGTAATTGTCCCGTTGAAAGTACATCACAACAGTACCCCGAATTTCCCAACTCCAAGGCGGTAATGAAAAAAGATTCAATGCGGTTAAAATCGTGATCAGTGAGCAGTTCGGCAAGCTCACTGTAACACTTGTCGAACTGCCCGTGTCGCTTCCCTCTCAGCCCTAAAGGGACTGAGTTTCCCGCATACCGCGAGATCTTATGAATACGATTTTAATTATTGAAGACGAGCCACAAATTAGAAAAAACATTCAGCAAATTCTTGATCTAGAGGGTTTTGCTACCATTACGGCCGAAGATGGGTTAGAAGGGTTGGATATGGCGGAAAAACATCAGCCAGATATGATTATTTGTGATGTGATGATGCCAAATTTAGATGGTTATGGCTTGATTGAAGCATTACGTCAAAAACCATTAACTGCGGACATTCCCTTTATTTTTCTGACTGCAAAAGCGGAAAATAATGATCTGCGTCAAGGAATGGAACTAGGTGCAGATGACTATTTAATCAAGCCATTCAAAGCGGATGAACTGATTAGATCTATTTCTACTCGATTTGAAAAACGTCGCGTATTAACCCAACGCTATCAAACTCAGATTGAGCAAATGGAATCGGCAATATATCATTTAGTTCGTCATGATAGTTTAACGGGTTTACCCAATCAACTCTTTTTAGAAGAGTATTTTAATCAAAACCGTCTTCAGGCATACAATCAAAATCAATCTTTACCCTTGTTGCTGATTGATATAGATTTTGTCTATCACACTCAATTATTATTTAAACCAAGTTTTAAACACTTGTTACTCAAAGATATCGCGGCACGATTAAATGAACTAAATTCTCCTGATCCAATAATTGACCCTATATGTTACTTACAAACAGACCAACTAGCATTGTTATTAAAGCCTGTTCAAGATAATCAAGTGATTGCTGATATTGCTCAACAAATTTTAGCTAGTCTATCAAAACCTTTAATTGTCAATAAACAGGAAATAGTTATTCAAGCTAAAATTGGTATTGCTTGTTATCCAAATGATGCGCTGCAATTGGGAGAACTACTGACTCATGCGGAAGTTACCCTAGAGCATTATAAATTGGATCATACACATTCTTATCATTTTTATAATCCAGAAATCCTCGATGTTATCTTTAGGAAACTTATTTTAGAATCGTATTTTTTACAGGCAATCGAGAAAAATGAATTTCTACTTTATTATCAACCACAAATTAATGTCCAAACAGGAAAAGTTGTTGGTGTTGAAGCATTAATCCGTTGGCAACATCCAGAATGTGGCATGGTTTATCCAGCAGAATTTATTCCTATTGCTGAACAAACAGGTTTTATTCTACCTTTGGGAGAATGGATTTTAAAAAGAGCTTGTCAACAATTAAAAGAGTTACAAGCAGAAGGATTAGCTAATTTCAAATTAGCTGTAAATATATCTCCTCACCAGTTTACCCAAGAAAATTTTGTTCAACATATCAATGATATCATTGCGTCCGAAAATTTTAACCCGGATCTATTAGAGTTAGAATTAACAGAAACAGTGTTTATTCAAGACATTGAACTGGTGAAGAATAAAATCAATGAACTGAGGAATTATGGAATTAAGGTATCAATTGATGATTTCGGTACAGGTTACTCATCGTTTAAGTATCTGCATGAATTTTCTTTTAGCTATTTGAAAATAGATCGCTATTTTATTACAAATATTGACAAAATTGAAAGTAAACAATCTATTCTCAAAAGTATTATTCAGTTAGCAAATACGTTGAAGGTTGATATTGTTGCTGAAGGTGTAGAAACCAATGAAGAGGTAAATTGGTTGAAACAAAATAATTGCGATGTTATTCAAGGATATTTTTTCAGTCGTCCTTTACCAATAGAAGATTTGAAAGTTTTTCTACTGGCTCAATAAGAGGTTGCTTTAAAAGTATTAGATGAAACCAGTAATTTTCAAAAACTTAACCCCCCTTCCCTACCCTTCCCTACCTCTCCCTAACCCTCTCCTACGAGGAGAGGGAAGCGGAAAAACTTTTGTTAAGCTGGAAGGGGGATTTCAAAGCCTCTCCCCGTGTCGGGGAGAGGTTCGGAGAGGGGTTTATTTATACATTAAAAACTTTTAAAACATCCTCTAAATAAAAGTCCACAAAAGCACCTTTTTTATATCAGGGAAATAAGGAAAAATGAAAACTATTTTGATTATTGAAGATGAAGTTCAAATCAGAAACAATCTTCGGGAGATATTGCACCTGTCAGATTTTGATACATTAGTTGCAGAAAATGGGTTACAGGGTTTAGAATTGGCTAAAGATAAACATCCTGATTTGATAATTTGCGATTTAATGATGCCTGAGTTAGATGGCTATGGTGTATTAACTCAACTGCGTCAGCATAGTGAGACTGCAACAATTCCTGTAATTTTCTTAACTGCTAAATCAGAGTGGTCAGATTTACGTAAAGGGATGGAACTTGGTGCTGATGATTATTTAACGAAGCCTTTTAATTCTACTCAATTATTGCAAGCGATTATTACTAGACTCAGTAAAAAAGCAATTTTTGAGCAAAAAACTCAGGAAAAAATGGATGATTTACGCAGTTCTATTATTCATGCACTACCCCATGAAATTAATACTCCTCTCAATCATATTATGGGAATGTCAAAATTATTGATTGAAGAATATGGAGAATTTGACCAGTCAGAAATATTAGAAATGCTACAACGAATTAATCAATCTGGTCAACGTTTACATAGATTAACTGTGAATTTTATCATGTATGCAGACCTGGAGTTATTAACATCTAACCCGGAAAAAGTAGCAGAACTGAGAAATAATGGAGTTAAAACTTTTGTCAAATCAATAGTTGAAAATGTAGCTTTAAATATTGCCAAAAAAGCTAATAGAGAAGCTGATTTAACGATTGATATATCAGATGGTATAGTGAAAATATCTCCTAAAAAAATAGCTAAAATTGCTGAAGAAATAATTGAGAATGCTTTTAAATTTTCCCTGTCTAATACACCAGTGAAGATTATCGGAAATAGTCATGATAATGCCTTTTATTTGTATGTAATTGACTACGGACGTGGTATGACTCAGGAGCAAATTAAGAATGTTGGGGCTTATGTCCAGTTTGAACGTAAAATGTATGAACAACAAGGTTCTGGTTTAGGATTATTAATTGCAAAAAGATTAGTGGAACTGCATGGAGGAGAGTTTTCTATTGAGAGTATCTATGGGGCGCAAACTACTATTAGAATAGTGCTTCCTCAGTAGATTATTAGAGCAGGGAATAGGGAATAGGGAATAGGGAATAGGGAATAGGGAATAGGGAATAGGGAA
>JBAXRM010000299.1:0-3769 GCA_037131225.1 Nostocales cyanobacterium ELA583 | reverse complement strand
TATCAGCTTCAGTATTAATCTCTTCGACTTGTTCAAAAATGGCTTCTGTTTCGGGAATCTTCTTGATAGGCTTAGTTTTAAGAACTCGTTTTAAGGTATAACCCAAATCATTCAATTTTCGGCGAATTGTTTCAGATGTTGGTAGTTCTTCGTCTGTGTATCCACATTGTGCAATTAGTTGACGACGGACTTCACTAGCTGTCATGCGTGTATATAACCGTGTACTTTTAAAGCTAGGGTCTGTTTGACTTTGTGGGTCTACTAAGGATTTTATATCTTTCAATAAGTTCGGTAATTTTAATTCTGCCCTTTTGCGTCCACTACGGTCGAAACCATCAATAATCGGCTGACCACTTTCTAATTCCTGCATTCCTTTCCTGATGGTTCGTCTATTCCATCCTAACTCCCGTTCTACTAAGGTCTGTCCTCCTATTCCCAATCCTTTGACTACTTCTGCCATGAATTGTCTTCGGTCGCTTCCTTTGAGTTTTTTGGCTGTTTTTATGTACAGAGATTTTAGGTTCTCCGTGAGTTCAATGATAGATTTTGGACGCATGAGGTCAAATGCACACTTAAATTATCTTCTCTTATTATAGGATCAATTATTCTATGGAGTTCTCTAACTCATTCTCTTCCTTGAACTTGCTCCTAATTTCTGTTGATTGTACTCAATCACCAAAAAGATATCAAATGGGTTCTATATGACAAAATCCAAATCTCCGAATAAATCCTGAAAATCCTTAAATCCTAGACATCCTGATTCAGACAAAATCATCAAAATCCCCACAAAAATCCTGAAAATCCCAAAATCCTGGACATCCTGATATGGCTTGCGCCACGCTACGCTATCAGACAAAATCCTAGTTACATTAAGAAATGTAACAAAATTACTGTTAAAACGCTTTACCATCTTGACAACCAAGAAAAGAACCGATAAAGTGGTTTACATACCCGGGTAAGACCACTAGAAAGTCGTATGCAAACTAAGCAAAAGGTTACGTTATATTTATCACCGGAACTGCACAGAAGACTAAAAATTCGTTCTGCTGTTGACTCAGAACCGATGTCAGACCTAGCCGAACGTGCGCTCAATTTCTACCTGACGAACTCAGAATTAGTAGAAGAGATAGAAGCGTCTTCACATGGTCGAACTCACCGGGTTTATTCATGTCCCACTTGTGAAACTTCACTTGTATTGCGAGATGGTGAAATAGTAAACTTGGGGAATCAACCAGGAGTAATCGGTCAAGATCATCTGCCTATTGATGGTAGAGAGAAAGATGAAACCCATCCCAAGGGTGAGGAAGAATTAGTTCCTTGCTAGATAGGAATTATTAATGATGAATCCATAGTCTGGCTTAACGCCACGCTATCTCTATCGGTACTGTCTCTATAAGGTCTCAAGTAGGTCGATAGTATGAAAGAAGAGCTAAACATATTAATTCAAGCTCAATACCCTTTAATCTACCTTGTGACCTCCGAGGAAGAGCGGGCAGAGCAGGCAATTTTTAAAGTCTCCCAAGAGTTAAAACCGCCAAGACGAGTATTTATTTGGACAGTAACTCACGGTATCGTCGAGTACGGTCAACCCCGAAATACGACTCAACACAATACTGTTTCTCCCGAAGCAGCGATTGATTGGATTATTCGCCAAAAAGAACCTAGTATATTTATTCTTAAAGATTTACATCCCTTTATTGATGCGCCAGCAACAACTAGATCACTCCGGGACGCGATCGCTAGTTTTAAAGGAACGCAAAAGAACATTATCTTAATGTCTCCCATGCAGCAAGTTCCGATTGAATTAGAAAAAGAAGTTGTTGTTTTAGATTTTCAATTGCCTGACATGGCTGAGTTAAATAAAGTTTTAACTACCCATCAAGAGCAAAATCGGGGACGACGGCTAACAACCGAGGCGCGAGAAAAGCTTCTCAGAGCCGCTTTAGGTCTAACTAAAGATGAAGCTGAGAAAGTCTACCGGAAAGCACAGGTAACAACTGGGCAATTGACGGAGAATGAAGTTGATATCGTTTTATCCGAGAAAAAACAACTCATTCGTCGGAACGGTATCTTGGAGTACATCGAAGAAGATGAAACCATTGATGCTGTTGGGGGCTTGGAAGAATTAAAAACCTGGCTGACCCAACGCTCTAACGCCTTTACAGAAAGAGCGAGAGAGTATGGGTTGCCGCAACCAAAGGGAATGTTGATTCTCGGTGTTCCCGGTTGTGGTAAGTCACTCATTGCTAAAACTACCTCTCGTTTGTGGGGTTTACCAATCTTGCGGTTAGATATGGGGCGGGTATACGACGGCTCAATGGTGGGTCGAAGTGAAGCTAACCTGCGGAACGCCCTAAAAACAGCAGAATCAATTTCCCCAACGATTCTGTTTATCGACGAGTTGGATAAATCCTTTGCGGGTAGCGGTGGTTCAGGCGATTCTGATGGGGGGACATCAAACAGAATTTTCGGCTCTTTCCTCACTTGGATGCAGGAAAAGAAATCTCCAGTTTTCGTAATGGCAACTGCTAACCGCGTAGAACGCCTACCTGGAGAGTTTTTGAGGAAAGGTCGCTTTGATGAAATTTTCTTTGTGGATCTGCCCACACCTGAAGAACGTCAGGATATCTTTGGTATTCACCTGACCAAACGCCGGGAAGATATTGCTAGATTTGATCTACAACAACTAGCAAAAATGTCAGATGGCTTTTCAGGGGCAGAAATTGAACAGGCGATCGTGGCAGCTATGTATGAAGCCTTTGCCCAAGATCGGGAGTTCACCCAATTAGATATTATTGCTGCATTGAAGTCTACTTTGCCGCTGTCACGAACGATGCAAGAACAGGTCACAGCCTTACGAGACTGGGCCAGACAGCGTGCTAGACCCGCAGCCTCCTCTGTTGCTGAATATCAGCGCATGGAGTTTTAAAAGCTTTCCTCTGCCATGTCAGGGGGGAAAGGTTAGTCACAAGGCTAACAAATAGAAAAAAGCCGTTCCCAAATCATGCGGCTTGGCTGAAAAAGAACCGTTGTCGTTTTTCTCATCAATCTTCTTATTGGAGGAAACCCAAATGTCTCACTTTAGCACTCTGCGTACCAAGATTACCGATGCCGAAATTCTCACATCCTCTTTGCGCGATTTAGGTATCAGCGTAAAGACTGAAGCTGATGTTCGTGGTTATAACGGTCAGCGTCTCCGTTCCGACATCGTTGCCGTATTGGAAGGCGAGTACGATTTAGGTTGGTCTCGTAACAGTGACGGTTCTTTTGACCTCATTGCTGACCTTTGGGGTGTTGCTAAGAAGCACAACCAGACCGAGTTGATCAACTCCATTAATCAAAAATATGCCGTTAACAAGACTTTGGCTGAAGTAAAACAGCGCGGTCTGCAAAACGCTAACGTTAAGTTAGTCTTGCAGTAACAATTTCTCTAGCGCATTCCCAAAGCGAAACGGGTTAACCTTCTAATAAGCGGTTAGCCCGCTTTTTTTGTTAGTATCACGAAGTTTTCGCCATTGGGAATCGGTTATGATTGGCATGGTCACGCTGCATAACTAAGAAATAAGAAAAATACAGTTAAACAACTGATTTCATTAGGAAAAGTCCCAATTTCGTCAGATTTTGTCCTAAATTCTCAAAATAATCGTTCTAAATGATTAGTCGTGCGAATATGAGTATGTAGGCTGGAATCAAATTGATAGAAGGTAAGACAAAGTTCTTTCACTCGTAGTATCTGTTGCTCTCTTTCAGCTATGGTCATGATAGGCTA
>JBAXRM010000298.1:0-3778 GCA_037131225.1 Nostocales cyanobacterium ELA583 | reverse complement strand
CTGGAGGGGGTTGGGGGTGGGGTTTTTGTACCTCATAACACCGGGAAGTGCTGTAAGTATGTAATATTAATTGGCGATCGCGAAAGCACTGCTGCCAGTAAATCGCATCCACGAAAAGGAAATCTTAGCACTCTTAATCATTCTAATCTATTGTCTGATCCTTAAAGGCAGCATTATCAACGCTTGGCATAGCTGGTATTATACATTTGGGCGAGTTCTAGCGGAAATTTTGTTGAGTATACATATAATGAAAGCAGAGAAATTGAAAGAAGAAGTTTTTTCCCCATTTTATGCGTCTAGATAATTACAGCCTTGGTAACTACACACCCGGATCACCATACAGTCAACAACTTTTATGGTATTTCATCGGCTCACCTTTAGTGGAGAGTTATTGGCTGCCCATATCATCTATAAAAGTTTGGATACTCAGGCTTTTTGGAGCTAGTGTCGGACAAGGTGTGCGGATCAAATCAGGAGTCCGCATCAAGTTTCCCTGGCGTTTGACAGTTGGTAATTATGTTTGGATAGGGGAAGATGTCTGGATTGATAATCTAGCTTCTGTCATCATCGAAAATCACGTTTGTTTATCCCAAGGCGTTTATCTCTGTACTGGTAATCATGACTGGAATCACCCCAATTTTCTCCTAATTCCTGCTCCTATTCATATTCAAGAGGGTAGTTGGATAGCAGCGAAATCAGTTATCGGACCTGGTGTTACTATTGGACGAGGAGCCGTGTTAGCATTAGGTAGTGTCACAGGCAGATCCTTAGAAGCCAACATCATCTACTCAGGTAACCCTGCTCAACCAATCAAAAAAAGGATAGAATCCGAAGATACTATTTTTCAATCCACAAAAAATGAATAAATACAAAAAGTTTTACATGGATGGTAAAGTAATTTAAACTAGACTAATACCGCTTACTCGGAATTTAGAATTTAGAATGAATACAGCATAAGCTTTTCACAGATTCGGAATAGTCCATTAACTTATGCCGTACTGTACTAGTAACATATACAGACAAATGATAAGCAAGAGTGTATAATGTAAATATGTTTTTACTGTCTGTAAACTTATCAACAGTAATTTAAACCACCTATATTCGTAATTAAACTTATCAGATGTAAAATACTTTACCTGCTTACAAGAAAAATAATTCCAACTTTTTATCCCGACACCTGAACTATTTAAATTTTTTAGTCTATTCTTGATTGCTGAACAAGCCGAATTTACTTTTTTTAACAAACACCTCTATACTATATATCCCAATAAAGCTCAATGATGGAAAAGCAAATTACAAACCACGGAAACTCTCTTGATAAAAGCATTCCAGCCTCTAGATCATTTCCAAATCCCACATTTTACCCGATTAGTGAAGAGGGTAATGATTGGAACTTCAAACAATTTTTAGATATTTTGCAGCGCCGAGCAATTATCATTATAGGGGTTGTCTCTGTTGGTATGGCAGGTGTTACTTATTCAACTCTTAACCAGAAATCTATATATGAAGGCAATTTTCAAATATTAGTTGAACCTGTTAATAATGATAATGATCTAGGCAAACTAGTATTAAGTTCTGGTAGCACGACATCAAATAACCTAGATTATGAAAGTCAAATTCAAGTTCTCAAAAGTCCAGAACTGCTGAGACCAGTTGTAAAAAAAATACAAGAATCCTATCCTGATATTAATTATACGACTCTTCTCGGAAATTTAATTATTCGTCGTTTGGGAACAGCAAAAGTAATTGAAGTTAGTTACAAAAATCATGATACCAAAAAAATCAACCTTGTACTAGAGACAATTTCTAATTTCTACTTAAAATACAGTCTCAATAAGCGGCAAACTAAACTCCGTCAGGGAGTTGAATTTGTAAACAGAGAACTACCTAAGATCCAAAATCGGGTAGCACAGACCCAAAAAGAACTGCAACTATTTCGACAAAAATACAATTTTATTGATCCAGAAAGCCAATCTAAATTGATTTCTGATCAAATCCAAGGACTAAGAGAACAACGACTAAGTATAAATCAACAGTTGACTTCTGCTAAGTTTAATTATCTAAGCTTACAGGGAGAAACAGGACAATTAAGTGCTATTAATAATTCTTCTTTATATCAGCAGTTAATCACTCAGCAGCGCCAATTAGACACCCAAATATCTGGAGAATTAGCTAGATTTAACCCAGATAATCCGGTTGTTAAAACTTTGCAAGAAAAACGTAACAATCTCTTACCTCTGATTGAAGAAGAAGCAAAAAGATCCTTGACGATCAAAGTAGCTGAAGCTGCAAATTTAGTCAGTAAAGTAGAAGCAGATAATCAACAATTATCACAAGCAGAACAAAAACTACAAAATACACTAGCACAACTACCACTTTTATCTAGGCAATACACTGACATCCAGAGAAATTTACAAATAGCAAATGAAAGTTTAACTCGGTTTTTGAGTACCCGGGAACAACTACAGATACAAGTAGCGCAAACAGAATTACCCTGGGAATTAATCCAAGCACCTAATCATTCAGAATATCCAATTTCACCGAATATTCGCCGCAATTTACTATTGGGATTTGTGGCTAGTTTTTTATTAGGTCTCGGTGCTGCCAAAATCTTGGAAGAGATGGATAATACGTACCATACTATTGAAAGTATTCAAGAGAAAATAAAAATACCCATAATAGGAACTCTTCCCTTTGATAAATCCTCAGTTGATCCGTTGTTAAATTCAAATAATAGAGTAAGTGATGGCAAAATAGTTCTAGCTGATATTCCCCAAGACACCGATAAACCTTCTCATATCTTTGGTCGTCAAAAAGGGTATTATGGTCAAGGAGAATTTTGGGAATCACTACAGGTTTTATATAGCAATATTCAACTACTTAATTCTGACCGACCCATTAATTCTCTAGTTATTTCATCCCCTATGCCAGGAGATGGTAAGAGTACGATAGCATTTAATTTAGCAAAAATAGCTACGGTGATGGGAAAAAGAGTATTACTTGTAGATGCTGATCTCCGTCGTCCTCAGATTCACAAATTGTCAGAATTAGATAATCTGTCGGGATTAAGCAATTTGATTTCCTCAAACATGGGTGTGGAAAAGTTGATTAGAGAAGTTCCCGCAATAAAGAATCTTTCTGTGATTACTTCTGGACCAATACCACCGGACTCCGTAAGATTGTTGTCATCGGATCGAATGAAGCAGCTAATGGAGCATTTCAGTCAAAGCTTTGATTTAGTAATTTATGATTGCCCTCCTATGCTCGGTCTGGTAGATGCTAGATTAATAGCAGCTAATGCTGATGGTATGATGCTAGTTATGAGAATGAATAAAACTGATAAATCAGCCTTAGTGAAAGTTCAAGATAGCCTGAGAACATATCCAATTAACTTATTAGGCCTAGTTGTTAATGGTGATACATCACAGTCTAGTTATTATTATAATTCCTACTATCAGTATTTTAACAGGGGAAAAGTTAGTAATAATTAGGGTTTGCTGATAGCGTAGCGTAAGCCATAAAAGTTATTGCTAAGGATAGGGAACAGGGAAAATGCACCTATTTTGAGACACCATTAGCAAAAATCTTGCATTTTTTGAGATTCAAAAAACCGGAAACCCTTACAGCGGTTTCCGCTCTTATGAGGTACATCTTAGCCCCCTCATCGCACCCCCCCTAAATCCCCCCGCTGCGGGGGGAAGAAAAGGATAAGCTTTTGATACTGGAGGGGGTTGGGGGTGGGGTTTTTGTACCTCATAACACCGGGAAGTGCTGTATC
>JBAXRM010000297.1:0-3794 GCA_037131225.1 Nostocales cyanobacterium ELA583 | reverse complement strand
GTAATTTTACTTTTCTTTACACAGATTGGTTTTATTGTGTTCATCTACTTACTATTAGATTTCATTTTTCCCTAGCTTCATGACTGTTGAGGTGGGTAAGGTAATAGAGAAGATTTAAACCCCAGATTTGGATTGATAATAATGGAAGTTATTTTTAAGATTACTCGACAACAAGAAAATTCTCACCCTGTTTTCAAATCTTATCTTTTGGAGGTAGAACCAGGTAATACTATCCTGGATTGTCTCAATCAGATTAAGTGGGAACAAGATGGAACTTTAGCATTTCGCAAAAATTGCCGCAATACAATTTGTGGTAGCTGTACTGTGAGGATTAATGGACGTTCTGCTTTGGCTTGTAAGGAAAATGTCGGGAGTGAACTGGCCAGATTAGAAAAAATCTCATTATCTGCAAATCAGTCGCCAACTACTCCAGAAATTACAGTTGCACCTTTGGGGAATATGCCTGTAATTAAGGATTTGGTTGTGGATATGAGTGGTTTTTGGAATAATTTGGAGACGATTGCTCCTTATGTGAGTACAGCAGCTAGACAAGTTCCCGAAAGAGAGTTTTTACAAACGCCTCAAGAGCGATCGCTCCTTGATCAAACGGGCAATTGTATTATGTGTGGAGCTTGTTATTCTGAATGTAATGCTCTGGAAGTCAATCCTGACTTTGTTGGTCCCCATGCCTTGGCTAAAGCATATCGCATGGTGGCAGATTCCCGCGATAGTAATACAGAACAACGATTAGAAAACTATAGCGAAGGCACTCAAGGGGTTTGGGGTTGTACTCGTTGTCTTTACTGTGATTCAGTTTGTCCCATGGAAGTTGCCCCATTAGAGCAAATCACCAAAATTAAACAGGAAATTCTAGAGCGTAAAGAAGCTAGTGACAGTCGGGCAATTCGTCACCGCAAAGTTTTGGTAGATTTAGTCAAACAAGGTGGTTGGATTGATGAACGTCAATTTGGTGTGCAAGTAGTTGGTAATTATTTCCGCGATCTTCAAGGACTACTCAGTCTTGCACCTTTGGGTTTACGAATGCTAGTTAGAGGTAAATTTCCTCTTTCTTTTGAACCATCTCAAGGGACTCAGGAAGTGCGATCGCTCATCGAATCTATACAAAACACTGATTAACTGATTTTGAATTCTGGGCGCACGCCCTGCGCCCCTACTTAATTCTTTTTTCTTCTTTCTTTTCTCCTGACTCCTGTACGGGCGTATTGCAATACGCTCCTACTCCTCAATTAACTGGGATCTTGACGAATATTTAATTTTCTACCAAAACGGTCATAAACCAAAATATCCCATTGTCCATTGTTACTATACTCAAAGGCAATTCTATTACCATCAGCACTGATTGTGGGATT
Source organism: Nostocales cyanobacterium ELA583 (assembly GCA_037131225.1). Taxonomy (GTDB): domain Bacteria; phylum Cyanobacteriota; class Cyanobacteriia; order Cyanobacteriales; family Nostocaceae; genus Dolichospermum. Next base: position 2,424 of record JBAXRM010000297.1, on the reverse strand, counting down.
GCGGACTTCTCCCTGAATATCACCGGCTAAATTCCGTGATTGTCGCACATCTCTATCATATAAAACAATTCTTGTTCGCCCTTGACGACTAGCCGCAAACACAATAAATTTACCATCGGCAGAAGCCGCAGGATGAGAAGCAATTGTATCAAAGGAATTTAAATCAGGCAAATATACTAAATCACGAGTCACTGTATCAAACATATATATATCTTGACTGCCCCGGCGATCGCTCGTAAAGACAATATATCTGCCAGAAATTTGCGGATTTAATTCCGACGAAAAACTATTGAGACTCCTTCCCCCCGAATCAAATGGGTAACTCAGTAATCGCGGGTAGCCAAAACACCCAGTTAATAGAGTTGAGCATAAAATTAAAATAATTGATAATTGATAATTCATTTTGATGGGGATTGTAATTTTTAATGTTTAATTTTTAATTCCCCCTTTTCTTTGAAGAAGAGGGGAAAATAGATGTACTTACAAAAACCAGCCGTAAGAATGTAAACCCTTACCTAGAAGATTCACACCTAAATAACAAATCCAAACCATCACAAAACCAATCGCGGCTAAAATTGCCGGCTTTCGTCCTTGCCAACCGCGAGTTATTCTCGAATGTAGATAGGCAGCAAATACTAACCAAGTAATTAACGCCCAAGTTTCCTTGGGGTCCCAACTCCAGTAAGTACCCCATGCTTCATTAGCCCAAACTCCACCGGCAATAATCCCAATTGTCAGCAGGGGAAATCCCAACCCAATAATGCGATAACTAATATTATCCAGGGTTTCAGCTAAGTTAAGACGTTGAGGAGAGAGGATTTCTGTAGTTTGAATTGGGGTAGTTGTAACTACATCTAAAACCGCAGTTCCATTCCCGTTATTATTACTTTCCAAGCGAGAAAAGCTATTAGTTTCTACAGCGGGTGTAGATGTAACTAACTCACCTGCTTTGAGAAGTTTATAACCATTACTGCGATAGCCACCATTACCGAAGGAACTTCCTTGTAATTGGATATTTTGGCCGCGAGTAACAATTAAAAAAGCGATCGCTAACAATGCCCCTACCATCAAAGCTGAATAACTCAACATCATGACACTGACGTGCATCATCAGCCAATTAGATTTCAAAGCCGGAACTAAAGGCTCTGACACCTGCATATTTGATGGTAAAGTCAGAGTCGCAAAAGCCGCAATTCCCATCGCCACAGGTGCAGTGACAACTCCCACCAAGCGACTACGACTATTATTTTCAGCAATTAAATGGACAGCAGTAATTCCCCAAGCGAGGAAAAATAAAGACTCATAAAGATTACTCAGGGGAAAATAGCCAGCTTCTATCCATCTTGCCCCTAATAAAGTCGCCATACACAAATTAGCGATCGCCATACCGGCTGTTCCCAAAGCCGCTGTCACCGATAAACTCGGAAAAGCCGCCCCCACCCAATAAACCAACATCGTACAGAATAAGACAGCAAAAGAGGCATTATCTAGCCAGTTCTGGAGTACAACCAGATTCATAAACACTTCTCTCCAGTGGATGCTTGAAAATATCAATTCCGATTATCTTGATCCTATCTGGTTTTGGGGATTAGTAATTGGCAAGATTAACCTTCATAATTCATAGCGCCCAGATATTTAGTTAAAAACCGAGATGTGTAGGGGTTTAGCACGTGTGTAGGGGTTTAGCATTGCTAAACCCCTACTATGGAACTACACGGTTAAGACATTTTGAATATAACTTAGTCAGTAAGTTGCCCAAACTTACCCAGGTTTACATATAATTTATTATAATAACAGTATCAAATTAACATCACAAAAATTACCTAAAGTTATGAAACAAAGGTTATTTAGTCAAGGGTGGATAGGGTTGACGCAAATTGTTATTCTCGCGTCCCTGACAGCATTAACGACAATTGCGACTACCAACCAACCCAGCCACGCTGAAGGAACTCTGGTTGAGAACCGAAATTTTAAAATTGATATTGATTTTGATCAGATCAATACCTCTAGTGCGACTGTCAAATCTGGAAGAAATTCCGGTATTCCTATTAATATTTTAATTCAACTTTCTCAAGGTTTCTCTGAACCACCAAAGACGACAAAACTAAAAGCTGATGATTTCTTAGTTCAGGCTGCGGATAAGTATGAAATAGGAGATTATCGCGGGGCAATATTAGCTTATGATGAAGTAATTCGCCTTACTCCTAATAATTCTGAAGCTTTATTCTATCGCGGTAATGCTTATAGTGCTTTAGGAGATAAACAAGCGGCGATACAAGATTACAACCGAGCGATCAAAATTAATCCTAACTATGCCGATGCCTACAACAACCGAGGAAATCTCCGTGATGCTTTAGGAGATAAACAATCGGCGATACAAGATTACAACCAAGCTCTCAAAATTAATCCTAACTATGCCGATGC
>JBAXRM010000296.1:0-3798 GCA_037131225.1 Nostocales cyanobacterium ELA583 | reverse complement strand
AATGAATAATTTAAGTTGGAAAATATGAGATTTCACTACATATTTACCACTACCTAATAATGAAGTTTAATAAGCTTACGGAAATAAAGGAATTTTTGTATGTCTAATTGCCAATTACCGACAAATCAAAAATAATGTATAATAGGCTATTTATATCATAAATCCTAACTGACTTAATTCTGTAACTAAGACCATGCACAATTCCCCTGAATTCCGAGACGCTTATGATGTGATTGTCGTCGGTGCAGGTCACTCCGGTTGCGAAGCAGCACTTGCTACTGCCCGCCTCGGTTGTCGGACTCTGCTATTGACTCTAAACTTAGATAAAATCGCTTGGCAACCCTGTAACCCCGCAGTCGGTGGACCAGCCAAGTCCCAATTAACCCATGAAATAGATGCTTTGGGTGGAGAAATTGGCAAAATAGCAGACCGGACATACCTACAAAAACGCATCCTCAACTCTTCACGGGGTCCTGCGGTATGGGCATTACGAGCGCAAACGGATAAACGAGAATATGCGGCAGTAATGAAGGGAATTGTCGAAAATCAAGAGAATTTGACAATTCGCGAAGGCATGGTGACAGATTTAATTTTAGACGCTAATGATGAAATTATTGGTTTAGAAACTTATTTTGGCGTATCTTTTCACTGCAAAGCCGTCATTCTCACCACAGGCACATTTTTAGGTGGCAAGATTTGGGTTGGGAATAAATCAATGGCCGCAGGCCGCGCGGGAGAGTTTGCAGCAGAAGGATTAACACAAACTTTGCACCGTTTAGGATTTGAAACCGGGAGACTAAAAACCGGCACACCCGCACGGGTTGATAAGCGTTCTGTTGATTACAGTCAAATGGAACTGCAACCAGGAGACGAAGCGGTACGTTGGTTCAGTTTTGACCCCGAAGTCTGGGTAGAACGGGAACAAATGCCCTGTCACATGACCCGCACTACTAAAGAAACTCATCGTTTAATTAAAGAGAATTTGCATCTGTCCCCAGTCTATGGTGGTTGGGTAGAAGCAAAAGGACCCCGCTATTGTCCGAGTATTGAAGATAAAATTGTCCGCTTTGCCGATAAAGAAAATCACCAAATCTTTATTGAACCAGAAGGCAGAGATATTCCTGAATTGTATATTCAAGGTTTTTCCACTGGTTTACCCGAAACTCTGCAAATTTTCATGTTGCGGAGTTTGACTGGTTTAGAAAACTGTGTCATGTTGCGTCCTGCCTATGCAGTAGAGTATGATTATTTGCCTGCAACTCAGTGTTATCCTACCTTGATGACCAAGAAAATACCAGGATTATTTTGTGCGGGACAGGTAAACGGGACTACTGGTTATGAAGAAGCTGCTGCTCAAGGTTTGGTAGCGGGAATCAATGCAGCACGGTTTGTGCGGGGTGAGGAAATGATTATTTTCCCCCGTGAACAAAGTTATATTGGCACTTTAATTGATGACCTGTGTACGAAGGATTTACGCGAACCTTATCGAATGCTCACCAGCAGATCAGAGTATCGTTTATTGCTGCGTTCTGACAATGCTGATATCCGCATGACACCGTTAGGAAGGGAAATTGGTTTAATTGACGACCGACGGTGGGATTTATATACTAAAAAACAAGAACAGATTACAGCAGAGAAAAAACGCCTCCATTTAACTAGAATAAAAGAAAATGAGGCAGTTGGGCAAGCGATCGCTCACAATACCCAACAAGCCATAAAAGGCTCTATTACCCTAGCAGATTTACTGCGTCGTTCTGGCATCCATTACATTGATTTGGAACGTCACGGACTCGACAACCCCACTCTCAAACAAGCGGAAAAAGAAGGAGCAGAAATTGACATCAAATATGCTGGTTATTTAGCAAGGCAGCAACAGCAAATTGACCAAGTTGCCCGTCAAGCAAATCGCCAACTACCTTGTGATTTAGACTACTCAACCATTGAGACTTTATCTAAAGAATCTAGAGAAAAGCTCAACAAAGTTAAACCCCTCACCATTGGACAAGCCGCAAGAATTGGAGGAGTCAATCCAGCCGATATCAACGCTCTCTTGATATATTTAGAAATAGCTAAAAACAAGACTGCTTCGGTAATAGGTAATAGGTAATAGGTAAGAGAAAAGACAACTATGTATAGCAAGGAAGGAACTTTCTTCTTTCTTCCTCCTGACCTCTTTTATAAATTTTTTTAACTAATTTCACCAAAATTTCCATAACAGAGTACAATCTAATACCATTAGCTGATCAAATCTCGGACTCTGGCAAGAAAAATCAGCTATTTAATTAAAAAAGGTAGTTGATTTCCACAGCAGTAGCAACTTTATTTACTCATTATTTTAAGCTACAACCGAAAAGCCTATGTTACCCAAATCCAGCACTAATGTACTTGTTTCAGAAGCATCCGATAACGCCAGCATGGCCTTAGCCATAGATTTCGTCAACAACGAGCCTTGGACGATAGAAACCTATGCAGAAGGATTAATGGATGAACTTTTCAATGATATTGACAACATTTTAGATGGTCGAAATAAGCGGAATTATCATCGGGACAGAACCGAGTCTGTGCCTGTGCAACCCATAACATTTCAATTGCCGGATGTGGTTTTGCCATCAAAGCTTAATCGTCCATTACAGTCCGCTGCACCCATTAAAAATATCCAAACCACAACACTGGTAGTTAATCCGCCCACTGCCAGAACAATTACGACTACGGAAAAAGAACAAACTAGTGGTTTAAGTAAACTGATATTCATGGTATTAGGCGTAACTGTGGCCTCGTTAGGTATATTTTACTTAACAAAGTCTGATTTATTAACTACAATAAATGCCAAATTAACTTCCCAAAGGTTGCCAAATTCCCCAAGACTATTACCTCTATCTGTAACAACAGATCCTCAGTTAGATCTGGTAAATTATATGTTGGAAGCCCTGGCAGTTATAGAACAGCAGGGGACAACTACTGATAAAACAATTGCCAAACCAGGATTTCCCACTGTTAATCTTAACCAAACAACTGCCTTAGCTTTACCAAATACCCAACCAACCGAAACTTTGCCATTACCTGTAGCAGCAAATAATGTACTACCTGCTACTAGTCGGCTAACTCCTCCTAATGTAGTTGAGCGCATATATATTCCAGTTTATCAGTCCCCTGCACCCCAATATCAAATACCAACTGTTCCAGCAGTTCCCATACCACCAGCCTTACTTTCATCTTCATCTTTAGCAGTTAATAATCCCCCGATTAATACCATACAACCAGCAAATAAACCCATAGCAAAAACGACACAGGTTAATTTAAAACCAGCAACCATTAATCCTCAACTGCTGAAAGTTGCACCACCAAAATTACCAACTCTTGCTCCATCTCTACCAGCAAAAGAACCTAATAATACAACACAACAGGTCTCCACACCTATCTACTCCGCACAATTGGAAGGGCTATTGGAGTTGGGTAATAAATCTGTAGCTTTGTTTAAAGTTGATGGTATTAGTCGCCGGATTAATCTAGGTGAAAATATCGGTACTACAGGTTGGACATTAGTAGAAGTAAGTCGTGGAGAAGCTATTGTTCGTCGTAACGGTGAAGTACGATCTATATATACAGGACAAAAACTTTAATACTTTTCCAGCTTCTCTAATTACCTCAGCAGGCCCTTATTATACATTTTTCTGAATTCCTGGAATACTGGCTTAAAAATTTCCCAAAAAGCTGTGTAATTTACTTTAAGATGCGTAGCACGAAAAAAAACAGCACTTCGACACCGCTCAGTGACCGCACTTCGACACCGCTCAGTGA
>JBAXRM010000295.1:0-3828 GCA_037131225.1 Nostocales cyanobacterium ELA583 | reverse complement strand
TACTCCTGAGTAGAATTCTTCTAACTCTCGCAAAAATGGGCGAACCGGGAGTTATAACCCACATTCCGCACCCTGAACTGTCACATATCAAAAAAGCCTAGCGAGTAGTATATAATAACTAAAAATCATTCCAAGGGTAAGAGGCTTAATGACAGTAAGTAGCATTAAGCTGGGCATGGAGTGAGAAAGTGGAACTTCGTAACGGGACTGAAAGAAAGAGAAAATTCGATATGATTAAAAAATTAATTGTTCACAAAAGCAAGAAATGAGAGAATCACAATAGAACAAGTAGAGGAATCTGTTGTGAAATTAAAACCCCAAGAAATAGAAATTCAAAACATAGATCATCTAGGGATAATAGCAGGGATGATAGATTCAATTTTACTTGTCGGTGCGATGTGTACGAGTGCATCTTCTTACCAATATTATTTTTTGTCTTAAATTACCTACTGAATGTGGGTTTTACGACTAATTTTGCACCACAGGATATTTACTCAAATACTAATCAGAAGAAGAGTACTATATCATACTCTTCTGTCATACGTGTTATTTATGATGCCTGTACATCCCTAGTAGATCCATCTCTTAGATATTAAGAAAGTCACTACTAATTACTAGAAATTACTAAAGTTAGTAATCGCTTCTGTGATTTTACTCGCAACTTCATCTACGGTGATTACTCCCAATTCCCCAGAAGCACGGGTACGAATACTCAAGCTATTAGCTTCCACTTCCTTGGCACCAACCACCGCCATTACAGGTATTTTATCCTTTTCGGCGTTGCGAATCAACTTACCCAAGCGATCGCCACTTAAATCAACTTCCGCGCGAATACCCAACGCCACCATCTTTGCTGCTACCTCTTTAGTAAAATCTAACTGAACATCACCAACAGGTAATAACCTGATTTGCACAGGCGCTAACCACAAGGGGAAATCACCCGCATACTCTTCAATTAAAATCCCTATTAACCGTTCCAAAGAACCAAAAGGGGCGCGGTGAATCATTACCGGACGTTTGCGCGAACCGTCTTCAGCCACGTATTCTAAATCAAACCGTTCCGGTAAATTATAATCCACCTGGACAGTTCCCAATTGCCATTCTCGTTCTAAAGCATCACTGAAGATAAAATCGAGTTTAGGACCATAAAAAGCCGCTTCCCCAATCCCTTCAAAATAATCCATTCCCAACTGTTCCACAGCGCGACGAATCGCCCCCTCAGCTTTATCCCAAGCTTCATCAGAACCAATATATTTATCACTGGTAGGATCACGGAAACTGAGTCTAGCTTTAAAATTCTTTAATTGCAGACTTTTGAAAACGGTCAAAATCAAATCTACAACATTCAAAAATTCGCTGTCTAGCTGTTCGGGAGTCACAAACAAGTGAGAATCATCAACAGTAAAACCGCGCACCCTGGTTAAACCACCCAATTCCCCCGATTGTTCATAACGGTAAACCGTGCCAAATTCCGCCAAACGCATCGGTAATTCCCGATAAGAGCGTAACTCACTCTTGTATATTTGGATATGGAAAGGACAGTTCATGGGCTTGAGAACAAAACCCTGTTCTATTGCTCTTGCTTCCTCATCTTCAGCCATTAAAGGAAACATATCTTCCTTGTATTTCTGCCAATGTCCAGATGTTTTAAATAAATCAACTCTGGCAATGTGAGGAGTAGCTACAGGGAGATAACCCCGTTTTAATTGTTCTTTTTTGAGGAAGTCTTCTAAAATCGTTTTTAGTAAAGTCCCTTTAGGAGTCCACAAAGGTAAACCAGGACCAACTAAATCGGAAAAGATAAATAATCCTAATTCCTTACCCAGTTTACGATGGTCACGACGCAGGGCTTCTTCTTTTCGGCGTTTGTACTCTGCGAGTTGTTCAGGAGTTTCCCAAGCAGTAGCATAAATGCGTTGCAATTGGGCGTTATTTTCATTTCCCCGCCAATAAGCGCCAGCAACGCTTTCTAACTCTATAGCTTTAGGATTAATTTCGCTAGTATTTTCGAGGTGGGGACCAGCGCATAAATCCCACCATTGATCTCCTAAATGGTAAATTGTGATGGGTTCTTCTGTAATATCTGCGAGAATTTCCAGCTTATAGGGTTCTTTAATAGCTTCAATGCGACTTTGCGCTTCTTCCCTGCTGACTTCTTCCCGAATTAATGGCAATTTGCGATTAATAATTTTGACCATTTCTTTTTGAATGGTTTTCAAATCCTTATCGCTAAAGGGTTCTGGACTATCAAAGTCATAATAAAACCCATTTTCAATCCAAGGACCAATTGTGACTTGCGCTTTAGGAAATAGCTTTTGCACTGCCATTGCCATGATATGCGAAGCTGTGTGACGAATCTTTTTTAAGGTTTCTGATTCGCTGGTACGGGGTAAATAGATTTTTTCGGCTGGTTGGGTTTCTTGATTTGACGACATCGGCTGTTAAACGTTAAACGAAGTGATAAAAATAAACTTGACAAAAAATATCTTTACAAACTAAATAATAGTCCACTGGCTATAGTTTCTCCTAATTTAGCCCAACTATGAGTAGGGGAAAGCAAACAGAAGGACACATTGTTTTTCTTGTTCCTTCCTTTTTCCTTCTTCCTTCGTGTTCTTCGTCCCTATATCCCTCCGGTCCCGTCAGGGATACGTGGTTCATTAACTCCTGACTCCTGATTAACTTATTCCTTCAGAGGTATCTAGATTTACTCCCAAGGAGCTTTACAAACTTATTACCAAATTTATATAATCATGCTTCAGATGCCCAATTACAGCTTTTTTTGGTGTGAGAAGTTATGAACTGATTGTTAAGAATCGTAAAGAATGTTAATATAAAATAAGAATTAGGAAATATGCTTCTCATATATGGGGGACTCGAATCTATCAAATGCTGATTTACTCAAATCAGTCTTAGAACCACTGCTAGACGATTTTCAATATTGGTTTGAACGATATTGTCAAATTCTAGAAAATGAGAGAATTCAATTCATGAGTGAACAAGAGCAACTAAACTTACTAAAGCGAGTTAAGGATGCAGAAGATGAACTCAACACGGCAAAGATGTTGTTTAAAGCAACTAATCAACAAGTGGGAATTGATATGGCGACTGTAATGCCTTGGCATCAATTAGTTACAGAATGTTGGGTTGTGGGAATGCGTTTAGGTCAGTTCAAGGAATAATTAATCTCTTGACAAAATCTAAATAAAGTGGAAATTGTAAAGATATTAGACAATTCTTAACATTGTTTTCATAAAAAAATAATGTATCTCATGTTACCTTGATATGAATACAAGGATTGCATCACATAACATACGCGCACAATTAAAGAATTTTACATTTTCTTTTACCGTAAATTGCTTCTTTGCGGAGTCTTAAGTTTTACCAAATAACATTTTAACCTTTGCTGTTCTGGAGGAAAATCTAATGCTACACCTACTTTATATTTTAGCTTTCACCGTTTTGGCATTTATGGCTGTTAGTAATTTAATTCGGAATCTGATCATGTTCAGTTTCGATAGGGAACGGACTTATCCAACCAACCAATCATCACAAGGTAGCTTTGGCTATCATGCAGCTAGAAAGCAGTATGTCCCCCATCCTGAATTGTTAGATAGTTCAGGTAATATGATTAAAGAACCGTTATTGGTCATGCGTTCAATTGATCTTGATGATGCACGGGAACAGTTAGATGCTCTTTATGAATCTTCTCCTAGTCAGAAAATTGATCGTTCAGAAGGAGCATAATTTGTCATTGCCAAAATTAAGAATGCTGTCAATAACTCAGCCCTAAAGGGACTGAGCTTGTAAGAAATCAAGACTTACGTG
>JBAXRM010000294.1:0-3841 GCA_037131225.1 Nostocales cyanobacterium ELA583 | reverse complement strand
CTAACTACCTGGTCAATTTTTTTTTGCCTTTTTCCACTTTTTCAGCAAGCCCTATAAATTTAATTATTCCTTCAAAGTAAATCAAGAGAAACCAATAATTCTTTTTCTACATGGCTTTATGGGGAATATTCATGAATTTGATGAAACCATAAAATTACTGGTTGATGATTTTTCTTGTCTGACTATTGATTTACCTGGACATGGAAAGACTCAGGTTTTAGATGATGAATGTTATATAATGGCATCTACAGCCGCAGCTATTGTCCAATTATTAAATAAATTAAACATAAACCAATGTTATTTAATTGGTTACTCAATGGGGGGAAGATTAGCTTTATATCTGACTCTACATTTTCCCCACAGGTTTATTAAAGTCATTTTAGAATCTGCTTCTCCTGGTTTAGCCACAGAAACGGCAAGATTAACCAGAATTAAAAGTGATACTCAAATAGCCAGAAAATTAGCAAGAATGATGGATAAAGATGATTTTTATGACTTTCTCAATCATTGGTATCAACAACCTATTTTTGGGAATATCAAAAATCATCCTCAATACCAATCTATGATAGAAAGCAGATTGGCAAATCATCCCCTAAATTTAGTAAAATCATTGCAGTTTATGGGAACTGGTTTTCAACCTTGTTTATGGGAATTGCTCACTGAAAATACTATTCCTTTATTATTATTAGTTGGAGAAAAAGATAAAAAATTTATTGATATTAATATAACTATAACTGAAAAATGTAACTTTGCTAAATTACAAATAATTCATCAAGTTGGACATAATATTCACCTAGAAAATACTTTAGCATTTGTGCAAAATATTCGTGATTTTTTTCTTTCTTATTCCTGACACCAATCTAAAATCAGAGAAGCTCCACACTTTAGGGCGGAGTAAATCCAAAATCCAAAATACTCGCTGCGTACGCTTCCCTAACGCAAATCCAAAATCCGTTAACGCATTCTCGTAAATACATAAAATGTCAGACTTTAGACTGCAACAGCCCTGGAAAGTGAATTATCGCCAGATTTCGATATAGAGTTATTAGTGTGTTGTGTTTTAATGCCTTCTATTATTGACGCAAGAACAGCATTTAAACTATCAATAGGATATGCCGCTCAATGACCACAGGATCAAATCATTTCTCTGAAAAATCACCAAACACTCTCTATACTTGGGGTATTGGTGTGTTACTGGTCGTCACTCTCATCTGGGGTACGAGCTACCCAGTTCTTAAATCAGCCCTTGGTAGCCTTTCTCCTTCAGTAATATTTGCAACTCGCTTTGTAGTAGCCGCATTACCTTTCACCCCCTATTTGCGTTTCCTTAATTTTCCCCTGCTACGGGATGGAGTCTTATTGGGACTGATCATCTTTAGCACCTTAAATCTTCAAACATTTGCCCTTGAGACTACCTCTGCAAATCATGCTGCATTTATTGCTAGTTTTAACGTTATTCTAGTTCCTCTGCTGGGACAACTGCTAGGTCGGCAAGTATTTCTAAAAACTTTCCTCGCCGCAGCAATGGCTATACTTGGGGTGGGAGTGATGTGTTGGGAAAGTGAACAGATAGTGATTGGCGATTTCTTGATGTTAGGCAACGCTTTTCTCTACTCTATCTACATTCTGAAGCTTGAGTCTATCACATTGCGCCACCCTATTTTGCCCCTGACAGCGATCCAGCTTTGGGTAATAGCAATAGTGTCTTTAATCTGGGGAGCGCCAGATTTGCTGAGAGAGTATGAGGTAATAAGTGCCGAATGGGGTGTAGTCTTGTATTTGGGATTGATTGATACTGCTGCTACTATTGTTCTCCAAGTATTAGCTCAAAGATGGGTTAATGCTTACGAAACGGCTCTAATGTATACCCTTGAGCCAATTTTTGCAGCGATTTTCTCGTTTCTAATACTGGGAGAGCAACTAGGAATACGCGGTATAATTGGCGCAAGTTTGGTTTTGGTGGCAATGGTTTTTGGTCAGAGCAAATCGCAGGATGCCGAAATAGAAGTCAATGAGCCGATTGTTGCCGCACTTTCATCTGCGGATACTGAGCCAATTAAGATTCCAGTATCGCTACTCAATAGCAATCATAGCAATCTCATGGAATCGGAATACGATTTGTAATCTCTACTCAAAAATAGGATGATGGACTTAGATACCTTAGTAAAAGTAACAAATAAAGGCAGAGGCGTTTTTGCCAGCCGATACTTCCGTAAAGGCGAGACTGTGGTGGTGGGAAAAAAAGTGGAAATCCTGCCAGAAAGAACTATGCACTCTTTGCAAATGGATTTTGATCTCCATGTAGAATTCGATGAGCCGGGACGATTACTCAATCATTCTTGTAGCCCAAATACAGGAGTTCGGAATAATAAATTTGGAGGCTACGATTTTGTAGCATTGGTTGATATTCCTGCTGGAACTGAGATTACCTGGGATTATGAGACAACAGAGTACATTAGTATGTAACCGTTCACGGGGGGTACAAAAAACGCTCTATACGAGATTCAACGAAAACAGCATGAAAAATGGTATAGATTTGATTTTTTTAGGTCATTTAAAATTCGCAAAATCTCTATATCGGTTTGCAAATCGTTTTCTAGCCAATTTAGAAACCATTCGTTAATATGTCAAGTTAGCTGAAAAGACCAACAGACAAAGCTTTCAGGTTTTTTAATAAATTCTCACCCCCTGTGAACGGTTACCATTAGTATTGCCATTCCAGATTGTTTTTGTGGTTCGCCTAACTGTCGAAGACAAACTAGAGGATTCAAATTTCTCCCTCTTGAAATCAAGCAAAAGCATGGTGATTTTATTGCCGATTATCTGAAAATAAACATACCCGAAAGTATCACAAACTTAAGTATTAAATAAATGCCTGACAATGTTGGGTTTTGCTGTCGCTCAACCCAACCTACATTCCCTTAACCTTAGTCCAACGATAAATCAAGGATTTGTAAACGAACTCTGGTAAGGCTAACATTCGTTGCCACCGCCAAGGTTCTTGATATAGTCTATATAGCCATTCTAAATTATTGTTTGCTAACCAACGGGGAGCGCGAGTTTTTATTCCTGACCAAATATCAAAACTACCACCAACACCTACCCAAATGGAGTGAGGACACAAATGACGGTGTTCAGCAATCCATAATTCTTGACGTGGTACTCCCAAACCAACAAATATTACTTGTGGCTGTAGTTGGGTGAGATTTTGCAATAATTGTTGTTCTTCTTCTGGGGAATGATAACCCGAATTTGTTCCTGCTATTTTGAGAGTGGGGAGTTGTTTTTGCCATAAATCTGCTGCTTTTTCGGCTATTCCTGGTGCGCCTCCATAGAAAAATATTGAAGCAGATGTTTGTTCTTGAGCTACTGTTTGCAAAAGTTTTTCTGCTAATTCAATTCCTGGAAAACGTTGTACTTTTTGTCCTAATAAATATTGTAGATATAGCACAACTCCTGCTCCGTCGGGAATGACTAATTCAGCATTTTTAATGATCTGCGCTAGGGGGAGATTACGCTCTGCTTGCATAGTCATTTCAGCATTGAGGGTGACTACATGAGTCCCTTGACCTGCTTTTAAGCAATCTAATAACCAGTTTGGATAATTACTCATTATATGCACTGGTAAACCTAATACGGGAAATACTTGAGGGAATTTAAACATAGTTTTTTTAAAATTAAACTTAGAACGATGTTTGATGACAGTTAGTTTATCAAATTTTTTCCTGAATGGGTAATTAATTATAATTTTCTCCTGACGCTTACTGTTTGTTATAATAAACATAAATTGTATCCCCTCAATATATCGGGGAAAGAGTTATTCAGGCATCCATGACAAACC
>JBAXRM010000293.1:0-3911 GCA_037131225.1 Nostocales cyanobacterium ELA583 | reverse complement strand
CCGAAATATTCCCAGATAAATATTCATAAAAAATCCTGTAAATCCTCTAATCCTGGGTATCCTGATTCAGACAATTAAGCATTTTCAGGATGTAGAAAAAACTCATCTTAAAAACCCGAAATATTCCCAGATAAATATTCATAAAAAATCCTGTAAATCCTCTAATCCTGGGCATCCTGATTCAGACAAAATAAATTATTTATAGTGTCATCTATTTCTAAATCTTTTCCTCAACAAGTTATTAATGAGGCTGAATAAAGACGGCTCTTCGGTACTTGTTATGCTAAACTATTAAACAAAATGCCAGTTTAATAAGCATCTAATTCGGAAATTCTCAAAGTTTTTAAATCCATATCCCGACCGTTTTATTAGTTTAAGCTTATTATTAATTCCTTCCACAGTACCACTGGTTGTCCTATTATCAAAATAGGCTATAATTTCCTGATACCAACGAATAATAGTATTGTTGCTATTGGGGAAGTATTTCTTCGCTCTCGATAACGTAGACAATCCTTGACAATCGTAGCGAGAATTAGACTTTGGGTTTTGCCTAAAACTATTTTGTCCGCAGAATCTCAGTGTATTTAGACCTGAGAGTGTCAAAGACTCCATATCGTAGCGATAAGTTACCGTAGAGGAGTCAGGAGTTAGGAGAAAGAAGAAAATTCTTTTTCTTTTTATGTTCCGTACCTCTGGCTTATTACCTTTTCCCTTTTGCCTTATTACCTCAGAAAGCATTAAAATACATGAAGTAAATAGCTTTCACTTTGGTTTGCTTTAAGCAAAAATAGTATATGACTGACGTTCCCGCTGCTCGCATTCGGAATTTTTGTATTATTGCTCACATTGATCATGGAAAATCTACTCTCGCTGATCGCTTACTACAGGCTACTGGAACTGTAGAAAATAGACAGATGAAAGAGCAGTTTCTGGATAACATGGATTTAGAACGGGAGCGCGGCATTACCATTAAGCTGCAAGCTGCCCGGATGAATTATACTGCTAAGGATGGTCAGCAGTACGTTCTCAATTTAATTGATACTCCTGGACACGTGGATTTTTCTTATGAAGTCTCACGTTCTCTTGTTGCTTGTGAAGGGGCATTATTAGTTGTAGATGCGTCCCAAGGTGTAGAAGCGCAAACATTAGCAAATGTCTATTTAGCCCTAGAAAGTAATCTAGAAATTATCCCTGTTTTAAATAAAATTGATTTACCAGGGGCAGAACCAGAACGAGTAATTGGCGAAATTGAAGAAATTATTGGTTTAGATTGCAGTAGGGCAATTTTGGCTTCAGCTAAAGAGGGAATTGGCATTGCTGAAATTTTAGAAACAATTGTCGAACGAGTTCCACCACCTGCTGATACTGTAAATGAGAAGCTTAGGGCGTTAATTTTTGATAGTTACTATGATAGTTACCGAGGTGTAATTGTTTATTTCCGAGTGATGGATGGCACTGTGAAAAAAGGCGATCGCATTTACTTAATGGCATCCGGTAAAGAGTATGTCATTGAAGAATTAGGTGTTCTCGCTCCTAGTCAAAAGCAAGTTGAAGAACTTCATGCTGGAGAAGTAGGTTATTTAGGAGCATCAATTAGGGCTGTGGCTGATGCCCGGGTAGGAGACACAATTACCCTGTGTAAAAACAAAGCTACAGAAGCATTGCCTGGTTATGCGGAAGCTAATCCTATGGTATTTTGTGGGATGTTCCCTATAGATGCAGATCAGTTTGAAGACTTGCGGGAAGCTTTAGAAAAACTGGAACTCAATGATGCCGCATTACACTATGAACCAGAAACCTCTAGCGCTATGGGTTTTGGTTTCCGGTGCGGGTTTTTGGGGTTACTGCACATGGAAATTGTTCAGGAACGCTTGGAGCGCGAGTATAACCTAGATTTAATCATTACCGCACCATCCGTAGTTTACAAAGTTGTCACCAACAAGGGTGAAGAACTATACATTGATAATCCTAGCCGCTTACCTGAACCGAATGAGCGCGACAGAATTGAAGAACCCTATGTCAAAGTCGAAATGATTACTCCAGAAACCTACGTCGGTTCTTTAATGGAGTTGTCGCAAAACCGTCGGGGAATCTTCAAAGATATGAAATATCTCACCCAAGGACGGACAACACTAACTTATGAGTTACCTTTAGCTGAAGTTGTCACCGACTTTTTTGATCAAATGAAATCCCGTTCTCGCGGTTACGCCAGTATGGAATATCATCTGATTGGCTACCGAGAAAATCCTTTGGTGAAATTGGATATTCTGATTAACGGTGATCCAGTGGATTCCCTAGCCATGATTGTCCATAGGGATAAGGCTTACAATGTCGGTAGAGCTATGGCGGAAAAACTCAAAGAACTAATTCCCCGGCATCAATTTAAAGTCCCCATTCAAGCTTCTATTGGTTCAAAAGTTATTGCCAGTGAAAGTATATCAGCGATGCGGAAAGATGTCCTGGCTAAATGCTACGGGGGCGACATCAGCCGGAAGAAAAAACTGTTGAAAAAGCAAGCTAAAGGTAAAAAACGGATGAAGTCTATAGGTACGGTGGATGTACCTCAGGAGGCTTTTATGGCTGTGTTGCGTTTAGATAAAGACTAAGAGTCAGCCACAAAATAAATGATCATGTTTAGACATCTCCAAAAAAAGAATGTAGGGACAATTAATGAATTGTCCCTACGAGGGTTTCGGGCTACGCATATTGAATTTCTGGAGATGTCTATTGAGCATTTCTTTTTGTGGAGTTCTCTAAGAGACTTCCAAATCAAAAAATATCCCAATTTTGAGGATAAATGTAGGGTTTAGCATTGCTAAACTCTTACCAAATCTTTACCAATTCTAATCCAGATAGGTTTAAGCAGCAATAAGATAGATAAATCAATATTTTGTCTGAATCAGGATTTCCAGGATTTAAGGATCATTTAAGATACAACAGCATCAGCAAAACATACCTGTTCTACCATTGGGGTATAACCCAACCACTGCAAACCAGATTGAGTAAATTGCTCAGGACAACCGCTGACAGCGAAGCGGGTAGGCATTGGTGGATGAGTATTTTTAATACCCAATATATCTAATTCTTGAGAGCAAGCAGCTACCACATGAACTGCTGGGTCAATTAGTTTGACATGGGAGGGAAGAAGCGATCGCAAAACTGGTGAAAGATGGGGATAATGGGTACAACCATAAACTAAAGTATCTATTTCTTTCTCAAGCAATGGCTCTAAATAAGTTCTTGCTATTTCGGTAGTATAAGGATCATGAATACGATTTTGTTCAATCAGCGGCACAAATTCGGGACAACTAACTTGCCAAACTTGGACATTGGGTTGAATTTCTAAAATTGCTTGACGATAGGCATTGCTTTGAGCCGTAGCGGGAGTAGAAATCACACCAATCCGCTGTCCTTGTTGGACTGCTGCCTTTGCACCTGGTAGAATCACGCCCAAAATCGGGAAATTAAATTCTTGTCGAACAATATCTAATGCCAGAGCAGAACTGGTATTACAAGCCATAATAGCCATTTTCACCCGTTGCTGCTGCATCCAATGGAGGATTTCTCGAACAAATTGTAAAATTTCTGTTTGGGAACGAATACCATAGGGAAGACGGGCTGTATCCCCTACATAAATAATTGATTCATTGGGAAGTTGTTGATAAATCTGTCGTAGCACAGTTAGCCCACCCACACCACTGTCAAACACCCCAATAGGAGCGCGTTGAGGTTCTTGAGGGGAAAAAGGATCAAAAATAGAAGATAAATACACAGCAAATATTGATTTAGTTAATGAAATGTGAACTATCAGGAAGGAATGGGGGGCTTTCTGTCCAAGGGGAAGAAGAGAGGAAACTTCTTTCTTCTTTCTTCTTTCTTCTTTCTTCTTTCTTCTTTCTGACTCCTGACTC
>JBAXRM010000292.1:0-3989 GCA_037131225.1 Nostocales cyanobacterium ELA583 | reverse complement strand
CCACGTCTACACTCAAGTTAAATCAAGTTGGTGCAGATACCGCGATTGTCTTCAATAATCAAACTTTAGCTACTCTGACTGGGATTCAAGCCAGTAGTTTGAGTTTAACGAATACTAATCAGTTTGTCTTTGCTTAGAATCTAATTCTCCCATAGGGGTTTAGCGCAATGCGTTAAACCTTGAAAAGTATCAGAATTAATCGAGATCCCCCCAACTCCCCTACAAAGGGGAGCTAAGTAAGGTGGGCATTGCCCACCAAAACCTTTTTAGTTATTCAAGAATAATGATCAACCTGTTTTATACTGGTAAGTATTTAGTATTTTACCCTAAGTCAAACAGTAATATTTCTGCGCTTGACTTACTGCTAATTGTGAATTTTTCTTCTCCTGTAATTTCTACTCCATCTCCTGCTTGCAATTCGTGGTTATTGAAAGTTACTTCACCTTTAGCTATTTGTAACCAAGCATAACGATGATCTTGAAGATGATAATCAATTACGTCACCTTGTGATAAAATTCCCACATATAAAGAGACATCTTGATAAATAATTACAGATCCATCTCTTCCATTTTCAGAGGCAATTAAACGTAATTTTCCTTGCTTTTCTTCTATGGGAAAAGTCTTTTGTTCATATCTAGGTTTGATTCCTTGCTGATTTGGTAAAATCCAGATTTGCAGTAAATGTAATTCTTCAGTTGGAGAAGGATTAAATTCACTGTGCATAATCCCAGTTCCTGCACTCATTACCTGGGTTTCGCCAGGAAGAATTACCGAACCTGTGCCTAAACTATCTTTATGTTCTACTGCACCTGATAAAACATAAGTGAGAACTTCCATATCTTTATGTCCATGAGTTGGAAATCCACCAGCAGCAATGCGATCATCATTAATTACTCGCAAAGAACGGAATCCCATTCGATTAGGATCATAGAAGTTGCTAAAAGAAAATGTATGATAACTATTGAGCCAATCAATTTGACTATGAAACCGGGAATTTCTATCGTGAATCAGATAGTTAATTTTATTTTGAGTCATGATTTTACCTTCCTATTAATAGTTAGTGACACTGAAAAATTGCCAATACAGAATTAGTTTTTCAACTTTTTATATAGTAAAGTATATAGATAAATTCACAAGTATGCACTCAAAAGTCAGCTACTTACCAAAAACATACTATAGCGACCTATAGCAACTAATTTTATGACTTACTATGTTATCTATGATGGCAACTGCAATCTTTGTGTGACTTTAGTGCAGTTGTTGGAGACTTTAGACCAAGGAAAACTATTTCGCTACGTTTCTATGCAAGATGAGCAGACATTATCCCAATGGGAAATCACCTCTACAGATTGTCAACAGGGGATGATTTTAATTGATGGTAATGCTACCCAAAGACGTTGGCAAGGTAGTAATGCGGCTGAGGAAATTGGACGATTATTACCAATGGGAAGCTTATTTGTCGAGGCTTATCGAGCCTTACCGGGGATGAAATGGGCAGGAGTTAGGTTTTATGAACAAATCCGAGATAACCGTTATACCTTGTTTGGTAAGCGATTGCAAACCTATCAATCAGCATACTGTGTAGATGGTAGTTGTCAAACTGGGGAATGAGTAGTTTTTAATATGTAAGAAATTAAACCTCGTTTCCGCATTTTTTTATTTAGAGCCTAAAATATATTTAACCTTAGTTAGTGTCATGAAGTTTTCGTCATTTATATAATCTCATTTTGCGACTCCCCTCTAGCAAGGGTTTCAAGACGTGAATTTAAAGGTGGCGAAACTTAGTGACACTAACACAATAGTACAGTTAGAAGACCTGGGAGAAGCATTATTAGACTTTGGAGATATTAACGACTTAGAATAATGGCTAACATCCTACACAGAATTATAAATTGCTAAATCTTGACTGAAAATGAACCAAATTATCACCCAAGTAGATGCGTTTACCAATATCCCATTTAAGGGAAATCCGGCTGCTGTCTGTGTTTTAGATCATCCACAATCTGAATCATGGATGCAAAATATTGCCCAGGAAATGAATTTATCAGAAACTGCTTTTTTAATTAAACAAGATGATGGTTTTAATTTACGCTGGTTTACACCAAAAGTAGAAGTTCCCCTATGTGGACACGCAACCTTAGCCAGCGCTCATGTATTATGGTCTCAAGGACATTTATTACCAAATCAAGAGGCGCGTTTTTACACAAAAAGTGGTATACTCATAGCTAAACTAGAAAATGATTGGATTCAGTTAGATTTTCCAGTAAATCTATCCCAAACTGTCGAATTATTTCCAGAATTAAGTCAAGTTTTAGGAATAACTTGTAAATCTGTTTTCCAAAATTCTCTTGGCTATTTAGTAGAAGTAGAATCTGAGGAATTGGTCAGAGAAATGCAGCCGAATTTCCAACAGATGAAAACCCTAACTAAGAGTGATATTATCGTTACTAGCATCTCTAATTTTGACTCAGAATATGATTTTGTCTCCCGCTTTTTTGCCCCAGCTTTAGGCATTGATGAAGATCCGGTAACTGGTGCAGCACATTGTTGTTTAGCACCATTTTGGCGGGATAAATTGGGAAAAGATGAATTTTTAGCCTATCAAGCTTCCAGTCGGGGTGGAGTAGTGAAAGTGTACTATCCAGGAGCAAGCCGCGTCTTTATATCTGGACAAGCTGTAACAGTAATGCAAGGAAAATTAACTATAGGTTAAGGATTGACTTTTTAACGAAATAGGGGAGATAAAAGTTTGCCAATACTGATAATTATCATAGGGATATTCGCTGGAATGAAATACAAAAATTAGGTCCAAAGCCATACAGCACACCTTCTTTCTTCTGATTCGGTGACTCTTTTTTTGGTGAATTATCCAATAAGTTAATATTTGTAATTAAGTTTTTGGATGGTAAGATGACAGTTATCGGGTATTATTGACTGTGAACGTCCTTTAATCAAGGAAGTTGAGCAATAAACAAATTGCAGGTTTGAATTTTTCTAGGTCATAATGTCCATAATACCGTCCTAAAGAAGGATGGCTATTTGATAAAAATGTGAAAATTCAAAAAGTAAAATCCCGGTAAATCTTGAATTTTTACATAAATTAACCCATACTAAAAAATCAAAAAATGACCATTAACCGTGCAACTAATAGAAATTTACTTCAAAAATCCGATTGGCCTGTTAACGACTTACCAGGACTGAGCGCAGAAGATCAAGCACAACTAAAAAATTGTGGCATCAATACCACAGAAGAACTAATTAAAAGAGGAAAAACTCCAGAAGAAAGAATCGTATTAGCGGGTAAATTACAGGTAAATATCCATTCTGTGAATAAATGGGTAGTTTTAGCAGGTTTAGCCCGTGTTCCCAGTGTAGGAACTCAATATTGCGGTATATTGCTGCATTCTGGTGTTATTTCCATAGCCCAACTGGCCCAAACTCCCACTCACAGACTGCATAGACAAGTTATGCGCTTGCAAGTAGCAACATTGCATAACCGCGATTTGTGTCCAGCAGTTGAATTAGTGCAACAGTGGAGTCATCAAGCGCAAGCAATGGGGAATTAGTCATTGGTCATTGGTCAGTAGTAATTCTACTTATTACCTATTAGCCATTACCTATTCCTTTGCTAAGACACCGTTAAGAAAGATATCCGCCAATCCTTCCGCCATTTTTTGCATTTCCTGGGGGGAGGCGTTGGGTTCTATAAGGGTACTATCAGAAAAGCCGGCGATCGCAAATAGACCCAAAAAAACTTTAGCTCCAAGCTTGGCATCCATCTGACGATAGATGCCTTTATCTATTGCAGTTTGAAAAAATGCTTCAGCTACATCTGTCATTTTATCAATAACTTCTGTTTGAATGCGATCGCGCAAATCTGGATGAAATTGCACTTCCATAAAACAAACTCGCATAATATCGGCGTTTTTTTGCAGATTCCACATCCGCCGGCGCATAACTTGGGCGATCGCCTTATAGCTACCCATTTC
>JBAXRM010000291.1:0-4031 GCA_037131225.1 Nostocales cyanobacterium ELA583 | reverse complement strand
TTTTACAAAATCTAAATCTTCACTAAACGGTTTTTTACATTTTTCACATTTAAACCGTTTTAGTCTGACTCCTCATGTCTACTTTATGAAATGTTTTTTAGAAAATATATATTGTCTCTATTTAGCTTGGTTTCTTATTTACCAAGATGGTTTACTACCAGCTAAATTGAACATTCTTGATATTGCAGCAGGTCCAGGAACAAGTGCTTATGGTTTGGCTTTGTTTCTTCAAAGTTGTAACGATTTTTTTGATCTTCCTCAAATGCACGTATCTTACTATTCTTTAGAGAAACAAGATGCTTTCCAATATCGAGGACTTCAGTTTTGGCGTAAATATATTGAGTCACAAATAACTCCTATAAATAATTACTTTCGCTTTGTGACTGCTGACATTTTTTCCTGGGATGAAAAATCTAGTAATATACCCACAAAATTTTTTGATTTTGTCGTTATTTCTCATTGTTTCTTTGCAGATAAATCAAAAAGAATTCAAGCTAATAATATATATAAAGAAATATTTACTAATAGCTTAAATGCCCAAGGTTATGTATTACTAATTATACAAGATAAGAAGTTATTCAAGGCTTATGATGCTGTTAGGGTTGAAGATAAAGAAAAAGAAATAACTTTAATTAACCAATTTGTTGGTGAGATGGGATTAGATTTAGTTTGGTATAGATATCTAACTTCAACTGCTTCCAGAACATCATCTGCTGCTGGATTTGCCAAATTTACTAGTGATAAACTACCTAAGCAAGTGTATATGACTCCGATAATTCAAAAGTATTTTAGACAGAAATATGAGTCAAACTACACATTAGATGATTATGTGATCTTAGCTAAAAAATAGAGAGAATAGGAAACTTAATCTATGGTAGAAAAATTATTGAGTAACTATTTAGGGGGTGTGAAAAAGAAAAACCAACCCCAAAATCAAGCAATAAAATTAAGCAGCTTTTAACAAATCAGAATCATCAGCAGTAACTTGTGGAAGCAAAGAAGGCGTAGTTTGACTACCACTATGACCACTTGGACTAAACTGGCGATCGCATGGCTATCTTTATAATATTTATTTCCCAGCTTTCACACCACTAATTTTCAAAATATCAGTCATTGTTGCACAGTAATTTGGCAAATTGAAACTGCTAGGATTAATGGCGTTAGCATAACTAAAATGACGATAATTCATACAGAATCGATCCCAAGCCGCCATTTGAATCCGGAATAAAACAATAATTACATTAGCTAAACCTATAGATAACGGAATGCGGAAGAAAATCTTTTTATTTAAATAAGCACAGACTTCTTCAATAGCTTGATTAGCAGTTAAAGAGGATTGACCTAAAACAAATCGGCGAGGATCTCCCTGTTGTGGGGGATAATCAATTAAATATTGGATAACTGTAGCAATATCTCGCCCATGAATGAAGTGAAAACTGCTATCTGCTTGTAAAAAACGAATGATATCAATATAGTTAGTAACTTCAGGAATACCAGATGTAAGATGAGAATAAGGTTTTTTGTCATCACCACCTAAAACTAAGGTCGGAAAAACCGTAGTAATTTTCGGAAAAATAGCTAATTTTTCAATTTGGTGTAAACAATCATATTTAGAACGGATATAATCTGTCCCAATTTCTCCCGCTTCCTTCAATAGTTGATTTTCGTTATTTAAAACACTCGCAGTCGAAAAATAAATTACCTGTTCACATCTTTCTGGATTAAGCAGGTTCATTAATTCTAGAGTTTTGAAGACATTAATATCAAAAATGCCCTCACCACCCCAAGAAGTAGCTGTTAAAACAGCGATATCAATAGTTTTGAGTAAATTATCGAATTTACCAATTTCTTGCATATCACCCTGTAAAACGGTTATGCCAGAACGGGTTGTAGTATCAATTTGGAGTTTATTTGGGTTTCTAACAAGTAAATACAATTCATGGTTAGTATTTTGAATTAAGGCTTCGCTGATATAGTGACCAATACAGCCACTTGCACCCGTGATTAAAATACGTTTTTTGCTCATGAATTTTGCAGTTTTGGTGGTTATGGGTGGATAAGAGAGGTTTTATAAACCTAAATATTAATCTACTTGCAGGCAATTAAAGACTTTTTACACTATAGCAATTCTGTGTGCAGTTGCATCCAATAAATTAGGTTAATTATTCACTAAGGAATTAGCACTTTCATAGATTAACACAAAGTTTTGATACCCAGGAACAATTAGCATAAGGGGAAAATAGTGATGATAGTTTTAATATTAAAAATATTAATCCTGATTTATTTGTAATTAAGCATCAGGTGGGCATTGCCCACCCTACGGATTGATTATACCAAAGCGGTGAGGTTTTTCGCAGTTTCAAAGAAGAAAGCCACGTTTTCCTCTGGTGTTTCTGGTAATACACCATGACCGAGATTGAGGATATGTCCCCAGTTACCGGCTTTGCGAACTGTGTCCAAAACCCGCTCGCGGATAAATTCCTTAGAACCAAATAACACACCTGGATCAAGATTACCCTGTACTTTCATTTGCTTACCTAATCTGGCTCTGGCATCTGCCATATCTACTGTCCAGTCTATAGTAATAATATCCGCACCAGAGGTAGCCATTCTTTCTAAAAGTCCGGCGCTACCTGTCACTAACAAAATTAATGGTGTGTCAGGATGAGTTGCTTTGACTTTCTCGAACACCATTTTCTGATAAGGTAGAGCAAAGGTATCATAATCTTGAGGGCTTAATTGTCCAGCCCAAGAATCGAACATTTGCACCACTTGAGCGCCACAGTCAATTTGATAACGCACATAATCCGCAATGGAATCAGCTAATTTAGTTAATAGCTGGTGAAGAATAGTCGGATCTGAGAAAGCCATGTTTTTGATGATGGAATAGGTTTTAGAACCCTTACCTTCCACCGCATAAGCCGCTAAAGTCCAAGGTGCGCCAACAAAGCCTAACACCGTGGATTGATTGCCTACTTCCTGCCGTAATGCTTGCAAAATCGTTTTGATAAACGGCAGTGCTGTTTCTGGATCTAGGGGACGCAGTTTTTCAATTTGT
This sequence comes from Nostocales cyanobacterium ELA583, assembly GCA_037131225.1. Classification (GTDB taxonomy): domain Bacteria; phylum Cyanobacteriota; class Cyanobacteriia; order Cyanobacteriales; family Nostocaceae; genus Dolichospermum. The sequence goes on along the minus strand of JBAXRM010000291.1, from coordinate 973 downwards.
GCTTGAGTGCGTATGGGCGAATAAATAATCGGTCCCTTCCCTTCCGCAATATCCATCTCAATCCCCATTCCTGGTAAGGGGGTGACAATATCGGAAAATAAAATTACTCCGTCGGGTTGGAAAGCTCTCCAGGGTTGTAGGGAAACTTCTATTGCTACTTCGGGAATTTCCGAGCGATCGCGGAATGAAGGATATTTTTCCCGCAAATCCCGATATGCTTGCATATAGCGTCCCGCTTGTCGCATCATCCATACAGGGGGACGATCTACCTGTTCACCACGAGCAGCCCGAAGCAGGAGAGGAGCCGTTGAGGAAACACCCATTTAACACTTCGTCCTAAGTCAGTTGTATATTTCACTCTACAGCTTACCATCCTCAGATTACCCTTGATCCGTCTATCTATCTATGTTTTAAGGTTGCTTGATTTAATTTAATAAAACGTAATAGTAGGGGCGCAGGGCCTGCGCCCAGTCAGGAGTCACTAAATTTCATGATTAATACTCCTAAACACAGATCAAACAACTTTTTGTTATTTGGTTCAGCACATTGGGAAAAATTGAGATTTATAGCAGTTTTTCGGCTGATTTTTCAGAATCTGACAAAATGCTAAATCAAGCTAAGAAATATTAACAAAACTTTTCCCATCATCTATATCACTCATTTTTAAGCAATAATAGAAGTATAGGAAAATAAAGATTAAAAAAGACTCCTTCTGTTAAATAACTAGTTAATTGCTAGTAAGTAGAGGTAGAATATGACAACCCAAAATTTGCTTATCCCTCATGCTTATACCTATTTGCTTGTGAAAATAGGTGTCTTGGCTTTAGCATTATTGCTGTGGTTTATATTTACAGCCGCTCCTGTTATTTAATTGCATTCACCACCTAGAGATGTTTAAGTAAACGTCTCTATTTTATAGATTTTAGCGATGAAGATGATGAGAACTTGTTCTTAAATAAATCATCAAAATCAT
>JBAXRM010000290.1:0-4036 GCA_037131225.1 Nostocales cyanobacterium ELA583 | reverse complement strand
AGGGTTCGCACACAGTCCCCAGACTGCACATCCCACAGTTTCACCGTATTATCATGACTACCACTAGCCAAGGTCAGACCATCTCCACTCCAGGCTACTGACCTAACCCCACTGCTATGACCTACCAATGTCAATAATTCCCTTCCTGTTACAGCATTCCAAATTTGGACTCTACCATCACTATCTCCTGTAACCAGGTATTTTCCATCTGGACTATAAGCAAGGGAATAAACTGATCCTAATGCCTTAGCAAAAAAAGCATCTGTTAAATTTGCTCCCGTCAGGTTGACATTATACAAACTAGCCAAACCAAAATTCACACCAGGTATAACTGTCTCACTCAAATCCTGTTTTTCTAAAGCCAACCGACTACCTTTCAGTAGCAACTGCACAGCATTACTACCACAGTAACCTGCGACTGTTTCAGTTTTACCCTTGGTAGCTTTGACCTCTGCTAATAACCGTTGATTTGCTGTTGTTGACAACATGGGAAACATCAAATCTAAGACGGCTTTGGCTAAGAGAGTTTTCCCAAAAGTTTGACTTAAATCTATTTTTCCTTGGTCGTAGGGAAGAACCTCCACAACTTCCTGAAAATCTGCTGCTAAAATCCCTAATTCTCGTCCCAATTTATAGGATACAAAAAACTCTAATAATGACCGATGAGCAGGATAATAATCACCATCAGCATTTCTAATTAACATAGTTTGCCCCATCATATCATACTGCCAATGATCTAAATCTTTTTGTTCCTGTACCGTTTTACCAAAATAACTACGAATCAAATTTGGAAATTCTTTATAATTTAAACTCATTTTATCATTTGACAGCATTTCCCAGGATAATTCACACAAGAAATATAATTTATCTGCCATTGAGGTAAAAGTGCGGTCAGCTTTAATATCCCGTTCCATTTTGTGCCGCACTGCATAGAGATAAACACGGGAAATATCCACAGGTTTACCAGCTTCAATATCCGGTAATGCTTCCATGATTAAATCAATCATCACCGGACGACGTGCTAAGTCTAATAATTGTTCATTATTAATTACACTAGCAACGGTTTCTGGTTTAGCTTTAAAATCAAGTACCTGTTTAATTTGTTCATCATCAAATTTTTCTAATTCTAAAACCTCAAATTGGGGCGGTTCTCCTGTTAGATTAGAAGTAGATGCTTGTAATTCTGCATTTAATAATCTCCGTCCTTCCAATGCTTCGGGAAAATGTTCAGTCCGACAAGTTAAAATTGCCTTTGTTCCTTCCGTTCCGACTACTTTTGCTAATTCCCAGAAATTATTAATCATTGCTTGACGGTTTACCCGTGCAGCCATTTCGTCAAAGCCATCAAAAATTAATAATAATTTCCCCATGCGGTTAAGTTGTTCAAAGGCAGAATATCCCGATAAACCAATGTTATGTTTACGAAAAAAGAACTCAGAAAAAAGAGATTCAATACTCACCGCTTTGGCATAATCTCTTAAAGGAATGACTAAAGGAATTCGCGGAATAGGTAAACCTTCTGCTTTCGCTTGACGGTATTTTTGTAAAGCTAACCAAGCATAATGAAAAGCGAACCAGGTTTTCCCTGTACCAAATTCCCCTAAAACAGATAAATGTTCTTTAACTGGGTCTGCTAACCATTCATTAATATAACGCTCAATCCAACCATCTTCTTTACCATAATGACTAATGCCAATATGTCGTTTAGTGACTAAATCAACTTCTTCTTTTGTACAAGCCAAGGGAACATAATATTTATCAATGCCTCTGCTTTTAACTTCATTTTCTAGCCATTTAAAATAACTACTAAAATCAGCATTTTTTTCGATTAGTTCATCAAATGTATAACAAAAAATCTGTTTCTTTTCAGCTTTTTCAACTGTCTCTCTAGCTGCTTTACTAACTCGACGCGGTGCAACAATCCAACCTTGATCAACTTTTTGAGTTTCTACAATGGCTTTGATTTTATTAATATCATTAATTCCTGCTTCTGCTTCTACTCCGTGAATTAAAATGCGGTAATATCCTCCTAGTGGGTGGGGAATATTAATAATCCATTCAAAATATTCTTTTTCTAATATTTCGTGACCTTCAAATTTATAACCCAGTGTTTCAAACCATTTTTTTAATTGTTTAGCTAATTCTGTTTCTCTGACAATTTCCCCAGGTGGTAATAATTGCTGTTGACTTTGTGCTAATTGGGTAATTTGTTTTTGAATTTCTGGTAAACTAAGTTGGTTGATTTGTTCACGAACTTGATTTAAACTATTTTGTAAACTATCGAATTTATGGTCTTGTAAAATTTCTGTTGCTGTTCTGGCTCGTTTAGCAATTTCAATAAATAAACTGGCAAATTCAGCTAACTCTCTACGATAATCAATATTTTGCTGTTTAATTTGATTGCCAATATCAGAACTTTCAATATAAGCATCTAACTTTTGAAGATTAAAACTTTTATTTTTACTAAATGCTAAATTAAATTCTTCTTTAATTTCTTTTTCTTTAAATAACTCTAAAATAACTTTTGGTTTCCCGACACCATACTCAATCAAAGTATAGACATAAACCCCATCAAAATCATTAGGTGGTGTATCTGGTTTTAACCCAAATTGATTTAAAATCCTTAATCGAGGTTCACTATGATCTAATGTATCTAAGACTTTATCTGTTGCTTTTCCAACTAATGCGGCAATCACATCATCAATGATAAACATATAGAATCACGTATGAAAATATTTTAGGACTTTTACTTTTTATACTACGAATTAGCTTTATCCGTCAATAAACTATTTTGACTCAGGGGAAACTCATATAAAATAGCTCATTGGTGTTAACTTAACGTAAAATCTATTACCCGACTGGGAATGATAGCGTAGCGTGGCGTAAGCCATATTCCCAGTCTAATAGCAAAAGTCATCTGAAGATGACTGAATAACCGGAAAATTTTCTAAATTATTTAGTAAACTTTAGTTTACTTTGAATATTAGCCCTGATAGCCCTGATAGCGAAGCGTGGCGTAAGCCATAATTCATTTCTGGGCGGGTGTGGAAGCAAACAGATAAGCTATTTTTAACTTAATATTTTGTATCAATGCGTAAGTCGTATATTAGTGTATCAAGATAGAGAAAATCAAAATTTCTCACCAGCCAAAAAATCAGTAATGGGTAAAGGGAATGAGTAAGAAATATTCCCCTTACCCTAAAAATCCCTAAGCCGTAGGTTTTGGTAATGAAGCAAACTTGTCTAAATAAACTTCTATCGCCATTTCTGGGTCTTCACGGCTAACTAAAGTCCGGTTTACTTGACCCAAGTACAGCGGTACAGATAACCCTATTTCTGGGTGGATAATGGTGCGGGCGCGAACTGTCAGTTGACTATTACCATTTGCACCTAAGCGACCATAGGAATAAAGATTACTAGCTGCTTGACGTAAAGTTGCTTCTAATTCTGTAGGAGTGATTTGTGGTGTAATTGCAATTACTGTTTGGTTAGAACCGTTGTCATAAACCAGGGTGTACTTCGCAGCACCGGGAATAATTGTGCGACTCAGAGGTACGAGGGAAAGTGAAAATAACCCCCCTGTCAGTACCAGCATAAAGCCCGTTGTACCTACTAACCGAAAGCGAAAGCCCCATTTGACAATAAAAGCCAAGATTGTCAGGACTGCAAATACTATTGTTGCAATACCAGACCATTGAGTGTATTGCAGAAAATTAGCTGTACTAGGCATAAGGTTTTAATTACGGATATTATACTCAAAACGGCTAGAAGCTGGACTTTTTTATCATACAAAAAACCAAGTTAAAAGCCTCTCCCCGTTGCGGGGAGAGGTTTACAAGAGGGGTTTCATATTTGGTTAAACTATGAACCGTTTGCAGTATACCATCTTACATATCAGCAAGACCAGATTTTTATGTAAAACAAAAACACCCCCCATTTCTGGAGGGTGTTTTTGTAATTAAGCTATTAAAAAAGCTTTAATTATTAACCGTTGATAGCAGGAGCGGTTAAAGCAACAGGAGCAACTTCACTAGCA
>JBAXRM010000289.1:0-4037 GCA_037131225.1 Nostocales cyanobacterium ELA583 | reverse complement strand
TAACTATCAAAGTGAAATGGACTTAATGCTGAAGATTTATCAGGGGGATGTCAAGCTACCAAACAGGATTCCAGAACGGTTAGCCCCTGTAGTTACTAATTGCTTGTTAAAGGACAGAAGCAAGCGCTGGAGTGCGGCACAGGTGATTGAATGTTTATCAAACCGCCAGAATACAACAATAGCTCCAAAAGCGTCATCCACACCTCAACCCGTAAGCCCAGAGGTAGAATTAAAATCAGATGTAGGGATGGATTACACAAAACTGCGTGACTTACTCAAAGCGGGAAAATGGGAAGAAGCAGACGATGAAACATCACGGGTAATCTTAGCGGTTGCAAATGGCAACACATATTTAGGGAGGTTAAAGGTTAAAGAAATTGATAATTTTCCCTGTGCAGACCTGCGAACTATTGACCAATTGTGGGTAAAATACAGTAATGGTAGATTTGGGTTTTCTGTTCAGAAACGCATTTATCAGGGTTTAGGCGGAACGAGGAGATATGAGGAAGAAATCTGGAAAGAGTTCGGGGACGAGGTAAGATGGAGAAAAGGAGGAAGCTGGTTGTATCCTGGTTGTGGTAATATTACTTTTGATATAAAAGCACCCAAAGGCCACCTCCCGTTCCTTTCGGTTGGGTGTGATTCCCAAGGGGTGGGTTGGGGTTATGGCTGGTTTTTGTTTGTGGTTTGTGTCTTCTCTCGCATCGAGACTTGTAGATTGTAATATTTAAAGTCGAGACTTGTAGTTTGTAGGGTGCGTTAGGAGTGCTAAAAGATCATAAAATATACAAATAAATTAAATACGCGACGTAACGCACCATTATTATTGAAAGCGCGATCGCCGATCTTGTAGGGTGCGTTGAGTAACTCACCTTTTGCCTTTTTAAATAGTAAGACCGTCTAACAAATCACTGCACCCGACCGTATGCTAAACTACTGCTATCATCCAAAGTCATTGACAGCGGGGGAGTTCAACCGTTAGGCTGACAGACTCTACCAAATTTCAAAAGCAGGTCTAATCACAAAAAGGAGAGAGTGCAATGTCTCATGGATCACCTTTAAGCATTAATTACGAAAAACTTGAGTCTCTACTTTCACACGGACTATGGAAAGAAGCCGATCAAGAGACTAATCAACTCCTTGAGAAAATTAAAACAGTAGAGACGAGAAGGCTTGATCAAGACTTTTCGTTTCGTGCATCTGATGATATTAAGATCATTGACAAGTTATGGACTAATTTTTCAAAAAATCACTTTGGATTGAGTGTTCAATATGAAATCTATAAAAGTTGGGGTGGATTAGACAATCTTTATAAGACAAAGCCACAAGTTTGGTCAGATTTTTGTAAAGAGGTTGGTTGGTATAAGCAAGGACCACCAAGGGTTGGTTCACAAGGGCCAGTAATTTCCGATAATGCGTTAATTTTTAGTCTTGACGCTCCCCGTGGACACTTGCCCAGTTTTGTAAAAAGAACCGAGTGGAATCAGTTTGGTGAGGGTCGCATGGTTGATTTTTCAGGGAACAAAGGATGGCAGTGGAATCATATTATTGATAGATTGAACGCTTAGGCTTCACATCAAAGAGGTTATACTAGAAACAATCCATAGCCTGTCAAGAATAATGCTCCAAGAACTTGAAGCCGTATTTGATGGTATAGCTCTTCAACCCGATGTTCCCTTAAACCTAGCCGCAGGTACGAGGGTGCGGATTATTGTCGAGAGCGTATTGCCTAATGAAGTTAAACCTCCTAAAACGTTTCTTAAAACTGCCCAGTGCGATCGCAGATCTTGTAGGTTGGGTTGAGGAACGAAACCCAACATTGATATAATAATATTAGTCGGTTTTAGTATTGGCGATGCCCTTGGCAACCACTTTGTGGTATCGCTTATTTTCAAGTTAGGATGAAATAAGCGAGAGAGATTTTGTTGTCATGAATAAGAGGACTCAACTGCTCGAAGTAATTGCAGCTTTACCAGAGGAATTAGTTGACCAAGCATTGAATTACGTGCAAATGTTGCAACATCCAATTCAGATTACACCTGGAGTTTGCGGGGGACAAGCGCGAATTAGAAATACACGAATTCCCCTATGGACTTTGGTAGCATATCGTCAACAAGGTGCGCCTGATGGAGAATTATTGGCAAATTATCCTGGATTGACTGCGGAAGATTTAAGTGCAGCTTGGCATTACTACGAACAAAATCCCGAACAAATCGATCAAGAAATTGCCCAAGATGATTTAGTTTAATGGCATTACAATTTTACTCCAATGAAAATTTCCCCATCGCAATGGTAAACTTACTCAGATCGGAGGGACACGATGTATTAACTTCCTACGAAGCAGGTCAAGCAAATCAAGGGATTCCTGACGATGTTGTTTTGCAGTATGCTACAGCAACAGGTCGCATTTTGATTACCGAAAATCGCCAAGATTTTATCGATCTACATCGCACTGCACCAAATCATGCTGGCATGATTATTTTTAAACACGATCGTGATTATACTGGGAAAGTCAAGGCGATAATTGATTTTTTGGATGAGGATAGTCGAACCTTAGAGAATCGTTTGTTGCGGGTTATGAAGCAAAATATAAAAGCAGTCGGACAGATTTTTTTCGTACAAGAGTATGGTAGAAATGGTGAAGATTAAAATTAAAATGTTGGGTTGCGCGATCGCTTAACCCAACCTACGATTTTTGACTAATTGAAGTTCCAAATAAAACCTGAGTGCGATCGCTGATCTTGTAGGTTGGGTTGAGGAACGAGGTCTATTGTTGCTTTCATCCCTACATCCCGATAGCGAAGCGTGGCGTAAGCCATACATGAAGCGAGTATGGAAAAATATCGCTCAAACGGGTGGATAATTTAGGCGATAAGTTTTTATCAAATAGTAATTTCATGCTGATAAAGTCGAAATCATTAACCGACGTTCACGGTCGGCCGCATAAGCAATACAAGCTTTTAAATCTTCTCGCGTTAGGTCGGGAAAATCATCAAGAATTTCCGCTTCAGTCATCTCAGAAGCTAGGTATTCAAGCACCTCATAAACTGTGATTCGCAAGCCACGTACACAAGGCTTACCACCGCGTTTATTGGGTTCGATTGTAATATAGTCTCTGTAATTCATAAGTATCAAGTGTATTTCTATTTTAGCGATTTTCTGAAAAAACTTGTAGTACAATATAAACTAAATTATAGCACTATGTCGATATCGTCTTGCTTTGCAAATGACAGAATCTAATAGAGCTCTTTATAAAAATTAGGCTTTAATACCCTACCATTTGGGGTAACACTTGATAAAAACCTGGATATCGCCAAAAACAACTTTTTAAAATGAAAACAGACAGCATATTTTACCGATTATTTCAAGAAATACCAAGCATATTTTTTGAACTGATTGGTAACTCTCCCCAACTAGCAGAACTTTATCAATTTTCATCAGTTGAAGTCAAACAAACAGCTTTTAGAATAGATGGAGTTTTCTTACCTAACCACAATACAGATAACCCGATCTACTTTTTAGAAGTACAATTTCAATTAGATAAGGATCTCTACCATAGAGTTTTTAGTGAAATATTTCTTTACATCCGCCAAAACAACCCTAAAAATCACTGGAGTGCAGTAGTTATCTATCCAACCCGCAATATAGATACAAGAGATATTCAGCATTATCAAGAATTCTTCACCAGCCAACGAGTCAGAGTTATTTATCTTGATGAATTAGAAGATATAGCATCTTTACCAATTGGTGTTGCTACAATAAAACTAATCATCGCTAAGAAAGATAGTTCTATTATCCAAGCCAGAGAATTAATCACAAGAACTAAGCAAGAGATAGATTCTGAAGTTCAACAGCAACAAGTATTACAAATCATCGAGACGATTTTAATTTACAAGTTCCCCAGAATGAATAGAGAGGAAATAGAAGCCATGTTTGGATTAAGTGAGTTAAAACAAACCCGATTTTATCAAGAAGCAAAAGAAGAGGGAAAGGAAGAAGGAATAGAACAAGGAAGAGAACAAGGAAGAGAACAAGGA
>JBAXRM010000288.1:0-4071 GCA_037131225.1 Nostocales cyanobacterium ELA583 | reverse complement strand
CCCGCAAGCGATGAGGGGGCTAAGATGTACCTCATAAGAGCGGAAACCGCTGTATCCTCTAATCCAATAATCCAATAGGATCGTACTTAGGTACAACAGGAACAATCAGCCGCCATCCTCGCTTTGTCACTACAGCAGCAGGCACTTCATAGTAATCGTCTGTATCAGCAACCAGGAAGTCATAATTACTTGCACCAGGAAAGTTATCCGGTAAAGGTTCTGTTTCTCTAATGTCTATCTTATTTCTGTCATTTGCAAAGTAATCTATAGATTTTAAGAAATTACCCATTCTGCTTCTTCCAGCAAGGTCTAAAGCCCAAACACGTTTGTTTTGCTGGGCTAGTAGTAAGGCGATATTTGTAGCAACTGTTGTTTTTCCTACTCCACCCTTGGTTGCATTAACTACGATTTTCAGCACTCTTATTACTCCATTGTATAAGGAAGATTGTTCTAAGTTGAAGTTGGTATTGAAAAGAGTGCTTTCTTACCTACTCTGGTAACTCAGCAGCATTACGAATGTTTTGCAAAATTAAACTAGGAGCAGTCCGTTTAATTAACCCAGTTAAGACGTTACCAGGACCAATTTCCACAACTTTCTCCATGCCATTTTCTGCCAATTGCAAACAAATTTCTCGCCAGCGTACAGAACCAGTCATTTGTTGAGAAAGACGCTGTTTTAAAGTTTCCGCTGCCACTGTGGGAATTGGATCTACATTAGATAAAACTGGGACAGTTGCTGACCCAAAAATAACTAAGTCTAGAACTTCTTGAAATTCTGTAGCGGCTGCTTTCATTAAATGAGAATGAAATGCACCTGAAACCTTTAAGGGGATAGCCCGTTTGGCTTTAACATTAGACATTACAGCCTGTACAGCATCTGGAGTTCCAGAAATTACAACTTGGGCTGAACTGTTATCATTTGCTAAAACGACATCAGGTGTTTCGCTAATCACTTTTTCTAACTCTTCTCGGTCAAAGTTCATCAGTGCGGCCATCATCCCACCAGCAGCACTATCCATGAGTTCAGCCCGCCGTTTTACTAAATGTAATCCCGCAGACCATTCAAAGACACCAGCCACATAAAGGGCTATATATTCGCCTAAACTGTGACCTGCAACTAAGTCTGGTTGCTGTCCTTTTTCTCGTAAAATATCAGCAATAATACTTTCAATTACATATAAACTCGGTTGTGTATAAAGTGTCCGAGATAAGGTGTCAATATCACTTTGACAGACATCTATTACAGACCATCCCAAAATTGCCTCGGCTTGAATAAATTTTTCTTTGGCAGATGGTAGATTTAACAAGTCTACTCCCATTCCCAGCACTTGAGAACCTTGTCCGGGAAACACCCATGCAGTTTTTGTCATTTGTTATTAGTCAGTTGTCAGTTGTTGGTTGTAATTAGTTTTCTAATTTTTAATTCTCAATTTTGAATTGTCTATCTTCCCCATTTAAAAATGGCTGCACCCCAGGAAAGTCCAGCACCAAAACCAGATATAGCAATAATATCATTGGGTTTAATTTTTCCGGCTCGCACTGCTTCATCTAATGCCAGTGGGATAGATGCGGCGGAGGTGTTACCATAGTTGGCAACATTGCTGATGACTTTATGTTCGGAAATTTCTAAGCGTTCAGCAACAGAATTAATAATCCTTTGATTTGCTTGATGTAATACCAGCCAGTCTATATTTTCAACTTTGAGATTAGCCGCAAACAAGGCTTTGTCTATCACTTCTGGGACTTTTTGCACAGCAAAGCGGTAGACTTCTTTACCGTTCATGGTAATTGGGTGATATTTGCCTGTAGATACATGAATATCTGGTGTCAGTTCTTCTGTAGAGGCGTGATAAGCTAGGTTGAGACAATGGTTTTGAGAACCGTCGCTTTTGAGGCAAAATCCTAATAAGCGATCGCTTTTATTGGCTTGTAATACCACTGCTCCAGCCCCATCACCAAATAAAACACAACTGCGCCTATCCTGCCAATCTACCCAACGAGAGAGGATATCAGCCCCAATTAAGAGTACATTTTGATAAGCACCTGTTCTAATGTATTGTGCGGCTGTGACTAGACCAAAGACAAAACCAGAACAAGCGGCGGTTAAGTCAAAGGCGACTGCTTTGATAGCACCTAATTCATTTTGAACGCGGCAAGCAGTTCCAAACAAGTCATCGGGGGTGGATGTGGCCAGTAAAATTAAGTCTATGTCTGCTGCTGTGATGCCAGCGGCGGCGATCGCCTGTTGACTCGCAGCAGTGGCTAATGATGCCAGTGAGTCAGGGGGCAATGCTAATCGTCTTTGGCGAATTCCTGTTCTGGAGGAAATCCACTCATCTGATGTTTCCACCAATTGAGTTAACTCTTGGTTATGTAAACAATTTGCGGGGACTGCTGAACCACTGCCTGTAATTGCGATACCACCGTTAAAAAAATTTTGCACTTCTTTTTTTCCTCAATTGTCATTTGTCATTTGTTAATTGTCAGTTGTCTTGTTTGTAAGCATTAATAACGAGTACCAATGACAATCCCCATTTTAGATTTGAGATTAGGGATTTTAGATTTATAAAAAGTAATTATGAATCTAAAACCCGCAATCTAAAATTGGATGACAAGTGACAAATAGCTGTCAGCATGAAATATCCAGGATGAAAAGAGCCAGCTAACTGCTTTCTTCCTGGAGAATTTGATATTGGGATTGGAGTCTTGCTAACACCTGATTATCTACCGCTTCTTTGGCCATGCGAATGGCGCTAAAAATAGATGGTGCTTGGGAACTACCATGACCAATAAAACAAATACCACTGACACCTAAAAGCAAAGCCCCTCCGTGTTCAGCGTGATCCATCCGCTGTTTAACGCGCTTTAAGTTAGGTTTTAAAATCGCTGTACCGATTTGACCATGTATCCCTTGGGGTAATTCCTCTCGCAGAATTTGCAGAATTACTCCTCCAACTGCTTCGGCAAATTTTAATAAGATATTACCCACAAAGCCGTCGCAAACAATCACATCAAATTCACCGGATAATACATCACGCCCTTCAGCATTACCAGTAAAATTAATTTGAGTATTTTCCCGTAACAATTGGTGGGCGCGGAGAACTACTTCGTTACCTTTAGTATCTTCTTCGCCAATATTCAATAAACCTATTTTGGGATTTTCTGTTCCCAAAACATACTGACTATAAATTGAACCCATCACTGCAAACTGCTCTAAAAACTTAGGGCGACAGTCTACATTAGCACCAACATCCAGTATCATGACTGGCTGACCTGCTTTGATAGTAGGGAATACTGTGCCAATTGCTGGGCGGTCTATTCCCGGTAATCTTCCTAAGCGTAGCAGAGCCGAGGCCATGGCTGCCCCAGAATGTCCAGCCGAAAATACAGCATCTGCCTGTTTATTTTTGACTAAATCCATCGCTATGTTGATGGAAGATTTTCGCTTCCGTCTAACTGCGTTGAGAGGCTCTTCGTCCATAGCGATCGCTTCCTCGGCAGGAACAATCTCCAAGTCCGCCATAGTCGTTTTTGGCGGCATTACAGCCTCAATTTGTTGGGGATCTCCAACCAATAATAGTTTTACACCCAGTTCTTCTCGCGCCCGCAGTGCGCCGGCGACGATTTCAGCGGGTGCATGATCTCCCCCCATTGCGTCAATTGCGATCCTTACACCAGTCGATCCCATTGCTCAGAGCTTATAGAAACCTTACAAATTTTATCAGATTGCAATACTTAAAAATTCAGAATTCTCAAAAAAGCATAAGAAAATCTATTTTTTCTGCAACTAAGAGAATTCAGGAGCTTGCATTAATTGAAATATAACGATACCTAATTAAGCATATAGGTATTTTGAATAGGACTGGGAAAGGTAAGGTTAAAGCTTTTTTATGCTCTTTTACCGTTCACCGGAAAATATGTGATTAAATTCCCCTTGCTAATTACTATAAAAGCGTTTTCTAGATGATAATAAACTGAAATTATAGCAGACCAAACAACAAAAATGAGATTTACAGCTCCCGGTTCGCCCATTTTTTAGGGAGTTAGGAAAAATGTGCAGATAAAAGTATA
>JBAXRM010000287.1:0-4073 GCA_037131225.1 Nostocales cyanobacterium ELA583 | reverse complement strand
TTGTCGGAAAATGTCAATAGATGTCTGAAGATTTGATGTCCTATTCTTTACTCCCCCTCCATAAAAATAATTGTTAATAACTCAAGTTGCTAGTTATCTAGTTGAGGTTGGGAATTGGTGATAAGATATCCGGCTTTCATCCTGTTCATCCTTTAATCCTGGATATCCTGATTCTGACAATTTACCTAACTAGCAACTTACGTTAATACTAGACACTGTAGCCGTCTGAGTATAAATATTTTTTGCATAGAGATATCAAACCTGAGAGATTTGGGAATAATTGAGATTAGGGTAGATATTTGCCCTATTTTCGCATTTATGCGAAAGCACACTTTTCTCTATCAACTTCAATATTAAAAATGCTATGAAAAGCCATTTCCAAATGCGATTTTTAGGCTATTTTTTATCAAAAAAGCGAGGAAATGCCGGATTTACCCTAATTGAACTACTTGTGGTTATACTCATGATTAGTATTTTGTCTGCGATCGCCCTCCCCACTTTACTGAGTCGAGCTAATAAGGCTAGGCAAGTAGAAGCTAAACTATATGTTGGTGCAATGAACCGCGGTCAACAAGCTTATTATCTAGAAAACGCTGTCTTTACTGAGTCTATTGATGAATTAGGAGTTGGTATTCAAGCGCAAACAGAGAACTATTTATATAAAATCAATATTGCTCCTAGTAACACAGTAGTGACAGATAACGGTATATCGCTGAAACCAGCATTGAAATCTTATGTAGGAGTTCCCTATTTAAAGACGGTTCTAACCACAGCAGGTTCTACCGAATCAGTTACCATCACTATTTTATGTGAAAGTCCTGCTGCTGGTATAGGTACTTTACCAGGGGAAACAATGAATTCAGCTTCTTGTCCCACTGGTTGGATACCTTTATAAACGCCAACAGTTGGATTGATGGAAGAAACATAATGAGATGAAATCATCTGTATGTAAACTTTTTAAGCCATTTTTATATCTAGGAAAAAATATTTTTCTGTGGGGTGATATGAAATTGATCAGAACTGGGTAAGTTATTTGCATAGAGAAATAAACAACACCAACCCGACCAAGGAAAACTACTATGAAAACTGAACTGAAAGCGAAATTCTTACAACACCTCCTCGGTAAAAAGAAAGATGATCAAGGTTTCACCCTGATTGAACTCTTAGTTGTAATCATCATCATCGGTATTCTGTCCGCTATCGCTCTTCCTTCCTTCTTGAACCAAGCTAAAAAAGCTAAACAGTCTGAAGCTAAGACCTATGTTGGTTCTATGAACAGAGGTCAGCAAGCATACATGACAGAAAACGATTTATTTACATCCAGTATTGACGAAATGGGTATTGGTATTGCTTCAACCACAGCAAATTATTCCTATGCAGCACAGTCCACTAACACTGGTGCAACTGCTTACGCTACAAACTCTTCATCATCTACGGCTGGTAAAGGACTGAAAAACTACGGTGGTGTGGTTTATCTCAAACAGGTTGGTACTAACTCTGAATTAACAAGTTTAGCTTATCTGTGTGAAACTAACAACGTGGATGTAGCTGGTAATGGTACTAACGTGGTGAATACACCTGGGACGAATTGTGGTACTGCTGGTAAGTTAATCAAGTAATTATTAAATTGTTACTCTTACTAATTAACGGTAAGATACCATAATTAACCCTTCATGTTTAACATGGAGGGTTAATGTTTTTATTAGTAAATAATAAATAGGTTAAAAATTTTATGCTTCAAGATAACTGGCAGGAACAAGCAAAACAGTATCTCATAGAAGGAAATTATAATGTAGCTGTTAAACTTTATGAAGAAGCCATTGCCAGGGAAGCAGATGTTAAGAGCTATTATTGGCATTTAGGATTACTCTTGTTATTACAAGGTGAAGAAACAGAGGCACAAATTACTTGGTTTACAGCATTATCAGAAATAGCAGAAGCAGATTTTGACACCACAGAATTATTAGAAATTTTAGACACAGAAGCCAAGCGTCGCATCACTATTGAAGACTATGAAGTTGCTTGGGTTATTCGTCAGCATATCAAAGAAATTGCTTCTGAGGATATCAATAATTTATTACATCTTGTTCAGCTTGTAATCCAATTAGAATCTTTTCAAGATCATGGATCTGAACTGCTAGAATTAATTAGCAATTCTTCATCTTTGGCAACAGATCAATGTGATATTAGTTTGTTAATAGATGTTATTAAAAAAGTTTTAGTTTATTTAATTAGAGAACCAGAAGAATTAAATTCAGTTTTTAGTTTTGTGAAAAGCTGTTTATATAAATATTCAGATAGCTCAGTCATAATAATTATTGAAACTGTCATGATTCAATGTATTAAGTTTTCAGCTTTCTACAAAAATCCTGATTTATCAATCAAGTTTGCAGAGCTTTGTTTACAGCGAACTCATGAAAATATGTACCTTCAACATCGAGAAAATCTGACTTTGTTGTCGCAGTTTTATCAAAATGCTAAACAATATGAAAAAGGAATAGAATTTGCCAAACAGTGCTATGAATTTGTTAATACTATAGTTGAAAAAATTTGTTCTAACTCTGTAGTTATTAGAGGATTAATGAGTTCTGGTAGCTATTGGCAAGAAGCTTATGCACGATTACAAGATCAAATTTTACTAACTGAACAGTTAATGGAAACTAAGCCAGATGATATTAATATAGTAGATATAACAAGGTTCTGTGATGCACTATTTTTCCTGCCATATTTTGAAGATAAACCGGAAAGAAATCACAAAATTCAACATCAAGTTTCTAGTTTTTGCCAATCCCGGATAATTACACATTATCGGGAAATTGGAGAACAACAGCAAAATTATTTAGATTTACGCCGACAAAATAGCACCCAAACTAAAAAAACTCTTAATATTGGTTATATTTCCCATTGTTTTAAAAGGCATTCTGTTTCTTGGCTGTGTCGTTGGCTGTTTCAATATCATAATCCAGAGAAGTTTAATATCCATTGTTATTTTTTCCATGAGTCTGAGCAAATAGAACCCTTTACACAGAATAATTTTGTTAGTAAATCTTATAAATTTTATAAATTTGGACTTTATGAAAATAATCAAGTGTGGAATCAAATCCGAGCCGATGAAATTGATATTTTAATTGATTTAGATAGTTTGACTTTAGATAAAGCTTGCGAAATAATGGCGATTAAATCTGCTCCCATACAAGCTACATGGTTAGGTTGGGACAGTTCTGGATTACCATCAATTGATTATTTTATTGCTGATCCTTATGTTTTACCTGAATCAGCACAAAATTATTATTCGGAAACAATTTGGAGATTACCGCAAACATATATTGCTGTTGATGGTTTTGAAGTTGGTGTACCTGACTTACGACGGGAAGATTTAGATATTCCTAGTGATGCCATTGTTTATTTTATGACACAAAAAGGATATAAAAGGCATCAACCGCATCTACAGTTACAAATGAAAATTATCAAAGAAGTACCTAATAGTTATCTTTTAATTAAAGGTGATGCTGATCCAGAAACAACTAAGGTATTTTTTGAAGAAATTGCACAGGAGGAAGGTGTAGATTTTGATCGGATTAAGTTTTTACCTTATGTTCCTAGTGAAGTTATCCACCGTGCTAATTTACAGATTGCTGATATTGTACTTGATACCTATCCCTATAATGGAGCGACAACCACTTTAGAAACCCTATGGATGGGTATTCCTTTAGTTACAATAGTCGGTGAACAATTTTCTGCTCGCAATAGCTACGGTATGATGGTTAATGCAGGGATTACAGAAGGTATTGCTTGGAGTGAAGAAGAGTATGTAGAGTGGGGTGTGCGTTTAGGTAAGGATGAGAAATTAAGACAGCAAATTTCTTGGAAGTTGCGTCAGTCAAGACATACAGCACCGTTATGGAATGGTAAGCAGTTTACTCGTGATATGGAAACTGCTTATGAACAGATGTGGCAGAGATATCTTGATAGTTAAGGTTAATTAATACTTGTCATTTGGGTTGATGCAAGAAAACCCAGGTAGTGGTAAATATGTAGTGAAATCTCATATTTTCCAACTTAAATTATTCATT
>JBAXRM010000286.1:0-4080 GCA_037131225.1 Nostocales cyanobacterium ELA583 | reverse complement strand
AAGAAGGACGACAAGAAGGACGACAAGAAGGACGACAAGAAGGACGACAAGAAGGTATAGAAAGAGAAAGAAGGGCTATGATTGAAAATATTTTACAAGTACGTTTTGGGAAAGTTGATCCACAATTAGCAACAATTATTAACCCTCTAATTGCTATGAGTAGAGAAGAATTTACTCCTTTACTTTTACAGTTATCTCGTGAAGAATTATTAGCTAGATTTGTGTGAATTTTGCAAAATAAAAATCAATAATGGCTAGGTAGGTAAGGGTTTAGCACTGCTAAACCCTTACCTACCTGAATACACAGGAAGCTGAAGAATTAGCTACACAATTTAAAGCTGCAAAAAGCAGAATTCAACAACAAATGGGAAGTGCTCGAACTGAAGGTCAAAGAGTTTAAATTGAGTAGGTAAATTTAAGCATTGTAATTTAATACTTGACTTTGAACTGAGGTTTTATCAGAGGTTGGGTTAACGCTTATGTTGCCCAACATTCTTTTCGTCGCAGCATTCACCAAAAGTCACGCAAAGCAGCTATGAATAATCAGTACATGGTTTCTATTCTGGCTGTGGCTCTTCCTAATTCTTCCTATGAGATAGAATCCACCTGTCAATAGAGTTTGAGATGCGCTAACCCTGTCGCAACATTGAACGCGGATAAACACAGATAAAGATATGCCAACTAATTTTATCTCAGATGAACACAGATAAAGTTGGTATAACTTAAAATCGCTTTTTCATCACTAAGACTAATAGACATCTGGTAGAAATTAAATATGCGTGACCTAAAACCCTTGTAGAGACGTTCCATGAAACGTCTCTACATTCATTCCTGGAGATGTCTAATCAGGTTCTAAATCTTCTTCTGTCAACTCCTGATGAGGAACAGCCGCGATAATTGCATCTATGACTTTACCTACTGGTAATATCTCAATCCCAATCTCCGGAAATTTTGTGCCTTTAGGAACTATTGCTCTTTTAAATCCCAGTTTTGCCGCTTCTTTTAACCGTAGCTCCATTTGGGAAACTGATCGCACTTGTCCCCCTAATCCGACTTCCCCAATTAAGACTGTACCAGGATCAACTATCCGATCTCGAAAACTGGCAACAATTGCCACCGCAATGCCTAAATCTACTGCTGGTTCTTCAACGCTCAATCCCCCCGCAGAAGCAACGTAGGAATCTAATTTGGACATGGGTATCCCCACACGCTTTTCTAATACGGCGAGAATCTGCACCAGGCGATTATAATCTATGCCTGTACCAGCGCGTCGAGGTGAAGGATAACTGGTAGGACTAACTAAAGCTTGCAATTCTACAACAATGGGACGAGTGCCTTCACAAGCAACAACAATGGCTGTACCAGGAGCAGGATCGTCACGATTGCCTAAAAATAGCTCAGAAGGATTATCAACTTCTTTTAATCCTTGGGACACCATTTCAAATATACCAATTTCGTGGGTGGCTCCGAAACGGTTTTTTACAGTTCTTAATAATCTATGGGAAGCAAAGCGATCGCCTTCAAAATATAATACAGTATCAACTAAATGTTCTAATACTTTGGGACCCGCGATCGCTCCTTCTTTGGTAACATGACCCACAATTAACATTGTAATATCTTCATGTTTTGCCACCTTCATTAAAGCTGCTGTACATTCTCTGACTTGTGCGACTGAACCCGGCGCTGATGTCAAAGCTGGAAGAAATACCGTTTGGATACTATCTATTACCGCTACATTAGGTTTTAGAGAGTCTATTTCTCGCAAAATTTCCTCTAAATCCGTTTCTGGTAACACATATAAATCTGCGCCGATACTGTCAGGATCTATGGATTTTTCAGGAGTTTTTACTGTTTCTTCAGGATCTTTGCTTTGATTATCTTCCGTAATCACAAGAGGGGGTTTTGACATTCCCAACCGAGAAGCACGTAATTTTACCTGTTGTCCTGATTCTTCCCCAGTCACGTAGAGGATACGGTATTTTTGCGCTAATTGATGAGATACTTGCAGTAGTAAAGTAGATTTACCAATACCAGGATCACCACCAATTAGCACCATTGAACCGGGAACTATACCACCACCTAAAACTCGATCTAATTCCCCATAACCGGATTCCCACCGAGCAATCTGGCGATCGCTAATTTGCTCAAAAGTCAGGGAGGATCTAGCCTTAGCTGGTTTATTATGAGACTTACTATGACCTCCAGCTTGCCAATTTCCCACCCCAGACCGGCCAGATATATCTCCGATAAAAGCACTAATATTCTGCTCAACTAAAGAATCATAAGTGTCGCAATTAGAACATTTTCCGAACCATTGGGAAAATTCTGCGGCACAACTACTACAGATATAAACGATTTTTGGCTTGGCCATGTTTAAATTTTAGTTAATAAGCTTAATTTTTTCTTAAATTTGGGAAAAAACGAAAATCTAATAATAGTAATAGTTAGAAGCTTTTTCCAAATCAATTGAGAGCAATGATATCTTAATATTATGATACTAAAAATTAATCATGAAAGATTTTAGTTAAGGAGCATGACAAAAATTGGAAAGTCATAAAGAAAAAATCCTGGTAGTAGACGACGAAGCCAGCATTCGGCGGATTTTGGAAACACGCCTTTCCATGATTGGCTACGATGTGGTGACAGCAGGGGATGGAGAGGAAGCTTTAGAAATATTTCGCAAATCTGAACCAGACCTAGTAGTTTTAGATGTAATGATGCCAAAACTAGATGGTTATGGCGTTTGTCAAGAATTACGCAAAGAATCCGATGTCCCCATTATTATGCTCACAGCTTTGGGAGATGTCGCAGATCGCATCACCGGCTTAGAATTAGGTGCTGATGATTATGTAGTGAAACCATTTTCTCCCAAAGAACTAGAAGCGCGGATTCGCTCAGTATTGCGACGGGTAGACAAAACAGGTGCGAATGGTATTCCCAGTTCTGGGGTGATTCATGTCAGCACCATCAAAATTGATACAAATAAGCGTCAAGTTTATAAAGGTGATGAGCGGATTCGCTTAACTGGTATGGAATTTAGCTTATTAGAATTATTAGTCAGTCGTTCTGGTGAAGCTTTTTCCCGTTCCGAAATTTTGCAAGAAGTATGGGGATATACTCCTGAACGCCATGTAGATACTCGCGTTGTGGATGTGCATATCTCTCGCTTACGGGCAAAATTAGAAGATGATCCCAGCAACCCTGAACTAATTCTCACCGCTAGAGGTACTGGTTATCTTTTCCAACGTATATTAGAACCGGGGGAGGAGTAAGAGGCAGGGGGCAGGGGGCAGATATTTCCCAATGACTAATGACTAATGACTAAATCAGATCCTAATCGAGTTTTACGGCGTTTACCCTTGGTTGTTGGGGGTTTAGGTGCTGTACTTTTGTTAATGAATCGGTTGTTAACGCCGGAACTGACAAACTCCCAAGCACGAGGAGATGTGCTGGGGGTAATTTTGAGTGCGGTATTGATTTTAACTGGTTTAATTTGGCAACAGGTACAGCCTCGCACACCTGAGACGGTAGAATTGATTGGGGAAGAGGGATTTTTTTTAGCAGCAGATTTACCAGAGTCCGCAAAAATAGAATTAGCTTGGGCATCGCGGTTATTATTAACAAATACAGTCACGCGATCGCTTATAGTCTACTATCAAGGTAAAGTTTTATTACGTCGCGGGATTCTGGCTGCTAAATCGGAAGTAGTCCCAGGAACAATCTTAAAAAAAGTATTAGAAACACAAAAGCCAATTTATTTAGTGGCTTTGTATGTCTATCCTGGTAAAATCGAATTTGATTATTTGCCAGAAAATACACAAGGTGTAATTTGTCAACCAATTGGGAATCAAGGGGTTTTAATTTTAGCGGCAAATGCTCCTCGCAGTTATACTAAACAAGATGAAAATTGGATTGCGGGAATTGCTGATAAGTTAGCTGTAACCCTTGGTAATTCTCTTTCCTAGACTCTGACTAGGAATGCCGATCATGAGGCTCTGCCTCCCGTCATTAGCGGCAGAGCCGCGTAACCCACATTCAGCATGAGTAAATATACTCAAAATATTTTTCCCAGCAGGTTAT
>JBAXRM010000285.1:0-4114 GCA_037131225.1 Nostocales cyanobacterium ELA583 | reverse complement strand
GGCGATTTTACATTTCTTTACACAGTTTAGTTTTATTGTGTTCACCTACTTACTACTTTTTTAATATGGATAATTAATTATTGATAATAAATGAAACAACCCAGTTTATCTATAAAACTAGGTTGCATTTAATATGGTAACAATATTGGAAATGTAAGAATTCAGAATCCCTGTCTTGGATAAGAGTCTCACACTAAAGACTGATTTAAGGGGTGAATTTAATCGAGAAAACCCATCAAAAGTTCGGAATCATCAAAGGTATTTGGTGCTACTGGCCGATTTCCAAATACAGAATAGTTGTCAGCAACTACCAAGGTGCTAGAAGCAATGGGACGAATACCGGACAAGTTAATACTATCAACTACTTGGAATGTATTCGCACCTATGGGACGAATTCCCATAGAGTTGAAGGTATCAACTACTTGCAAAGTCCCTGTGGTAATAGGACGCATTCCAGCAACTATGATTGTTCCTTGAGAAGCTTGTTCGGTATTACCACTATTATCCTGATTATTTTCTTCCACTGTTATTCTCCTTTGTATCTAATGACACTTTCTCAAACTAAATCTTTGTTTGTTAAGTGAATTTTACAATAATTAAGGAAAGAAGTATTTTT
Organism: Nostocales cyanobacterium ELA583; assembly: GCA_037131225.1. Classification (GTDB taxonomy): domain Bacteria; phylum Cyanobacteriota; class Cyanobacteriia; order Cyanobacteriales; family Nostocaceae; genus Dolichospermum. The sequence goes on along the minus strand of JBAXRM010000285.1, from coordinate 3,498 downwards.
TTCCTATATATTCAGAGTCTAACCTTAAACTACCAGATATCACAGGTTGAATCTGAGATTGATATATTTTTTAATCCGGTTAGAATTTTGAGTATATCAGATAATTGACATTTATTTTAGTACAAACAGGTTATATCAAGTTATAAAATTATTTTATATTTTTGATAAAATAATTACCATCATCAAAAATCATCCAATTAAAGAATTAAGTAACTCTGCCATTTTGATTGAGAATTTTGACGATTTTTTTCTGGTATTAATAAACGCCAACTTTTACCTTCTTTCTGAATTTGTAGATAAATTTCAAAAGGTTTTTGGACTTGTTTAAAACTGCGTTTTGGCAATTTTACAGTAAAGTCATAATTCCCCTGTACCCGATAAGCGGGTAAGTTTTCTATAGTGAGGGGTTGTTCTTGAGTAATAGATATGCGCTGAATATTAAATGTTTGAAAGTTTAAATCTAGCTGTTGATTAAGTTGTTGTTGAGTTTGTTCTAGTTGGAGTGCGATCGCTTTTTGGACTAATTCCGGTGTGGGTAATAATGCTAAACTGGTACAAGCTGTCAATAATATTAGCAAAATCACTGTGAAAATAAACCTGATCATCTTTTTTTATCATAATCTCCGCTACTAGTATATCCTTGTCTTAGCCACCATTAACCGGCGGAATTAAGACTACTTCATCACCATTTTGGAGAATAGTATCTGGTTCAACAAATTGTAGATTCACGCCAAAGCGAGTTAGTTCGCGCCATTTTTGCAATTCTGGGTGTTCTGCAATCAGGCGATCGCATACAGCTTTAACAGGTGTATCATTAGGAAAATTCCATACTAATTCATTCACACCATAGACTTCTTGATAAACAGCAAATAACTTGATTTTTATAGTAATTGCAGGTTTAGACATATAATTTTTTTTCATATAAACGTAAGTTGCTAGTTATACAATCTGTCAGAAATGGCTAACGCCACGCTTCGCTATCAGGATATCCAGGATTTAAGGATGTTTAGTAAGATCAACTCGTGTTACTTCTATGTTAAGAAACTGAGCTAAACTTCTGGTAATTTTTATGCGATCGCTATGACAAGGCTGGAGAAAAAGTGTATAAATAGTATCGTCGTCGGTATCCTTATCCTTCTCTACTAAAACTTGAATTCCTGTTAATGAAGTAGTTGTAATTTTAGCTTTGCGGCCAATTCTTTGTTGGGTGTAAATCATTTGATTTTGTTCCTCATCAAGAATACAAGTTTGCGTTTCCCATTGAGATTTTATGCTATGCGGTTTCGTATTAATTTGGGATTCAGTAACACTCAAAGTATTTAACAGTTAGATACTTTATACATTACCATAAACAGGAATAGTAGCACCACGCACATCCTTAGCAGCTTCCGAAGCCAAAAAGCAGATAACTTGGGCGATAGATTCCGGTTTTACCCATTTATCAGCATTTTCCGTACCCGCAGTTTCTCTATTTGTAGGGGTATCAATTATACTAGGGAGGACAGTATTAGCAGTAATATTAGTATTTTTGGTTTCATCAGCAATCGCTTTTGTTAAAGCTATTACACCAGCTTTAGCCGCAGAATAAGCTGCTAATTTTCCCACAGGTTCTGCACCAGCGCGAGAGCTAACGGTAACAATTCGCCCATAGCCATTTTCTAACATACTTTTGAGGCTATATTTACAAGCTAAAAAAGTTGTATTTAAGTTTGAATCTATTTGTTGTTTCCAATCATAAAAGCTGTATTCGTGGGTTTTTCCCATGGAAAAACCGCCAACTAGATGAATTAAAACATCCACTTTTGTCATGCGGCTGATCAGTTTTTCTACTGATGCTTCATCCTCTAAATTAGCAGGAATAAAATTAATTCTGGCAAAATCCGCAGGTGAGATAATTCCCTGGAGACGTTCTACATCTTTGGGATTGCGATAAGGAATAGTCACCTCTGCACCTTGGGCTATAACTGCTGGTGTTACACCTAAACCCAGTCCCCCTGTGCCACCTGTAAGTAAAACTTGTTTACCTTTCATAAAAAGACGCACTCCTTGGATCTTCTTCCTTCAAGATAGCGCGGATTTTTCAGAATCAATTTAATTATTTAATTTCCTGTTTCCTTCCGTAATAGAGACGCGGAATTTCGCATCTCTAGTTAAAGAAATTATTTAAAGCTGTGGTTGCAGATGTTGTACTAACTGTGCAGCTTGCATGACACCTTCAATTTTATCTACGGGCTGTCCTTGTTTAAATAGTACCAGAGTTGGTAAGGCGGAAATGCCATATTGACTTGCCAATTCTGTATACTTTTCTGTGTCAATTTTGACAATCCGTAAACGGTCTTTTAATTGAAGATTAACTTGTTCTAAAATAGGTGTCATCATTTTACAAGGACCACACCAGTCGGCATAAAAGTCTACTAATACGGGTACATCTGAGCCGGAAAGCATTTCTTCAAAGCTGTTGAATTGTTTTTTGGTTGTCATAATACACACCAATTTTTAATTAATCGTTTGTTTTAATGTTAGTTCTTAGAATATTAAATATTAGATATTTTTATATTTTTTATTAAATTGGCTGTAGCTTCGCATAATTAAGCTACAGCTTCAATTTTCAATCCCCTGCTTACATAGTCAAAGATTGGGGGTTGGTTTCAATCAACTTAGCGAAGTCTTGCAAGAAGCCGGCAGCATCAGCACCATAAATGATGCGATGATCACAGGTAATAGTAACTTGCATTTGTTGACGCACACCAAATAATCCGTCGGTTGTAGCTACTACTTGGGGACGAGATGCACCAATGGCTAAAATAGAACCTTGTCCGGGTGGTAAAATAGCATCAAAGGTATCTACACCAAACATTCCTAAGTTGGAGAGGGTAAAAGTACCGCTGTTGTATTCTACTGGTTGTAGTTGTTTAGCCCTAGCGCGTTCTACTAAAGATTTCCAGTTGCGAGATAAAGAGTAAATATCAACTGCATCTGCATTTTGTAAAACTGGTGTAATTAAACCACCATCACCCATCGCTACGGCTACAGCTACGTTGATGTTAGCGTGATTAACAACTCCCTGATCTGAGTAGCTGGCATTGAGGATGGGGTGTTTTTTCAATGTTATGGCTACAGCTTTGGCTAGTAGCGCGGTCATTGTTACACCCTTGGACTTGATTTGTTTGTAAAGTTTATCGAGTCCATCTGTGCTAATTGTGTAACTGACACGGAACACAGGTACAGATAGACTGGCTACCATGCCCCGAACTACGGCATTCTGTAAGGTGGTGAATGGTACAGTTTGATCGGCAACAGCATTACTAAGTGCAGGTGTGGCTGCGGGTACTGGTGTGGTTACTGGTATGGGTGCAGGTGCAAGTGTAGCTACTGGTACAGAGGTAGTAACATTTACAGGGCATACCCAACATTGTTTTGTGTTTATATTTTGAAAATTTCCAGTTTCTATAAATTTCCAATTTGAGGCCTCACATATACGGACAATCTTCTATTATT
>JBAXRM010000284.1:0-4139 GCA_037131225.1 Nostocales cyanobacterium ELA583 | reverse complement strand
GAAACTGGTTTGCTAGTTGCTGCTACTGTACCTCATAACAGCCGGAAGTGCTGTAGCAGAGGTAATACTATGACTATTGAACAAACAGTTTTAGAAAACTTTCGAGAATTACCCACAGATAAACAACAAGAAGTTTTAGATTTTATTCAATTTCTCAAATCTCAATTATTAGTTCAAAAACCAATTTGTATATCTGATAATCAACAAGTTAATGATTTTTGGTCTGCTTTACAAGAATTTAGACAAAGAGTGGATTTAGAAAGTATTGATGATGATATTTTTGAAAATCTCCGAGATAAGTCACCAGGCAGAGATGTTAATTTATGACTCTAAAATATTTACTAGATACTAACATCTTATCTGAGGCTAAACGCCCTCAACCGAATGAGAAAGTAATGGAAAAGCTCAGATTATATAGACAAGAAACAGCTACCGCTATCATAGTTATCCACGAGATGTTATATGGTTGTTTACGTCTTTCCTTGTCTAAAAAACGTCAAGATATAGAGGATTATATAAATGATGTGATTTTAGCACAACTTCCTTTATTTGATTATAATCTCAAAGCGGCACAATATCACGCCCAGCAAAGAGCAAGGTTATCTAAGGTTGGTAAAACTCCTGCTTTTATTGATGGTCAAATTGCCTCTATTGCGCTCACAAATGATTTGATTTTAGTAACAAATAATGTGGTAGATTTTCAAGATTTTGATAGTCTAATAATAGAAAATTGGTTTTGAGGTAGAGATTTTACCCAATCTACATGATTTTGCCATGATTCGATGATCACTAAATCATGATGATGAATGCGGGTAAGTTCAGGAAAGAGAAAATCAAGTTCGTCGTAGCATTCACATTTATAAAAGTCAAACTAACCGCTTTTTCAAATAAAAATTTTTAGATCGCTCCGTTCCACTACGCTATTAAGGGGAAAGGAAAGAAGGAAAAAGAGCAAAAGCGCAAAAGTGCAAAGGGCTACTAAGTCCTCGCCGCACCACTACATACAACCCGAAAACCAATAATGTCGTTGAAGTCATCGAGATTGAGGCTGTAGCGAGAAGCAGAACGGCAATTCCCAGGATTGTAGTACCACGAACCACCGCGCAGCAGCTTTATCTCACCGCTTTGACTTGTCCATGCGCCACCATCATTAGGCGCATTTTCATAATTATCATGCCAATCATCTTGACACCATTCCCACACATTCCCGTGCATATCATACAAACCAAAAGCATTAGGGGGAAAACTTCCGACATTAGTAGTTTCTCCTCGGTTTTTTCCCTTGGGAGCAGCACCATAATTACCGTTACCGTTATAGTTAACTAAATCGGTGGTAATAGTTTCACCAAAATAAAAGGGCATAGTTGTACCTGCTCGACAAGCATATTCCCATTCAGCTTCGCTGGGTAATCTATAGGTACGCCCGGTTTTTTGACTTAGTTTTTTACAAAACTCTATTGCATCATTCCACGAAACCTTTTCTACAGGGCGTTTTTTTCCTTGAAAACCAGAGGGATTTTACCTATTATTTGTTGGTACTGTTCTTGAGTCACTTCAAATTTACCCATAAAAAATGCAGGTACATTTACTATCCTCTCTGGTCCTTCTGATTTTTGTCTCCCTGTTTCATCTGGTGTTGAACCCATTTTAAAAGAACCACCAGGGATTTCTACCATTTCCAGAAGCATACCATTACCTAAATCTTCTTTAAAATATTTGGCTTCGTTATTAGGGTTACTCTTGAGTTTTGTTCCTGTTTTCTCAAGTGTTGTTACTGTTGTAAACTTAAAGATTAATAATTCAGGTGGTTTTGGTTGTACTTTAAACACCTGACTAAATGCAATAGTAGTAACTAAACCTGTCCCTCCTAACCCAGCATAGGTTAAAAATTGTCTGCGATTTATAGAAGATAGAGTTAGTTGTGGTGTCCATAGAGAATTTACAGGTTGTTCCTGTCTGCTACTATTTTCTTCCTGAAGTTTTTGATATTCAGCTTCTTTTTTAGCAATAATTGGCCGTTCTATTTGCAATATTTCTTGTTCACTGAGTTGGAAAGAGTTTTGTAGTTTTTTAAACTTATTTATACTTGCTTGACGAAGGGGATATTCTCTTTCAATTTTTGTTAAAAATGCCTCTTCATACTGCTCTAAATTTTGCTGATGTTGTTGACGAATTCTTTCGGACTCTTGTTCTTTTCTGATTCTCTCTTCTTCTTCGCGTTTTCTATGTTCTGCTTCTTTCTGAATAAAAATTGGTTGTCTTATTTTTAATACTTCTTCATCACTAAGTTGCAAAGATTTTTGTAAATTAGCTAAATTATCAATACTTTTTTGATTCAGAGGAAACTGTTGTTCGACTTCTTTTAAAACAGCCTGTCGGTATTCCTCTTGTTTGCGATTATTTTCTTTAATTTTTTCAGCAAGTTTAAGTATCTGTGTAGATGACATAGTATCCCCACTTCTAGATGAACCAGGAGATTCAGAATTACCAACAGGTTGAGAAATTGGTAATGGTGTTGAATTATTCTTTTTAATTGCAATTCTTTGAATAGCCGATATTGCATCTAAATCAGCACGGGACACACCTAAAACTCTAATCCATATTTGTTCTGCTAACTCAAAATTTCCAGAATTTTCAGATAAGGATGCCTGTAATTTTAATGATTCAACATCTTTAAGAGTAGCAGATTGCTCTAACAAAATGTAATATATTTTATATGGCGGTTCTGCCTTGAGATAAGGATTTTGAATTGGCTTTTGATAACTACAATTTAATTGAGGAACATAAGAATTTAAATATCTATCTAATCGTTCCACAGTGGCACAATTAGCTTCATCATGTAACCTTAAACCTGTTAATAGTGTATGGGTAAATGAACCATGTTGTAATTCGGCAATTTCCCAAGATTTTTGGTTAGCAGCACAGGAATAAAAAGTAATCACTCCTTGATGTTTTTCTTCACCTATTCCCAAACCGCTACGACTACTTTCTTCTCGACAAGCATCTAATAACAAAACTACATTATCAGCACGACTACGACGCAATCTTTCAGTAATGTATTCAACGGAAATAGCTGTCTGTTCAATAGCACCAGGATCACTATCTGCAAGCATTAAATAATCTTTGTCAGCATGACGCATACCATGTCCAGCGAAAAAGAACCATAAATTATCTTCTGGTTTTAATAGAGGTTGTTCAAATTGTGCTTGCAAAAATCGCCGCACTCGTCCGTAAATTGGTTGAGTGGGAATTGGTGTATTAGCGGGAATGGGTGGAGAGTCCGCTGTAAACAAAAACACCTGATCAAATTTGGCTTCTTCCCGAAACCAAGCGGCCATTGCTTCTGCGTCCCGTTTAGCAAAGTTTAGCGGTTGCAGGTTGTCATATTGATTAATGCCAATACTAATTGCCCAATTCTTACCCATTTTAATCTATGATTGTCGCTTGAATTTAAAAGTTAGACTACCTTTACCGCCTACTTTTCCCCCTGTTCCAAATAAACTCAGTTGTCCTTCCCCATTGACTTCTACAGAAACTTCCACTTCGTCTAGGCGGATTTTAGAGTCATCGGTATCAGCTTCATCCAAACATTCTCGCATGGCTTGTATAAATCCTCTCATTTCCTGCTTGAGTTTTGTTACCTCAACTTTTCGTCTGGTAATTATTACTTTGTCTTTTTCTTTAGTAACTATTATTTGTTCTTCTGTAGTCTTACTTCCCAGTAGTCCACCTGTATCACCACTACTTCTAGCACCGCTAATAGTCGTCGTTGAGGTTTCTGCCACTTCTTCAGTAATAATCCATAAGCTGTCTGGGGTAGGAAATTCTGCTGGCATAAAATTTAGTGACTATAAGTACATATTACGCCTTATGTGAGTTAAAAATGCCCCGGTTATTTTAAGGGTTTCAGACTTCACTTTACCGACAAGTCCTAGTTTTACGAACGAGATTGCATTGTTCCAGCCTCCAACTCACATAAGGCATATATTACTATTTACATGATAAATCTTACTATTTTCAAGGTAATACGTCAATATAAACCTAATACAGTTAAAATTTCTGGTAAATCCAATCTTGACCTACCCACTAGTACCGCTTTGCGGAAGTCAAAAGTCAAAAATCAAAAGTCAAAAGTAATA
>JBAXRM010000283.1:0-4178 GCA_037131225.1 Nostocales cyanobacterium ELA583 | reverse complement strand
TGTGCCGAAGGCATAGCGTGGCGTTAGCCATAAAGTATTAGATGAAACCGATAATTTCCAAAAACCTAACCCCCTGCCCCCTTCCCTACAAGGGAAGGGGGTTTTCAAAGCCTCTCTCCTTGCAGGGGAGAGGTTTACAAGAGGGGTCAATTTATACATTAAAAACTTTTCAAACATCCTCTAAGTTTTACTTCTTTTTACTTTCTCCCAAAAATAAACAGAAGTAAAACTATTATAAACTGCTACTTTTTAGCAAGCACTTCCTTGGGAGTAATTGCAGCATATTGTTGAGGAGTTAAAAACCCATCTCTAACATTTACTTTCTTAGGTATAAGCCCCAAGCTATACCATTTATCTGCAACATCTTGTTGTTTCTTGATAACTTTTTCGTTGATTGGTACTAATGCAAAATCATATTTGTCGTGCATTTTTTCTAAAGTTGGGGCATCAAGCTGAGTTGCACCAGTTAGTAACTGAGCAATTTCTTTAGGATTCTTTTTAGACCAAACTTGTGCTTTTTGTAATTCTTCCAGAAAGATTTTAATTACTTGAGGATTTTCTTGATAGAATTTGCGATTGGTGGAATAAAAGTTGTTAGTATCTCTTAAACCATTACCACCATCTAGTAAAACCCGACCCACTTTATTTTGCACATTTCTGGTAACAAATGGTTCCCAAATAAACCAAGCATCTACTTTACCTTGGCTAAAGGCGGCGTTAGCATCTGGAGGTGCTAAAAAAACTGAAGTTACATCAGCGAGTTTTAAACCTTCTTTTTCTGCCGCTCTAACTGTGAGGTAATGTCCAATAGATGCTTTTTGGAAAGCAACTTTTTTGCCTTTTAAATCCTTGAATCGCTTAACAGGTGAATTGGGAGGAACTAGAAGTGAAATTGCTCTACCATCAGAGGAGTTAGCTGCTAAATACACAAGAGGAACTCCGGCTGCTTGAGAGAAAACTGGAGGTGATTCGGCTGTAGACGCAATATCAAGTCCATTTGCATTTAAAGCTTCTAACTGTTGTGGTCCAGCAGCAAATTCAGGCCATTCGACTTTATAGCCTAAAGCTCCTAATCGTTTTTCTAAAATGCCTTTTTTTTCTAAAACTGCGAGGGCTGTAAGTTGTTTAGAACGAACTATTCGGACTACTTTTTTGTCATTACTAGCAATTAGCTTACTATTTGTGTTAGTTGCACTGCCAGTAGATGAAATTGCTTGCTGTTGAGTGCTATTTTGGGGTGTATTCCAAATAAACACTGTGGCAGATAAGAGTAAACTGGAGCTAAAAGCGGATAAAGCAGAACGACGAGTGATCCGTTTGTTTTTCCATGATTTTAATTTAGTTTCCCAATTCAGCATGATTGAATTCCCCTTTTTTGTGAACATTTTCTAGTTTTGTTAAATATTTAAGAAAGTGAGGTAGAAAAAATAATCTACCTCAACACGGTATGAAGAAACCTAAAAATAACTGACAGTAATGCTTGGTAAGCCATGTAGAGAATATCAGTTATCAGTCAAATACCAAGATTGTTTAAACCCTAAGATTAGAAAAGAGAAGTTGAGAAAAGTTGGCTTTCTCTATTTTCACCAATATCACCTACTAACTCTAAATAATCTCAGAAGCATCTGTAAAATTTCTGGGTATGAACTCCGGTGTTGATCTAAATATAAGGATAGCCTAGACAACACCACAGGTTGACTAATTGAACGCCTATCTGTGCGAATTTGACTTTTTGTAGACTTTCTATGGCGATAGTCATAATTTTTGTTCCAAACAGTTTCTAGTAATGGCATTTAGGTAGATACAGAACTCAATAAATAAGAAGAAGACGATGATGAAGATCCAGTTTGTAGTGGTTCTTGTTTACCCATAACTCTATCTAAAATTTTCTCTACGAGCTTCGCAAACTTTGCATCTCCTCTAGCTCGTGGACGGGGAAGATCAATTTTCACATTCAGACTAATTTGACCATTTTCAATCAAAATTACTCTGTCTGCTAATACCACAGCTTCTTCCACATCATGGGTAATTAATAGTGATGTAAATCCTTGTTCCTGCCACAAACGTTCTAATAATTGCTGCATTTCAATTCTAGTTAAAGCATCCAACGCTCCCAATGGTTCATCTAGTAGTAATAAAGAAGGTTTACTGGCCAAGGCTCTGGCTAAAGCTACGCGTTGTCTTTGTCCACCAGAAAGGACGGAAGGCCATTCATGAGCGCGGTCTTCTAATCCTACTTCACGCAGCACTTGTAAAGCTGTTTGTTTGGCATAAACTTTGGAATTACTACCTATTAAGCCTAACTCTACGTTTGCCAATACTCGTTGCCAAGGTAACAAACGAGCATCTTGAAACATCATGCGGATAGCGGGATTAATGGGTTTATCAGAATATTTGCCATTTAACAAAACATCACCGCCACTAGGAGCATCTAACCCAGCAACTAGACGCAACATTGTACTTTTACCGCAGCCACTACGACCAACAATAGCCACAAATTCTCCTGGTTGAATTTCTAAATCAATTCCTTGTAAAACAGTTTTATTTCCAAAAGACTTTCGCAGTCCTTCAAGATTTAATTGCATTCCTTTTACTTGATTAGTCATGATCAAAACCTCTTAATTGTGGATGTTTGATTGGTTATTTGGAGTAAATCTGTCAAATAAAAATAGACAATGCTTGTGTAGGATTTTTCTGAGCCGAAATTCTGAGAAAATTCACATATTTATTTTCCGGCTTGAGGAAATTTTAAGATTGACAGAAATTATTCGCTTTTTTTTACTTGAATCTTTCTGGACAGAAGGTTTTAGTAAACAAGCATCTGGCATTACTACCAATATGCTTGTGTGCCAATCTGTGTTTCCAGGTACAATCTACTGTAAATCGGTAGGAATACCGTAGCTTTAATTTAGTGTGGCATAACTAGATAAAAAATGCAAGTATCTTTGAGAAGAATTTTATGGAAAATATCTATAAAAAAATCCCCACTTGTTTATGAGGATTTATTTCACAGAAAATTTGGCAATTAATATATTAATTGCTGACATCAAACAATAAGAAAAATTTATTTTTGACTATTAGTTAACAACTTCTTGTGATTTATATTCTTGTTACAAAAGTTAATTATTGTAATTTAAAACCCAAACTATTCAGAATTTCTTTTAATCTATGCCGACCAGATAAAGATTCAGCCGATGCTACCCTTTTACTAGAATGTTCCGACCAATCACCAGGAATATTCATGTGTTGTGAATTGTAGAATTTCTCCATGATTTGGTTATATTCTGATATTCCTTGCTCTTGTTGGGCAAGTTGATATGTTTCTCGATGTAACACCACTGATTGAGATAAACGTGGTTTAATTGCCACATTCACAACTGGATCAGCATAGCCTACACACAAACCAAAAACAGCAACTACATGAGGAGGCAAATTCAATATCTGCGCTACCTCTTCTGGTTTATTTCGTAATGCACCGATATACACAGTTCCCAATCCAATAGATTCTGCTGCCACTACCGCATTTTATGCTGCTAATGCGGCATCTATAGCTGCCATTAAAAACATTTCTAAATAATCTAAACCTTCATGAGGTAGTCCGCGATTTTCGGCAATGTGAGTTAGTCTGGCTAAATCTGCTAACCATACTAACAAGAGAGGACTTTGGCGAATATGTGCTTGATTATTAGTCAGTTTTGATAACTCTTCTTTGCGATTTGCATCTTCAACTGCTACTACACTCCAAGTTTGCAAATTGGAAGAACTAGAAGCAGATTGAGCAGCAGCAATTAAAACTTCTAAAGTTCCTGGGGGTAAGGCATCAGGTAAATAAGCACGAATTGAACGATGGGATAACAGAGTTGCTAAGGTGTCACTCCAGGGAATATCTGGATTGAAGTTATTATGACCATAGCGATGATTAAGTAATTCAGTTGGGTTAGTCATAACTTGCAGAAAAATGATTATGAAAATGTCAGAATCAGGATTTACAGGATTAAAGGATTAACAGGATTAAAGTGTCTGAATCAGGATGTCCAGGATTTAAGGATTAACGGGATGAAAATGTCTGATAGCGTAGCGTGGCGCAAGCCATATCAGGATGTCCAAGATTTAAGGATTGACAGGATGAAAATGTCTGATAGCGTAGCGTGGCGCAAGCCATATCAGGATGTCCAAGA
>JBAXRM010000282.1:0-4241 GCA_037131225.1 Nostocales cyanobacterium ELA583 | reverse complement strand
GTTTATTATTTAACAACAATGCCTCCTCTATTTATTTAGAGGGGGCTTTGTTTTTGGAGTGACAAAAATTTTAATTTAATTACCTGGTGGTGAAGATACAGATACACGGTTATTTAGAAAAAATAGCCAAATGATCATAAATAACCAATAACCAAAAACAAAACCTTAAAATATGCCAGTTAAATCAGCTTTATGCCTTTTGTGACTGTAAGAATCAGCTAAGTCAGACTAAAATAAACCCGGCCAGCTAACCTTTGCTGAAATTCTCAACACAGGAGGTTTAATTTTGACAAAGTTGAAAATTGGTATCAATGGATTCGGTCGTATTGGTAGACTTGTGTTACGCGCCGGTCTTACTAACCCTAACATTGAGTTTGTCGGTATTAACGATTTAGTTCCCCCCGATAACCTTGCTTATCTCCTCAAGTACGACTCTACACACGGTAGATTGAAAAGCAACGTTGAAGCCAGAGAAGACGGTATTGTCATTGACGGTCATTTTATCCCTTGTGTATCAATGCGAAATCCCGCAGAATTACCTTGGGGTAAATTGGGTGTAGATTACGTTGTCGAATCTACAGGACTGTTCACAGATTACGCTGGGGCGGAAAATCACCTGAAAGCAGGTGCAAAGCGGGTTGTAATTTCTGCACCGACAAAAGAACCAGAGAAAGTAAAAACAATGGTCATGGGTGTAAATCATCACCTGTTTCACCCTGTAAAAGATTTAATTGTTTCTAATGCAAGTTGCACTACAAATTGTTTAGCCCCCATTGCTAAAGTCATTAATGATAACTTCGGTTTAGCTGAAGGGTTAATGACCACAGTTCACGCTACAACAGCCACTCAGCCCACGGTAGATGGTCCCAGTCGTAAAGATTGGCGCGGTGGACGAGGTGCAGGTCAAAATATTATTCCCTCTGCTACAGGGGCGGCTAAAGCGGTGGCTTTGGTGTTACCAGAATTGAAAGGTAAGTTAACTGGGATGGCTTTTAGAGTTCCTACTCCTGATGTCTCGGTGGTTGATTTAACTTTCAAAACTACCAAAGCTACTTCTTACAAAGAAATCTGTGCCGCGATGAAAAAAGCCGCGTTAGGTGACTTAGCAGGTATTTTGGGTTACACAGATGAGGAAGTCGTATCCACTGATTTTCAAGGTGATACCCATTCCAGCATTTTTGATGCAGGGGCAGGTATTGAACTCAATTCCAACTTCTTCAAAGTTGTTTCTTGGTATGACAATGAATGGGGTTACTCCAACCGCGTCGTTGACTTAATGTTATCCATGGCACAGAGAGAAGGATTGATTTAGGTGATTCAATTTTGGATTTTGGATTTTGGATTTTGGATTGTATTTAATTACAGAAAATTGCTATTAATTGTGCTGCAGATAGTAATGATCAAAACCAATAATAGGTTTTATTCTGAGAGTTATTTTTGGAGTGCAATTGCTCAAAAACTGCTGTAATTCCAATCTAAAATCTAAAATCTAAAATTGTTCAGGGCTTAACGGGGTGTACTACTTTACCGTTACTCCTTACATAACTTATGCGTCGCACTAAAATTGTTTGTACTATTGGTCCAGCTACATCTTCACCTGAGAAGTTAGAAGCTTTGGTGAGAGCGGGAATGAATATGGCGCGGTTGAATTTTTCTCATGGCGCTCATGAGGTTCACGGCCAAGCTTTTCATCATCTGCGGAACATTAGCAAGGATTTACATAAACCAGTTGCAATTATGCAAGATTTATGTGGTCCAAAGATTCGGTTGGGAAAATTACCAATAGAAGGGCTAATGCTACAAGCTGGTAGCGAGGTGACTTTTCTCCTACAAGAGCAGGGAGAAACTATTGATGAGTTACCCTTACCCCTACCAACTCTATTCGCCATGATTCGCTGTGGTGAACCGATTTTAATTAATGATGGTCGGGTGAAATTAACTGTTACCAGTCGTGACGCTGATAGAATTCGCGCTCATGTAAATATTGGCGGTTTGATTTCTTCTCACAAAGGTGTAAATTTACCTGCAACTCCTTTACCTGTGAGTTCAATTACAGAAAAAGACTTAATTGATTTACGATTTGGGATACAATTAGGAGTAGACTGGGTGGCAGTGTCCTTTGTGCGATCGCCTCAAGACCTCGAACCCGCACGCCGCATGATTGAAGGGGCTGGGGCAAAAATCCGCCTGATTGCTAAAATCGAACGGGCTGAAGCCTTAGAAAACTTAGATGCTATTATAGAAGCTGCTGATGGCATTATGATTGCCCGTGGTGATTTAGGGGTGGAAATACCAATTTATGAAGTTCCCCTAATTCAAAAAGAAATTGCTCGTCGTTGTAATCAAGCTGGTAAGCCAGTGATTACAGCTACTCAAATGTTAGAGTCCATGATTAGCGCCCCCGACCCCACTCGCGCTGAAGCCACCGACGTTGCTAACTCTATTTTGGATGGTACAGATGCAGTCATGTTATCTGCGGAAACGGCAATGGGTGATTATCCAATTATGGCGGTGCAAACCATGCACAACATCGCTTTAAAAACAGAAACGGCATTACAAGAAGGAAATAGACATTCTTGGACTCCTACAGCCGGTAGTATCACGGTGACAGAATCCGTATCTCAAGCGGTATGTCGCATTGCTTATGAAACTGGTGCTAAAGCAATTCTCTGTAATACCACTTCAGGAAGTACAGCTAAACTGGTTTCTAAATACCGTCCTAGTACGCCAATTATTGCGCTTACTTCTGATTGTACCGCTTACCGTCAATTAGCTTTATCTTGGGGTGTAGAACCGCTACTGATTCAACCTGTTTACAATGCTGAAGAAATGTTTGTGAATGTCGTAAATAGCGTTGTCGAAAGTGGTTTAGTACAACTAGGAGATAAGGTTGTAATTACTTCCGGTGTCCCCATTGGTACACCAGGAACAACAAGTTTAATTAAAGTGCATTCTATTGGACAGCCAATTACAGCATGACGCATCTAAAATGGGTAATTGACAATTTACAATGGGTGATTGGTGATTGGGAAAATTCTTAATCTCTACTCTCTATTCTCTGACAACTGACAACTGACCACTGACCACTGACCACTGATTAAGGAGTATGTTATGGCTAAGAACTTACTGGAAGCACTACGGGCAGTAACCGTTGTGGTAGCCGATACCGGAGACATTCAATCAATTGAACAGTTTAAACCCCAAGATGCTACTACTAATCCTTCATTAATTACTGCTGCGGCACAAATGCCGGAATATCAAGATATTGTTGATCAAACTTTACTTAAAGCTAAGAAAGATGCTGGCGCTGGTGCTAGTCAAACACAGGTAGTATCTCTGGCTTTCGACCGCTTGGCCGTATCTTTTGGATTAAAGATTTTGCAAATTATTCCCGGTCGTGTCTCTACAGAAGTGGATGCTCGGTTATCTTATGATACAGATGCAACCGTAGCTAAAGCCCGGGATTTAATCGCTCAGTATAAAGCTGCTGGTATTTCTAAAGAGAGGGTTTTGATTAAAATTGCCTCTACTTGGCAAGGTATCAAAGCCGGGGAAATTTTAGAAAAAGAAGGTATTCACTGTAACTTAACTTTACTATTTGGTTTGCACCAAGCGATCGCCTGTGCGGAAGCTGGTATCACCCTAATTTCTCCTTTCGTTGGTCGGATTCTTGACTGGTACAAAAAAGATACTGGCAAGGATAGCTACCCCGCAGCGGAAGATCCAGGTGTATTATCTGTGACTACCATTTATAACTACTATAAAAAGTTTGGTTATAAAACTGAGGTAATGGGAGCTAGTTTCCGCAATATCGGCGAAATTACAGAATTAGCTGGTTGTGATTTGCTGACTATTTCTCCCGGTTTGTTAACAGAATTGCAAAATACTGTTACCGAATTACCCCGCAAACTTGATCCTGCTAAGGTAGCCGGTTTATCAATTGCTAAAATTTCTCTTGATAAAGCTACTTTTGATCAAATGCACAATGCTGACCGCATGGCTTCTGATAAACTCGCAGAAGGTATTGATGGTTTCACCAAGGCTTTGATTTCTTTGGAAAAACTATTGGCCGAAAGATTGGCTAGTTTAGCTTAAACAGTAGAAGCCTCTCACCTACCCGATAGGGAGGTGATGAGATGAACACTTTCTTGATTTTTTTCAAATATTTGATATAATTTTCAACAGTAGGTGTAACTCAATTAAATGCACCAAAAGCAGCCTATCAAAAAAGTTAAAAATTA
>JBAXRM010000281.1:0-4243 GCA_037131225.1 Nostocales cyanobacterium ELA583 | reverse complement strand
TTAGATTTTAGATTCAATCCAAAATTGCCTATCTCTTTTGACAATTGTGGACTTTGGATATTAGATTTTCAGACTCAATCCAAAATCTAAACAATTTTGGACTTTGGATATTAGATTTTCAGATTCAATCCAAAATCCAAAATCTAAAATCTAAAATCTAAAATTCCCTTACCCACCGAAAAGCGAGGGAAAGGCTAGTTTGCAGGCGGCTGTTAAGAGGAGATTTACTAAGCCTATTGGTAAAAGAAATTTCCATCCTAAGTCTAGCAATTGGTCAATTCGGACTCGTGGTACTGTCCAACGAATGAGAATGGCCAGAAATACTAGTAGGTAGGCTTTAATTACGGTCATCGTGATGCCTATAACCGCTGTGACTACCTGAATTGCCGGGTCACTTTCACTAACTCCTAACCAACCAGTAATCAGGTGCAGGGGGATGGGAGAATGCCAACCACCAAGGTACAAAATTGCTACTAGTAAGGCAGAAAGTACCAGGTTAATGTAGGAACTGAGGTAAAAGAGCGCGAATTTCATGCCTGAGTATTCGGTCTGATACCCGGCTACTAGTTCTTCTTCTGCTTCTGGTAAGTCAAAGGGTAAGCGTTCACATTCTGCTAATGCGGCGATCCAAAAAATCATGAAACCTAATGGTTGTCGCCAAATGTTCCAGCCTAAAATACCGAAGTTAGATTGCTGATTCACAATGTCAACGGTGCTGAGACTGTTGGACATCATGGCGATCGCTAGTACACTCAATGCCAAGGGTATTTCATAACTGATGGACTGCGCTGCTGCCCGTAAACCTCCCAATAGGGCGTATTTATTATTGGAGGCATAGCCTGCCATTAATAACCCAATGGGCTGAATACTAGATAATGCAATCCACAAGAACACGCCCATGCCCACATTAGAAATGATGATATTCTGTCCAAATGGCACAATTAAATAAGACAGAAATACTGGTAAGACGACAATAATTGGACCGATGGTAAATAGCCAAGGATCTGCTTTGGCGGGGATGATATCTTCTTTAAATACCAGCTTCAGACCATCTGCTACAGGCACTAGCAATCCAAAAGGCCCTTGATATTCAGGCCCAATCCGTTGCTGTACAGCCGCAGAAATCTTCCGTTCTAGCCATGTGGCAACTAGTACGCCGACTGTAGCCCCAATTAGCATCAGAACCATTGGTAATGGCATCCATAGGGCTTTGGCTGCTCCTGGGGGTACGCCTAAGTCCCTAACAGATTGAATAAAAGTTCCTTGGAGGTCAATTCCTGGATTCATGTTTGCTGCTCTTTAAGTCAACGTTCTGATCAACAAGTATGAAGGATCAATACTTTAGCCAAATCAAAAAATTTCTTGATTCGTAGGTTGGGTTGAGGCACGAAACCCAACAAATACGTTGGGTTTTCCTTCATTCAACCCAACCTACAAAAAATGGCGAAGGTATTGAAGGATGAAATCAGTTATTCCCATTTTCATTTTTTCAGTAACAATCCAGTAACAATCTCTGCTGAGATGATGCTCGATTGAAGTTCAATACATTTGCCAATTCATGAGTCTAGTATATCCTTGGATGGTTTTCACCACGAGACTCCACAAGACAACTTCTACTTATGGTTGGGATTGGGAATTGATGATTGGTAAGTTGGAAAATGGGCAAAAGTTTCCCCATTAAGTCGTTAGACAAGACAAACTAGCCGTTTCCAGATTGGCAACGGTCGTCTATTGTATCCAAATTGTCTGATTTTTGAGAACTTTTAGCGGGTTGCGATTTTGGAATACAAGCCTCAAGGGAAGATATGACCGGGAATTTTAGATTTTAGCTTTTAGACTAAAAAAATTTGGTACAAGCCCCGTCCTTCAAGACGGAAAAATTGTCAATCCAAAATCCAAAATTTTCGAGCTTCTACACTTTAGGGTGCAGTCAATCCAAAATCCAAAATCCAAAATCAATCCAAAATCGAGTGACAGTTATCAATCTGTCCACTAGAGGACTTGAATTGCAAATCCAAAATCTAGATTTGAGTTGTTTGTCAGTTAACGTTGGTCAATGGGAGTGTAGGCGATTTCGTGACGACCATTGTAAATTTGGGTAGGACGGAAAATCCGGTTTTCTACCAGTTGTTCTTTCCAGTGTGCTAACCAACCAGCTACACGAGCGATCGCAAATACTGGTGTAAACAAGTCTGTAGGAATTCCCATTTTCCTATACACTAAACCGGAATAAAAGTCAACATTAGGATAAATTCCTTTACCACCCAGTTTTTCCGAAACTACCCGTTCCATTTCTACAGCAATTTCATAATATTCATCATACCCAAACTTCTCAAACAACTGCTCTGCCAAGCCTTGTAAGATTGTAGCGCGGGGGTCTTTGACTTTGTAAACACGATGCCCAAAGCCCATAATTTTGGCTTTGTTTTTGAGAAGATTATCTACATAAGGGACAACATTCTCTACAGAACCGATTTCTTCCAACATCTGAATTACTTCTTCATTCGCTCCACCATGCAATGGACCGCCCAAAGTACCTACAGCACTAGCAACTACCGCATAAGGATCTGTTAAGGTGGAAGCTGTGACCCTAGCACTAAATGTAGAAGCATTCATTGTATGCTCAACATGAAGAATTAAGCAGATATCAAAGATTTTAGCGGCTAAAGGATCAGGCTCTTTCTCATTGAGCATATACAGGAAGTTAGAAGCATAGTCTAAATCATCCCTGGGTTTAACCGGATCATTACCTTGCCGCATTAACTGGAACGCTGCTACCATCGTGGGAATAGTAGCTATTAAGCGAACAGCAGCATTGCGGATATAAACTGGATTGTGTAAGTCTCGACGAGAATAGAATAAACCTAAAGCAGCAGCGGAAGATTGAAGAGCATCCATTGGATGACCACTTTCAGGGAAACATTTCATCATGTCCCGAATCCGGTATTTGATGCGTCTGTGGAAGAGAACTTCATGCTCAAATGCTTTTAGTTCTTCCTCATTTGGTAACTCACCCCAAATTAAGAGATATGCAGTTTCTAGGAATGTGCTTTTTTCGGCTAATTCCTCAATCCTGATACCACGATATTCTAGAATTCCCTTCTGCCCGTCTACATAACTAATACTCGACTGGGCTGCGGGAATGCCTTCTAAACCAGGCTTGTATTCGCATACCGTCATGGCGACACCATTTACTTTGTAAAATATTTGCTCACGCTAACTCACCAGAGACTATTTTCACCATAATAGTTGCGAATGTAACAACTATTAAAGCAGGTATTTGGGTGGTGTCAACCAGAACATTTGACTCCGACCCCAAGCTGAACCATCATCTGGTAGTTTTATTCCCATCATACCTGCTTTTTTGAGGATGAGGCTCTCTTTTGCTTCTCCCCACAAGAGAATTTCTGCCCAATGGCTTAAACTAGGCTCATGGCCTACCAATGCTAGTTGGGTTTTATGAGGATAATTTCTGGGTTTTAGCCATTCTTGCAGCCAATTTTGAATCTCACCTTCAAAGCTAAGATGATCTGATGCTTCTAACTGGGAACTCAGTCCAGCAGCAATGAGTATTTCTGCTGTTTGGTAAGCGCGAACTAGGGGACTGGTGAGTATTAAATCAAAGTGTAAACCTAGTGTTACTAATCGTTGGGCTACGTTCTCGGTTTTTTCTCTTCCTTGGGGCGTAAGTTGTCGTTCTTCATCTTTTAGTTCTGGTTGATGTTCTTCGGCTATACCATGACGGATTAAATATAATTCCATAATTTGAATATTTGATTTGAGCGAAATATTTTTATATTAACTATTTTTTAGGCTGCTACAAGAGGTAAATACCTAAGAGGATGTTTCAAAAGTTCCTCATGGTGTATCAAATATTTTTAGATCCCCCTATGTGTTTGATTACTTCAAACAGGCGGATAGCAGTTCTGTAGGAAAATTTGGTGGATTAGATTAGGGCTGGGACTAGCAATTGTTCGTAATCTCGTCGAGATACATGGTGGCATCGTTAAAGCAGAAAGCCTTGGTGAAGAGAAAGGGGCAACATCGCTTTAACTGCCTATACTAGAGATTGTGATCAGCAGCAAGCACTAGAAGCTGGCTATCAAATACATTTATCAAAGCCTATAAACGTAGACAAATTAGTTACATCTGTTGTCCAACTTGTGTCCACCGGAATGTAATACTATGGGTAGTGGTAAATATGTAGTGAAATCTCATATTTTCCAACTTAAATTATTCGTTT
>JBAXRM010000280.1:0-4316 GCA_037131225.1 Nostocales cyanobacterium ELA583 | reverse complement strand
TTGTTGATACTAACGATACTAACTTCCATTCTCTGGCGTTGTTGATACTAACTTCTTGGTTTATTTTGTCAAAAAATCATCAATTAATATCAGAAAATCGGGATTTCATGGGTAGAAAATAATTTTTTATTTCTATTTTTTATCAGCTATACTATAAACAGTATGACCAAAGAAAATTAATTTACTAAAAAACAATTATTGTTTAGTAAAAACTTTGCGTGTGTTAAATACATTAACTTAATATTGAAACTTGATACAGCAATTCTCGTTCTCATGAAATAGAATGGAGGGCGCAGACCCTGCGCCCCTACGGGTTTGGCAATAAAAAACTGTACCTCATAACATCAGGAAGTGCTGTAAGTTTAAAAAATTAATTAGAAGTTAAATGGAAGAATTACCGATTATCCAAAAAACCTATGATTTAATTAAATGGTATGTTCCCATTCTTAACCGTCTTCCGAAAGACATCACAAGTCCTGCTCGTCCTTGATGATTAGCGGGCTTTTCGTCCCGCACCACAAGAAATTTTTGGGTATTTTTTTAATTGGAAGTCCCTAAACTGGTGCAAATGAGTGTTTCTTATCTGTTCCCAGTTAAGAGTTAAGAGTTCCCTTCTTTTGTAATGCTGATTCCATTTTGCCAAAGTTCATATTCACTGATATCAATATCCTCATTCCAAACCAACGCATAACCACCTGAATCAATGATAAAATTTCTGAAAAATGCCGGATTTTTTAAAGGAAAAAACATTGGATTATCTAATAATTTAGAGATATCATATTTTTTTAGTTCGTTATTTGTAAACTTAATGATCAAGTTATGATCATCTATAGCTTGAGCAGAAACAATACGAGCAGGTTTCATCAAAACTCTCCATTATTTTAAAGGTGGCAGTTTACTAAACTCTTGGCTATTCCACATATTGAGCAGTTCTTTCTGATACAATGTAGCCCATTCTATTACCATTTTTTCAGCACGACTAGGTAAATCTCCTTCAATAATTTTTAAAGACTCAATACCAACCAAGGCATTATACTCACCGTAAACTGCATGAAAATGAGGAGGTGGGTGATCACCAAAGAAAATTTTGATAACTATTCCGTAAAATCGTGTAACTTCTGGCATAAATATCAATAAAAGACTAATATTAAAATTCATTGTAGCTTCTGGTGAAAAATAAAAACTACTGGTTATAAGTAATTGGACAAAAATATTTACAGTCATTGCGAGCGAAGGAAAGCAATCACAACCCTTGCGATTGCTTCATTTCACTTCGTTCCATATATGGCTAACGCAATGACATTGTGTAATTAATTCTGTCTCACTACTTATAGCTTTACCCTGTGGCAATGCTTTAATCATAATTATTGACTACTAACAATTGATCGTATTTGTAAACTGCCACTTGCGAATTCATCTCCCAAGAATTTCATCACAACCTTTAGTGGTGCAGCCTCTAACTCAATATTACTAGGTGATGCCTCAATAAACTTAAATTGGTAAGGGTCACGGGGTAAAATTGAAGTATCAAAATCTTCAACCGACAAATCACCACTAATAAATACATTTGTATTGGTACGATTAAATTTAGCGATCGCCTCCCCAATAATCTGATCTTCCACAAATACCGATTCAATAGTAGTAATAGCAGGTGTAGAAACATCTGCGGTAATTTGTTCAATAACAATCTGACTATCAGGTTCAGTTGCGGCTTTATATAGTTTATTTGTCTTAGGTTCTAAGACTATAAATCCAGTCCCATTAGGTTGAATAATCTGAAATTGTCCATCAACCTTTGACCGATCGCCCGCCCTAACTCCCTTAATATTAGCAACAATTTTATGGGTACTTCCAGAACTATTGTACACACCCTGTACCCCTGATGTAGAGGCAATTAGACGATTAAACTGGGTTAATATTCCTCCCTTACTATTGATGCTAAAAGCTGATAGAGCGATCGCCACCAATATACAAAGTATAAAATATTCAGCATTGCTCCCTGTCTTTAATCTCAAATTCCGATTCCCAGGACAAACACACCTAACAGGTGAAGGCCAGAACATCTCCACACCACCGCGAGTAAAACAATCGGCAAACCAGCCAAACGTATAACCAATAGTTAAAGCTGATGCTATGGGAATTAACTTAGGTATAAATATTGCTGTTCCGTAGGAGGCGATCGCAATAACAGCCGATGCAACTATAGAATGAGTCATGCTGCGGTGCGGCATTGTTTCCTGAAAATACCCACTTATCCAAGGAAATAGGCGGCCAGCCGGTGAGGTGGAAACATCAACATCTGGTAATAAACCACCAATTGCCCCAACAACAATCAAAACCGGGTCCGCAGTTTGCAGTAATAAACTGGCCGCAGTCCCACTAATTAATAGGTGAGATATTCCCAACATTATCTAATTCTCCTTTCCTCTTGAGGCAAACTGTAAAGCAGTCGGGAGAGTCCCAAGAATATCGCTGCTGCAATACCACCAAATATATATAGTGCTTGGTCATTAGTACCAAGTCCAATAAAGCGCATAATTACAAAGATTACCCCCACTACTAAAATTAATGGGGTGATGTCAAAGTACCTTCTGTGATCAGCCCCTTCAATATCTAAACCTAAATATTCCTCCTCGATGGCACGAATAGCTAACATCGGATTACCCCCAGCGCGTTCCTGAAGTTTTGATAAATCGGCAGACGTTAGGGCGATCGCTCTTTCTTGCGCTGCTGCTTTCATGATTTGTCTGATTGCCTTTTCTGGTAAGGGTTTCAGTTCGATTCTGGGAATATTAATAAAGATGTCGCTGCGGGGCGGGTCAGTTGCCAACACTAACATTGGTACACCTTTACGGCGTAATTGCTTTAACCATATTCTAAATTTCATGTCACAGTTTTGAGCGTCATCGAGGACAATAAATGCTGTGTTCTCTGAAAGGAATTGGGCGATCGCTCTTTTGAGTTTATCCATAGTCAGATTTTTCCCCTCGATGTCTTCTGTGGGAAGTTCAAACTGTTGGGCAATTTCCAGTAGCATCTGTTTGGGAGTAGTTGGTTCAACAAAAGCCACTAAAAACCCATCGTCAGTTAATCTCTCAACAACGGCATTACCCAGTACAGACTTACCACTCCCCTCTTCCCCGACAATCAAAATTGCCCCATTAGCGAGTAATGATGCTGTGGTCCGGTTTAATTCCGCTTGTCTGTAAATTTGAAATTCCTCAACCTCAAAACATTCCTCCCCAACTCCCCCAACTCCCCCTACTTCCCCCACTCCCCCATTCTTAGAGAATGACTTAGGAAACACAGAAGTTACAGCCAAGATAATTGACAGGGGATTGAATGAACTTATGGCCAGCAAGAAACCACTCAAAGCTAATTTCAACCAATTAGTTCTAGTCCGTCTTCTCTTTGGGATTGTTTGATTTTCTGCATTGCTAAATTGATCAGGTTCTGAGGATTGTACGCAGCTTTGTTTGTGTTGCTGCGTGATTGCGTAAAATTTCCCCTCGCACCCTCCAACTGCGCTCTTAAATCAGCCGGTAATTCATCAGGGTTTTGGTAAAAATGAGTGGCGATCGCTTCCTGAGCAATTAATGTCCCAGCGGCTTTTTCTGCCCCAGCCCGAACCATACTATTTATATCACTATCAGGGATAAAAGCAGGATTTAATGATGTAGCGGTTAAATCTTCTGTTGTGTCGGTAATTACGGATTCTTGGGTCAACACAAGATGAGATTTTGTACCTGCTTCTGTACTTGTTTCTGTACCTTTATGCTCTATTTCTGTACCATTTGGGCTATTAGGCTGTACAAATTTGATTTCTTTCCACTCGCGTATCAAAGGAGAGATTGTACTAAAACTTCCGCCGCCTAATTGCTCTCGTACAATATCTCTGTTTATTTTTTGATTTTTACTATGTAAGTTTTCACAAATTTCAAAGACTTTATCCTTCAAACTTGGCTCTAAAGGTGTACTTGTCATAGTTTTGTAAAGAATAATTTGTACTATTTTACTATACGAGTGTTAATTTGTGTGTCAGTGATTGTACAAGAAAATTATATAAAAAAGCGACGTTGTACACGCCGCCATTGATTGTACGGGAAATTTTTATACATCAATTAAAATCATTGAAAATGATAATTAATGTATTAAACAATGAGACAGAATTAATCACACAACTGGTTTCTCTGTCGCTTGTTCCCTATCTCAACAAGTGAATTTAGTTTTGTCCGACTACTTATATTTGCCATTCGGTTTGCTGATACTTTTAACCGAGACATTCCCTGACATCTGAGATATCGTGAATATCTAGT
>JBAXRM010000279.1:0-4356 GCA_037131225.1 Nostocales cyanobacterium ELA583 | reverse complement strand
AGGGAATAGGGAATAGGGAATAGGGAATAGGGAATAGGGAATAGGGAATAGGGAACTTATCGCATCTGGGTTAATTATGACTAACAAATTTGTGTCTACTTTATCAGATATAGAGAGAAGTATTATCCAATGTCCTTTAATACTCTCTCCTGAAACTCCAGCAATGGAAGCTATCCAGCTTATGAGTCAAGTTCGTGATAGTTGTCATCTTCCCTTAACTGTATCGCAATCAGATATTAATTTGCTGAACCAAGCAGAAAAAGCCAGTTGTATTTTAGCAGATAAAAATAACAAACTAGTTGGCATTTTCACAGAACGGGATATTGTCAAATATACAGCAATGGGTCTGAATTTGGAGTCAGTAACCCTGGCAGATGTCATGGTTAAAAATCCAGTAACTCTGAAAAAATCAGAATTTACAAATATTTTTGTTGTCCTGAATTTGTTTCGTCAACATAAAATTCGCAATCTAGTTATTGTTGATGATCAGGATCATATTGTAGGGTTAGTAACGCCAACAACAATACGTCAATTACTACAAGCTGGGGATCTTTTCAAAATCCGCACTATTGGTGATGCAATGACTTCTGAAGTGATTCAAACACCACCTACAACATCTATATTAAAGTTAGCGCAATTAATGGCAGATTATTCTGTTAGTTGTGTGGTAATTACAGAATCAGATTCTCAACCCATAGGTATTGTCACAGAACGAGATATTGTGCAAATTCAAGCTTTAGAGTTAAATATTAGAGAACTTGAGGCTCATACTGTGATGAGTGCGCCTTTGTTTTGTATGCGTCCCCATGAATCTTTATGGGAAGCCAATCAACAAATGGAACGGCAATGCATCAGACGTTTGGTAGTGTTGGGAAATCGGGATCAATTAGTAGGAATTGTCACTCAAAGCAGTGTACTTTATTCTCTTGATCCATTGGAGATGTATGAAACTGTTAGTTTGTTACAAAATAAAATTTATCAATTAGAATCGGAAAAAGTTGAAATATTAGAAAGGCAAAATACAGAGTTAGAAACACAAGTTCAGGAACGGACATCAAAATTAATAGAACAGGCAAACGTAAATAAACTTTTAGCTACCCTATCAGAAAAAATTCGTAACTCCTTGAATATAGAATATATTTTGCAAACTACAGTCTCAGAAATTCAGGAGTATTTGCAAATAGAGCGCGTCATAATTTATGAATTTGAATCAGGAGGGAGTGGAAAAGTTATCGCTGAGTCTTTAGCACCAGGAATAACATCTATTTTGGGTCGGATCATTGATGATTCATGCTTTGCCGAGCGTTGGTTACAACCCTATATTAATGGCCGAGTGGGAAGAATTGAGGATATTTATACTGCTGAATTTCCTGATTGTTATTTTCAGCTTTTGAACCAAGTACAAATTCGTGCTAATTTAGTTGTGCCAATTGTTTATAATAATCAACCTTGGGGGTTACTGTGCGCTAATCAATGTTCCCAACCGCGAAATTGGGAATCTACAGAAGTTGAATTACTAGAAAAATTATCTATTCAAATAGCGATCGCCATTCAACAATCTCAACTTTATCAACAAGCACAAAAGGAACTGTGGGAACGTCAGCAAGCAGAAATTAACCTGAAAAAAATCAATGAAGAATTAGAAAATCGCGTAGCTCAACGTACCACAGAATTACGGCAAATAAATCATGAATTACTGCTAGAAATTCAAAGAGGTATCCAAGCAGAAAAAACACTGAAAAAGCAATTAACAGCAATTGAAGCAACCATTGATGGTATTGCCATACTTCGTGATAATAAATTTATATTTTTGAATAAAGCCCATACCCAAATGTTCGGATATGATACAGCCGAAGAATTAATTGGTAAACATTGGACTGAACTATATAAGCCAGAGGAAATAGCACGTATTGAACAGAAAGTTTTCCCTATTTTGGGTGAAACAGGATATTGGCGTGGAGAAGCAACAGCAAAACGACGTGATGGTAGTACCTTTAACGAAGAAGTATCACTAACCATCACTCATGATGGCGAATTAATTTGTGTTTGTCAGGATATTACTGAAAGTAAAAAAGCACAAGCCAAGCTACAAAAATCACTGCGGGAATTATCACAATTCAAATATGCTTTAAATCAATCTGCACTTGTTAGCATTACAGATCCCCAAGGCAAAATTACCTATGTTAACGATAACTTCTGTCAAATGTCCCAATATTCCAAAGAAGAATTAATTGGCAGAACTCATAAAATAGTTAATTCTGGTTATCACTCAAAAGAATTTTTCCAAAACCTTTGGAATACTATTTATAGTGGTCAAGTTTGGCGAGGAGAAATCAGAAACCAGGCTAAAGATAGAACTTTTTATTGGGTAGATTCCACTATTATTCCGTTTCTTAAAGTTGATGGCCAACCTTGGCAATATTTATCCATTCGTAATGATATTACTAATCGCAAACTGGCAGAATCTGCACTGCAAGAAAGTGAACAAAAGTTTCGCCAACTAGCAGAAAATCTCAACCAAATTTTCTGGATATCTGACCCAGAAACATCGCAAATAATCTATATTAGTCCTGCTTATGAAGAAATTTGGGGTCTTTCCTGTACCAGTCTGTATGAAAATCCTAAGTCTTTTACAGACGCTGTATATCCTGATGATCTTCCACAATTTATTATGACAGTGCAGAATAAGAAAAACGGTTTTGATACTGAATACCGCATTAAAAGACCTGATAGTTCAATACGTTGGATTCATGATCGAGCTTTCCCTCTTAAAGATGCAACTGGGGAAGTTTATCGAGTAGTTGGTATTGCCGAAGATATTACACAAAGGAAGCAAGTTGAGGAAGAAATTCAGAAAGCATTAGCAAAAGAAAAAGAACTCAGTGAACTAAAATCCCGTTTTGTGTCTATGACTTCCCATGAATTTCGTACTCCTTTAGCTGTAATTTCTTCCTCAGCCGAAATTTTAAGAAATTTTGGTCATAGACTTGAAGAGAAAAGCAAGAGAGAACATTTAGAATGTATTCAAACCTATGTCAATCATACCACACAACTATTAGATGACATTTTATTAATTAACAAGGCAGAAACAGGAAATTTAGCTTTTCAACCTGCTCCTTTAGATTTAGTACCTTTTTGTCAAAGTTTGACTCAAGAAATACAACTAAGTTCCTCAAATCATACAATTGTTTTTGCTAGTAATTCTCAAAGTAATATAATTGGTAATTTTGATAAAAAAATATTGCGACAAATCTTGAGCAATTTGCTTTCTAATGCTATTAAATATTCACCCAATAGTGCTATAGTTAACTTCAACCTAGATACTACAGAATCAAATGTAATTTTTAGTATTCAAGACCAAGGTATTGGTATTCCTGAAGCGGATCAAGTTAAACTATTTGAATCTTTTCATCGAGCTAAAAATGTAGGTAATATTCCTGGTACTGGTTTAGGATTATCAATTGTAGCTAAATGTGTGGATTTACATAAAGGTGCGATCGCGGTGAATAGTCAATTAGGTAGGGGAACAACGTTTATTGTAACAATCCCCTTAAATAAGTTGCATTAGGCTATCCATGTTTTGTGAAACCTGCTAATCTAGGTTCATCGGTGGGAATTGCCAAAGTGTGATTGCGTCAAAAATTAGAAGCAGCTTTAGATAATGCAGCCACCCATAACAGACGGATCATTGTCGAAGTTGAAGTTGTGGCCAGGTAAAGATTGGTAGAACTGCATGGAGGAGAATTTTCCATTAGACATCTCCAAATATTAAATGTGCGTTTGCTATAACCCTTGTAGAGACGTTCCATATAACGTCTCTACATTCTTTTCTGGAGATGTCTATTGAGAGTATCTATGAGAAGCAAACTATTATGAGAATTGTGCTTCCTCAGTAAATTATTAGCACAGGGAACTCCCCGCTTTACGGCTGGCTTGGATTATTTCGATATAGCGGTTATTGGTTGAGTGAAATACAATAACCCCACCCCCAACCCCCTCCCCGCAAGCGAGGAGGGGGCTTATGACTGTATCTCATTCAAGTGCATACCGCTACAAAGGAATCCTAACTGTAAATGTTGTTCCCTGCTGTACTTCGCTATCTAATGTAATTTCACCTTGATGTTGATCAACACATTTTTTGACTATAGCTAAACCCAACCCTGTACACCCTGTACCAGAAATACTACCAACGTTAGAAGCTCTATAAAATGATCCAAATAAATTACTTTGATCTTTTGGCTCTTCGGTACTTGTTATGCTAAACCGAGAAATTGAGAGAAGGGAACAGGGAACTCTTAACTGGGAACAGGGGAAAAATTTTAATTTTCTATTTTTTTAATAAGACTAATAATCATT
>JBAXRM010000278.1:0-4386 GCA_037131225.1 Nostocales cyanobacterium ELA583 | reverse complement strand
CTGATGCCTCCGGCACGCTACCGCGAACGGCACACTTCGTGAACGCTATCAAACACCCTTGAAGTCTATGGATTATATTTTTGCCCTTAATCACAAGATTCCCGACTTTTGAACAGTATTTTGTCCAAAAGTCGAGAATTAAAATAAATCGTTTATGCTGATCTTGCCATTAACATCTGTTTAAATCCTTCTATTGCTTCTGGTGACGCTTGAGTAGTTGTCCATGATGGACGTGCTATCAAGCGATCGCACCACGCTTTTACTTTGGGATACTCATCTAAAGAAATACCTGCTAACAGCAACATGGGTACAATAGTTCCTGCTACAATATCGGCTAAGGTTAGATGATTGCTGCCAAAATACGGACGCTGATCAAGCATACCCTCAAAAAATTGCAACACTGTGCTAATTTTTATCTTAGCTTGCTCAATTGCAGCCTCATTTTGTGTTGGTAAATTAAAAATTACTGGCATCAATTGGGAAACAGTGGGGAATAACTCATTCGCACTTACCATTTCCACCATTTTCACAATTCCTAAATCTTTAGCATCAGTTGGTAACATTGCTGGAGTTGGATATTTAGCTTCTAAATAATCCAAAATTGCTAAAGATTCCACCACATTAAAACCGTCATCTACCAAAACTGGAATGTGCTTAAAAGGGTTAATTGCTAAAAATTCTGGTTTAGACTGTTCTCCACGAAGATCGAGTTCTACCAGTTCAACATCTAATCCTTTTTCTATCAGTGTGATCCAGACTCGGCGTGAGTTTGGAGAAATTGGAAAATGATAAAGTTTTAACATTAATAAAACTCACAGATGTAATGATCAATTCTTATCCTACAGGTTTTTGGAAGAATGTGATTTATTCGACACACTATCTTTAATTTTTTAATAGAATTAACGGCGTTGCATAATGGCGGTATGAATTTTGTTTCGCGCAAAGTCGCAAAGGAGCAAAGACGCAAAGTTTTAGATTTTGAGTTTTCTAATTTCATACCTCAATTCAGCAAGGCCGAATTAACCAACCCTTCTGTTTGACATAACGTCAATAATGTGAAAGTAAGAAAATGATTTCACCATAACTTTTCTCTTTCCTCATCTACCTTTGTAACTAAAGTTAGCCAGACCTTAACCACAGAAAATTTGGTAGTAGAAGTTGTATAGCCATCTCAATTTGATTAGGGCAATCCACCACCCCAATTGAAAACTACTCAGACTTCCATAGGAAAAGAGAACCACCGTTAGTTATGGTTCATCATTCTTGATGTAGAATTTATGTAATTAATCAGAAACTGAATGCTCAAGCAATCAGCTTATGTGTTTCATGTCCAGACACAAACAGTTTTTTGGGAAAAATGCAATTTGTCTGCCATGAACCTTTGTTTAGGTTGCTATTTCTAATTTATAAGATGTTACCAGTGTATATTTGCCATTCTGGCAGATTTTTACAACGCATTCAGTAATTGCAGGTACTCACATTTTCCCTCATCTGATCCTGAGTAACAAGCAATTGCTGTATTATCTGCAACTATGCCGACTTTTTTTCCCTATTGTTAGCGCGTGCATCTGCCTTTTGCTTACCACCCACTTCCATATAAGCTATATCTTTAATCTTGCTTAAACAGCTAGATGCCAGATTGCTTTCGGATCTTTTCTCTGTAGTTGGTTTAGCAATTTTGAGAGTTTCATTATTTTGTGTATTAGAACGACTCATGCGAGCATTCTCTTTCAGGATGCGGTTATAAGTGCGATAAGGAATATAGTGCATGGGATTATACCCAACGAACCGCAACATTAACACACAAGCCCAAGAATACTTCCCTGCTAAAATCGCTTCAACTACCTGGTCTAACTGTTCAGGATGGATTTTTGGTTCTAAGTTGTTACCACTACCAGCAATATCTTGATTCATAATCTTAGTTCTTTTGTGAATTGAATAAATTAGTCCAGTTTCTGCAAATACGATGGTCTTGCAGTTAATAAACAGCTTTAGCCAAATTACTGTTGCGGGAATAACCGGAATCTATAAATAATCAATTGGTGGTAGAGGTAGAAACGAGTAACAATTTTTTCCCAAATTACAGAACTTACGAACACGGATACCTGACAGGAATGGAGTTCAGAGAACTGCATCTCTAAATTTACCTGTTGAACTGAAACATTTGAACTGATGATTTTTTTCATAACCTGACCTGTGGTTGCAAACCTGATTGTTTTAATCAAGCCTGTGTACTGCTTGTGCCTTGCCGTATATACCCTGATTTTCTGGGCAGTTTTACAGTATTCATTTAGTAATATCTATAGCGCACAGAAATAATATGTATTAATTGAGTCTGGGCTTCAGATTTATACTTACCAATAAATCAAAGGTAAATTTTTACCTTTTGTCTGTTTTCTACCTGGAGGAATTGAGTTCGACGTAGCTTTTAGTAGATGCGATTGTGTGCTGTTGAAACTTCCAAGTTGAAATTTTCTGCTTGTCCTTAGTTACTGCTGTATAACTTCTTACCATTCGTTTGCTGCTTCTGCTGTAAAAGCTCACAATTGTTGAATGGAATCAGGAAAATCATTAATTTCTTAATTTCACAAGCCACATTTTTATTTATACTATTTTTTCTGGCAAATGTCATCTGCCAAGGTGGCAAGATTTAAGTTAAATTTACTGAACTTATCTAGATATTTACTTATGTCTTGTGCAAGTTTGAGTTTTGTCCCCAGTTGGAAAAAATGAGGGGTGTTACCCCCCACTTTAATCTCAATGGCAGATGCTATTATTGTCATACAAAGCAAAAATACTACCAATAAAATTTATTCATGCTCCTAGCATATAAATAGTATTTAAATCCATATATACCAAGCAAAAATAAAATTTTAATCTCAAAAATACGAAATTCATGAAATACTATTTTTAGCTGAAACGCTTGCTACACAAAAAACCTAAGATTTTATAATGCCCAAATAAAATAAAGATTAATTCAAATATAAACTGAGGAATAATTCGATAATTAGGAAAATGATTAATTGATTAAACACTAGATTTTATATATTCACTGAAATTATCAATATATTCACTTTTAAACAAAAAAACACATCTAGCTATATGTGTGTGGCAAAAACTGTATCACCATGAACCTTTAATTATTATCTAATTTTGTTATTGATAGCTATTTATTTATTAGGCAGTATTGTCATTAATTGAATAATCAGATTGCTGATTATTTATATATAATGTATTCATAAGAGTAAGATTGCAGTAATATTCACTAAGCTGATTCGGTAGGAATAACTATTATTATTTTTTATCAATTGCCGTAGTATATTCTGAGAAAAACGGATACTTCGGTATATAATCAAAGCTGAGTCCGTATAGCTAAGTATCTTCTAAAAAATTAAATCGGTTTAAATTTCCGTATGTGAACTGTTCAGCTTTGAGAGGAAATTGCTAACTTGTGGTTTTCTGAATAATTGCCCAAAAACTTTATGAGGTAATTGCTTGACAGATCATAATGAGGAGGTTATAGTGTAACTCCCAAGCTGTTTAAGTTTTTAAGCAATAAGGGCAATTTTCAAAGCGATAGCGAAGCGCTGCTGCAAGCAACTCGCTAGATCAAAATTCTGACTACCTTAAAACTAACTGGGAACTTATCACCGAAACTGCGAGTCGTAGATACCAACTGCATTTGAACTTGATTATATAGCTTGATAAAGCTACTGCTGTCCCAGCTTTATTCAACTAACCTGCAACTGATTGTATGCTTTTATAATTGCGCTGCTGCTCAATTCTGAACTGTCTTAAACTGAAGTCCGGAATTTTTGCGAGTGGATAATTTGAATCTTTTTGTCTACCATGTCCCTAATTGAAGTGGGGGAATTGGTGATAACTTTTTCCCGTTTTGGGGAAAGTAAGTGATCATCATTCAAATGTGCCACCGTTAACAAGTCCTCTGCAAAATACAATTACTGATGTGATTGATTGCTGATTGCTGATTTCTTATTTTTCAGTGGTTTGGCGAGTAAAAATCAAAGGTATTTCTGAGAAATACTCAGTTTGGTGTTCAATGTGAAGACATATCTTAAAGCATTGATTTTCCGGTTTGAATTCCTTAACTCTTTACCATTACTGATTTTTTGCGTCAATATCCGGAAATAATAGGAAAATAAAATTTCTCGTAAACACGATAAAGATTGAATAATTAAGAAATTCTGGTTTTTTTTATATATTGTCGCCTGTTGATTTAAAATCCAATTCTCTGATTGTATAAACGACAATATCCCCGTCTACAGCGCTGGCTCATGAATGCGCGTGAGTTGAGTTGCGTAGCCAGAATTTATTTGAGCGTAGCGAAAACAAAGAAGGCTACAGCGACACTATGGCTTACGCCAC
>JBAXRM010000277.1:0-4391 GCA_037131225.1 Nostocales cyanobacterium ELA583 | reverse complement strand
TTTTATCTGCACATTTTTCCTAACTCCCTAAAAAATGGGCGAACCGGGAGTTATATGTCAGTCCTAAACTTAAAAAAATATCATAAATTGGCGTTGCTGAATTGAGGTATGAAATTCCCAAATTGAACCTTTAAAACTCTTACCTTTGCGCCTTTGCGCCTTTGCGTGAGACTAAAATTCATACCCTTAATAAGCAACGCCCATAAATTAATCCCTATTTTTATCCTGTTAATCCTTTAATCCTGGACATCCTGATTCTGACAATGGTCTTTAGGTAGGAGAGGCAAGCGATAACTTCTGTAAGCTTCGCTAACGCATGAGATAAACTATTAGGAGAGCGATCTGCTTGCAGCAGCGCTTCGCTATCGCCTCTCAAGTAGAACACTAATAAACACCTTTACATATTTGTACCTATGGATTGGCAATCTCGAATTACCATTGACCCAAACATTTTAGTCGGTAAACCTATTATCAAAGGAACACGACTAGCTGTAGAATTTATCATCGATCTTCTGTCTCAAGGCTGGAGTAATGACGAAATTTTGCGTAATTATCCAGGTATTACCCTTGCAGACATTCAAGCCTGTCTTGCCTATGCTAGTGCTTCTCTAAAATCTGAAAAAATCTACGCTATTCCGGCCTAATTCATGCGTTTCCTTGCTAACGAAAACTTCCCTCTTGATGCTGTTGAAGCTTTGAGACAAAACGGACACGATGTAGCCTGGATTAGAATAGATTCACCTGGTATATCTGATCCTCAAGTATTAAGCCGCGCCCAAGCAGAAAACCGTATTCTCTTAACCTTTGATAAAGACTTTGGAGAATTGGCTTTTCGTTCACAATTACCTGCTACAACTGGCATCATCTTATTTCGGATTAAAGCACCGTCTAGCGCAGTAGTAGCTGAAAAAGTCGTCAGGGTAATTGCTCTGCGTGATGATTGGTATGGGCATTTCAGCGTTGTTGAAGATGATAAAGTGAGAATGAGGAATCTTCAAAAATAAGGGGATATAGCAAAATTTTCGCTGATTTTGTCTAAAAACAACTCACTTTTTTGTTTGCATGGGAGTGATCGCTGTGGTAAGCTTCGCTAACGCATGAGGTAAACTATAGGAGTGCGATCGCCCCTGAAAACTTATAAATCATATCCTATTGCAGCAAACCCTAAAGGCAATGTATTTTTATCACTCATTACCACATATTGTTATTATTTTAAATAATACTGTTTAAATGAAGTTTGAGGTTTTATGATTAAGGCGGTTCAGCAAGACAGCATTAGTACAGCAGAACAGCAAATTGAGGATAGAAGGCAAGAAATTGACTATAACACCAGAGAATTCACCATAGAAATTATAGTCAATAAATACTTAGAAAAGGATGATGACGATCTTAGTGAAATTTATGTGCCTGAGTATCAAAGGGAGTTTGTATGGGATGTTACTCGTCAATCTAGGTTAATTGAATCTATTGTTCTTGGTTTGCCAATTCCCCTGCTCTTTGTGGCTGAAATTAAAGAATCTGGAAAGCTAGAAATTGTTGATGGCTCTCAGAGAGTTAGAACTCTTGCAGCTTTTATAAAAAACCAGTTGCGATTAAAAAACCTGAGAACATTAGATTCCTTGAACGGGTTCTACTTTAAAGATTTTGCACCATCCCGTCAGAGAAAGTTTAAGAATACTCCTATTAGAATGATTGTTCTTTCAGACAAAGCTAATGAAAGAGTGAGAAATGATATGTTTGACAGAATCAACACTAGTAGCCTTGACCTAACTCCTATGGAAACTAGGAAAGGCGTATATAGAGGTGATTTTATTGATTTTGTTTTTGAATGTTCAAAGCATGAAACTTTTATTAATCTCTGTCCAATTTATAGCTATTTCCAGAGCAGGAATGAAGAAGCTGAACTTGTTCTCAGGTTTTTTGCGTTTTCGGAAACCTATCCAAAGTTCCGTCTCTCTGATGTAAAAAACCATCCTGATCTTGAGCGGACAGGAGTAGCTAGATTTCTTGACGAATATGTAATTTGGAAGAATACCAGTTTTACAAAAGAAGAAGAAAGCCAAAAAATGCGTAATTTTGAGCAAATGTTGGTTTTTGTGGAAAAAACATTCCCAAGTGGTTTCAAAAAATATCATGATTCAGATTCAACTCCACGTCCTTACTTTGAGGCCATCTCAGTTGGTTCTCACTTGGCTCTCAAGCAAAAACCGGATTTAGTTATTACAGACTTATGGCAAACTGGCGAAAAAAATACTCAATCATATTCTTTCCGTATTCCCGTTGGTCGCTATCAAACCCATAAGCCGGAGAATATGCAGCAGAGAATTGACTATGTTAAGGAGAAGCTTCTTAGCCACAGTCTATGAAAGAGTTTATAAGGGACTTTCACAAGCGAGTAGCCGAGATTGATAAATATTTTGAATTGGTAGATAGAATTGAACAGCTTGGGGCTTTTTCTGCTAATTCAATAATTTTTCCTTCAGGCGAGTACACAGTTGATAGTGATATTCAGAAAATTCTAAAATCTCATTGCTATTTACTGTTATACAACTTAATTGAATCTTCTATTAGGAATGGGATAACTGCAATCCATGATGCAATTTTGATTGATGAGTTAACTTACAGAGATTTAAGTCCAAAAATGAAGAAAATATGGGCATTAAATGACCTTAGCAAAAGTTTTAGAGATGTTTATATTAAGAAGGAAACTATAGCAAATAATCTTCAAGATGCAATTAGATCGGTTTTAGAGAATGAGGTAGTTACATTAGATCCAACTAATATTCCAATATCAGGCAATCTAGACGCTAAAACCATCAAAGAACTTATAGATATGTATGGTTTTTACGGGAATCTGGGAGTTCCTGCTAAAGAGATAGATGAAATCCTTAACTTTGTAGTTAAAATAAGATGTGATTTAGCTCATGGAAATGTTTCATTTTGTGATGCATCAAATGAAATTATTTGGAATCAGCCAATCACCAACGCTAATAATAATGAAAAAGTATTTAGATACTTGATTGATGACAAAGAAAATGTAGTTAAGTATCTGACTCATATGCTGCAAAACATTGATAATTATATTGATGACAAGGGGTATAAATTATCAATGTAATAGCGTAATTGTTAACTTATTATTTCGCTATTGATATTAATTTTGAAGGCTTAAATATATGACAAACCGTGAGCAATTAATCCAAGAACTCGAAAAAACTCCTGATGATATTGTGCAACTTTTACTAGATTATTTACATCGTGTAAAAGCTACACGGAAAGATCATCCCCTGGCAAGGTTTGCAGGGATTTTAAGCGACGCAGAAGCAACAGAGATAAAACAGTCAATTGCGGAATGTCGGCAGGTAGA
Organism: Nostocales cyanobacterium ELA583; assembly: GCA_037131225.1. GTDB lineage: Bacteria > Cyanobacteriota > Cyanobacteriia > Cyanobacteriales > Nostocaceae > Dolichospermum. The sequence goes on along the minus strand of JBAXRM010000277.1, from coordinate 1,027 downwards.
TAAAAATGAGTGGTGAAATTGCTTTAGATACTTCTGTTGCAGTTCGTTTTTTAAATGGTGACACTGCAATTATTGAAAGAGTATTGACGTTACCAGAAGTTATTTTACCTTTAGTGGTAGCAGGAGAATTGTTATTTGGGGCGGAAAATTCATCCCGTCCATTGCAAAATTTACCGCGTTATCTAGAGTTTATTTCAACTTGTATAGTTGTACCCTTGGGAAGAGAAACAACTTCTATCTATGCTCAAACTTGTTTAATGCTAAAGCGGAAAGGACGACCAATTCCAATGAATGATATTTGGATTGCTGCTCAATGCTTGGAAAAAAGGTGGATATTAGTTACCGATGATACGGATTTTGATTATGTAGATGGGTTGGTATTGGAGCATTGGTAATTTTTTTTTAAATAGTAAGCAATAAACTACAATCCCATCAAAATTTTCAGCCTGTCTTCGACTTCTGCTAGTGTCTCTGAAGAAACAGTTCCCCAACACTTATCCAAACGTTCCACAGAGATTGATCTAACGTCTTCACATTTAATAAAACTTTGGGTTTTAATTCCTCCGTCTGGAGAGTTTATTTTTACGTGGAAAGGAATTCCCTTATCTTTGGATGTAATCGGTAACACAACGACTAAGCCAGATGCACCTTGATTAAATAGATCCACTGAAATGACTAAACAAGGACGTTTAACCAGCTTGTTCATGACCCCGCACAGGGTTATTAAATATTCATATCAAAAACTTTTACATTCTTTCAGCAAGCCCTATTTAGACCAGCAATTCTCATTTTGAAAAAAATAAAGTATTAGCCCCGATTTTGGAATTCAAAATATAGTACAAAATAACTATTTGTCAGCCATTGTCTCTGTCCAAAAAAACAGTCGGGTTGAAAAATAAGTATAAATACTCAATAAACTAGAGAGATTGCTTGAGAACGAATGGGGAAAATCCAGTTCATCGTTCGGGTTTTAGCCCACATTCAGCAATGAGTAAATGTACTCATAATCTTCTCCCAGCAGGTTATT
>JBAXRM010000276.1:0-4445 GCA_037131225.1 Nostocales cyanobacterium ELA583 | reverse complement strand
ATCATTGGGTTATGGATAATTCCGAAAATTCAAAAAACACCTGCGGAATGTGGGGCGTAATGAAAATTCCCAGTCGAAGACTGGGAACGAGATTAACATTTAATTTAAACTTTGTTGGGTTGCGCTGTCGCTTAATCCAACCTACTATTTTCTAATTATGCAAATTATTTATTGGCTGTTAATTGCTGTGATGTTCGTAGGGATTATTGGTGCTGTAGTTCCAGCTATACCTGGAAGCAGTTTGATTTTAATATCTATTATTATTTGGGGAATCGCCAGTAATTCCTTTGCAGCTATTAAAATTCCCCTGATTGTGACAATCATTGTTTTACTTCTGAGTACAGGAGTTGATTTCTTGGCTGGTTACATCGGAGCCAAACAAGCCGGTGCTAGTAAGTGGGGACAAATTGGCGCGTTTGTGGGTTTATTACTGGGATTCTTCGGATTATTGCCCGCTTTACCTTTTGGTGGACCCTTATTAGGAATTTTATTTGGACCACTGTTAGGAGCGATTGTGGGTGAGTTTCTTTACCAACGTCAATTATGGCCTGCGGTGAAAGCTGGTATAGGAATTACAGTTGGTACGGTTGTGGGGAATTTGATTCAAGGTGTTTTAGCTATTAGTGCAGTTATCGTATTTTTATTAACAACTTGGCCGCAAGTATATGGGGGTTAATAACCAAAATTTGTATGTCAATCAAAAATCAAGCTATTGAGGAAAATCAGGTTAGCAGTTAGTTGCGCTTGATCGAATAAACGCAACTACTAAATTAAACTAACTGCAAAGCTTTTTTTGCTTCATTGGCGATCGCTTCTACCTCATCATTAACCAAAGTTGCTAAAATTGATTTAGCCTCATCTCCACCCAAATGATTTAAAGCTTGTACAACTCTATACCGCACCTGCCAATCTGTATTAGTGCTGTATGGAACTAAAAGAGGAACGGCTTTTGGATCTCCCAACTCACCAAAAGAACTAATGGCCGCAGTTTGAATTAAACCATTATCAGAAGCAAGCGCTTGGGTGAGTAATTCAAAGGCTCGCGGATCTCCCAGTTCTCCCAATGTCGCAATAATGCTAAACTTTACCAACCATTCTGGTGTTTCCTGGTAAAGCTGTTGTAAATCTTCAAAAGCATCATGCAATTTTAGCGCACCCAAACAGTCTGCGGCGGCTGCTTGGACATCTGGTTCAGGATCATTAAGTAACCCCCGTAAGAGATTTAAGGATAATTGTAAATCCTGTGTTCCCAGGGTATCCATTTGACTTACGGCAGAATAACGTACACGCGCACTGGTATCGCAAATGGCAATTTGTACTAATTCTAAACCAATTTTGGGTTCTAGTTCTCGAATTTGATTGACTGCACGCAAGCGATCGCCTAAATTTTCAGAACCAAGTAACTCTTTTATACTATCAGCAGAAGCACTCATTTAATCGTCCTTTGTCAGTTGTCAGTTGTCCGTTGTCCGTTGCAAAACAATATTTCTCCCCTGCCTTTTTAATCAGCAGCCATAGTGCGAATAATATCACCACGAGTCAGAATACCAATTACCTTACCTGTATTGTCAAGAACTGGGAGACGGTGAACTTTGTGATCTTGTATTAGTTTTGCTGCTTCTCTTAATGATTTCTCAGGAGAAATAGTTAGGGGATTTTTACTCATGACTTCCCCTACTGTTTGTCCTAAAGCTTTATGTAAATCTCGTTCGTAAGTGGCAGGATTTTGTAAATAAATCACACTATCCAAAATCATGATATATGCAGGGGGAGTTATCCCTGTTTCTTGCCACATCAAGTCTGTTTCTGAGATAATTCCGACTAATTTACCTGTGTCATTAATTACAGGTAAACCGCTAATTCGTTTTTCTGCCAGAATTTGGATAGCTTCTTTTAAAGGAGTTTGAGGACGGACGAAGATAGGATCACGACTCATCACATCAGCAACGGTTTTAGACATTTTTTTTACAGATACCTTTTATAAAAGTCTTTTTAACTATTGTATAAAATCATCGTTGATAAATAAATAATTTTAATTAATTTTAATAGATTGCGGCTGTGGATATTTTTGTGATTTAAATAAATTCAACCTCATGGTTCTTTGAGAATATCCAAATATCAAAAATGCCAGGGAACAGGTTGTATTTCTGCATAAAAATCTTTTTGTCCGAATCAGGACTCCCTTCGGGAAGTCAAAAGTCAAAAGTCAAAAAGTTAGAATTTTTTTGTCTGATAGCGAAGCATGGCGTAAGCCATATCAGGATAACCAGGATTAGAGGATTTACAGGATGGTTATTTGATGAATTTGTCTGAATCAGGATAACCAGGATTAGAGGATTAACAGGATTGTTATTTGATGATTGATAGATGAGATTCATATATTTATTCTTCCATCTCACTTCATAAATATTTACTTTTCTCTATACAATAATCAAACAATCACATCCTGTACATCCTTAAATCCTGGACATCCTGATATGGCTTACGCCACGCTTCGCTATCAGACAATAATTTTCCATCTCACTTCATAAATATTCATTTCTCTCTATACTAATGTTAGTGTCACGAAGTTTTCGCCATTGGGAACCGGGATAAACTAAGATAGTTGTAATGTCTTTGGAATCAAATCGCAACACAACACTTTCCCCAGCATAACCAGCCAGGTTTTCACCACGATAGGTGAGATTTTCAAATTGCAGATATCTACCCCTGTAAATCGAGCGTCGAGTTTGTTTCATCAAACAAATACGCAAATCTTCTTCTGAGATTAAATTAGGTGTAACAATTAATCCTGCTTCCCACCTTTGATAACGAGTTTGATCACCTAAACGAGCATCAATACTTTGGTTATATTTATCTACGATATAGCGTATTAGCAGACGCTCTAATTCTCGTAAAGTTATACAGGCTTCTTTCTCAGCTTCCTCTAGACGTTCCTGAACATTAGAGCCTGTGTATCCTGGTAAATTAGAAAATAAATCTGTGTTAAAAGTACCAAAGAGACGCTCAACAATACCACCCTCACTAGGGCGAGCGAAGCGCTCCGTAGGAATCTCGGAGATGACAGGCAAATCCTAATTGCACACTAATTTGCTGCAAATGGTTGAGCGAAAGTCTTGACCCCCATCAGTGAAAAAATGTTCTAGTTTTCCATAAGTTCCCCATTCCTCATGTAAGTAGGTTGGCGTTGAAAATTGTCGTTATGGCAAGGCAAAAGGCAAGAGGTAAGAGGCAAGAGTGAAGAGGGTTTGGGCGATTTTACTTTTCTTTACACAGTTTGGTTTTATTGTGTTCACCTACTTAGTCCATATTCTGCCCATACTTTTTAGGTAATATGGTATGACGATAATTTCAGAGGATAATGAGAATGTATAACAAGCAAAATGTGCTATAATCCTTGCTATAGTAGGGTTGCAATAGTTTTCATGGTTTGTGACAATATTCTGTTAAATTGTCAAATAATTAGTTAATGGAGTGAAGCGGACTGAGTTTTTTTTCCAAAATCAAATATTGCTATATTTAGTGTAAAAATATTTCTACTGAAAGAAGTTGCAAAAGAAAAATTATGACTATGTATCCTAACCTCAAACGTGCATTTGCTCATCCTGTGCTAAAGGTAATTAGCGGTTTGAATAATTTCAATGCTGCTACTGTGGCTGCGATTGTGAAAGCGGCTGATTTAGGTGGCGCTACTTTTGTGGATATTGCTGCTGATGTGAATTTGGTGAAATTGGCAAAAAGCTTGACTAATTTACCTATTTGTGTATCTGCGGTTGAACCCGATAAGTTTATAACTGCTGTTGCTGCTGGTGCTGATTTAATTGAAATTGGTAATTTCGATTCTTTTTACGCCCAAGGACGCAGATTTGAAGCTGCGGAAGTTTTGGAACTAACTCGTCAAACTCGTGCTTTGTTGCCCGAAATTACCCTGTCTGTGACTGTTCCCCATATTCTCACCTTAGACCAACAGGTGCAACTGGCTGAAGATTTGGTGAAAGCTGGTGCTGATATTATTCAAACTGAAGGTGGTACTAGCAGTAATCCTATTCACCCCGGTACTTTGGGTTTAATTGAAAAGGCTGCTCCTACTTTAGCCGCAGCTTATGAAATTGCCCGTGCGGTTTCTGTACCTGTACTGTGTGCTTCTGGTATTTCTAATGTTACTGCACCAATGGCGATCGCATCTGGTGCGGCTGGTATTGGTGTCGGTTCGGCTATTAACCAACTCAATAGCGAAATCGCCATGATTGCTGCTGTGCGTAGTTTAGTAGAAGCTTTGGCTACTGCAAATACTAGAGTATCTAGTAAGTAGATTAACTCCGGCGATTAGAAATCGCGGCTACACAAACAAAGTCTGCCTCCGCAGACTAATGAACAATCAAGACTTTGAAACCCACATTCAGCAATGAGTAAATGTACTCATAATCTTCTCCCAGCAGGTTATT
>JBAXRM010000275.1:0-4472 GCA_037131225.1 Nostocales cyanobacterium ELA583 | reverse complement strand
GTCTGATAGCGTAGCGTGGCGCAAGCCATATCAGGATGTCCAAGATTTAAGGATTGACAGGATGAAATGAAAATGTCTGATAGCGTAGTAGCGTGGCGCAAGCCATATCAGGATATCCAGGATTTAAGGATTGACAGGATTAAAGATTTTTGATCAATACGAAATCCTGCAAATCTTCAAATCTTGTCAATCCTGATTTATGCTTTAAAATCTGAAGGTGGTACGTAACCAACCCACCAAACTAGCAGGATTAGTAGTATCTGAATTTGGCGCTGTTACCCAAATAAATCCAGGTGTAACTTCAATGTTATTAGTCAGTTTATATTGATACCATCCCTCAACGTGCAGAGAAGTATCTTTGTCGGCTTGACCCTTACCTGCTCCCAAATCTACATTCTTACTAAGTGTAGTTAGTGTTGGTGCTACACCCACAAAAATAGCTCCTAAGCTACCTTTTTTTCCCAAATCAGGAGATGTTAGTCCTACTCCCCAGTTCCAGACTTGACCATCTCCTTGTCCCAAATAACGATGGGCTGAATAACCAACAAAACCATTGATTGCTAGTCTGGGACTTAACTTATATAATGCCCCAAGTCCATAAAGATTTCCGACTGTTCCTTTATCAACAATGCGGTTAGTTGCGTTCGCTGGGTTCGTGGAAATAGTGCTGTTTGCTAGGTTACTTCCAGCCGCAGGACCAAAGTTTGTTCCCCCTTGACCTAAAACACCCGCCGGACTATAGGTGTTAGCATAGCTTAAACCTAGCCGGAAATTCTTTTTGGGGCTAAAGTATGTTACCTGTCCAAATGCTACATACCTACCTGTAAATAAGCCATTGTTAGGTGCGGGATTATCACCATTAGGCGCACTGTATGATGCACCTAATTGCCACTGTTTACTTAGGTCGTGAAGTATGGCAATTCCAGGGCCTACATCCCCATAGTTATAGACCATATTCCGGCGAGAAAATCGAGAAATTCCATTAGCAGCTGATCCTTCAAATGGGTTTGTCGGACCACTTAAACCGATTTCATTAGCTCCATCAGATTGGGCAAAAATGTTAAATTGGGTCTTTTTGCCAACGGGAAAACGATAACGAATTCCACTAACAGAAATCTGATTTGCACCAAAAGCCGGACTAGCATTATCGGCAGTTCTACTGTCAAATGTTCCGAAAATTCCCCCCGTGGGATTATTTGTACTAAGTCCTGTTCCAGTTCCGTTACGATTAGGTACTCCACCTAATGAGTTAATATTTCCACCGGAAAGTGTTACCCGTAGTTGATCTTTCCCAGTAAAACTACTATTTAATACTAAGCGAACCCGCTCGGAAAATGTAATAGTGCGAGGTGCGGGTTGTTTGGTAACGACGTTATTACCTGCTAAAACTCCACCAACTACAAACTGCACTTCACCTTGTAGCTTAGTTGTTGTTGAAAATTGATTAGCTTCTAATTCTGTGGTTCGTGCTTCTATTGTCTGTAATCTTCCGCGTAATACAGTAAGTTCCGTATTAAATTCTTCAGTTAGTCGTTGTATGCTTTCCAAATCTGCTTTTAGAGCTAAATCAGATGTAGATGCGGCAATAAGTTTATTGACCTGATCTAAACAAGCATTTAACCCTGCGGCAAATTCATAGCGAGTCAAAGCCCGATTACCACGATATTTAGTATCAGAACCCACTAAGCAGTTATAACGTTCTATAAGAGATTTTAAGGACTCATAGGCCCAGTCAGTGGGTTGAACATCTGAAAGCTGGGATACAGATGTAACTTGTGATTCATCAGATGAAGAGGAAGGTTCTTTTTGGGCAATTATTTGAGTAATATTGTTAGAGTCAGGAGTATTGATGCTGACTGGTGATAAAGTCTCTTTGTTTTTTGTTTCATTTTCTCCTCTTATTTCACTAGCAGAAGTTTTTGTATTAGCTGCTAAGACTAATAGGAATACAGACATCGGCAAAGTAAGCAATAAATTCCAAGCGGTTTTTTTCATTTTGATAACCTCACACACAAATAATTTGAGTCAGCACGAAATCACAGAGAATCTCGCGCTTATCATCGAAAAAAGAGCAGAATTTCTCAGATAGAATTTTCCTATAACAGGTCTATCTAGATTATCTAGATTAGGTTTCTATTCACAATGACATGAAAGCCTATAGTAGTGACTAAAATTACCCTATTTCAATAATACGGTAATTTGGTCAGTTTACTGTAGTTAATCTTTGATAGATAGCAGTATTTCACAAAAAATCTAGAATTTGAGTATTGGTGGATACATTTTTTATAATTTTAAATTAATTGCTACAAAGAGTTGTATATCTAAAATTTGTATGATAGTATGCTTTTTCAGGTATTAACTCCGTTAAATCAGTAGATTTAGTGTAGTTTGATGAAATAGTGATATTTTTAGTTTTTGTAGCAAAATGGAATCAGGAGAATCATTTAAACATTATGAAATACAACCAACTTGGTGCAAGCGACCTCAACGTTTCAGAAATTTGCTTGGGAACTATGACTTATGGGCATCAAAATACTATTGAGGATGCACATCAACAACTCAACTATGCTGTAGACCAAGGGATTAATTTCTTAGATGCTGCGGAAATGTATCCCGTCCCTCCTCGTGGTGAAACCCAAGGAAAAACTGAGGCTTATATTGGGGAATGGTTAAAGAAACAGCAACGAGATCAACTGATAGTTGCGACTAAGATTGCTGGGCCAGGTCGTCCTTTTTCCTGGTTGAGGGGTGGAAATAATAAAGTTGACCGTGATAATATTACACAGGCTGTTGATGATAGTTTGCAGAGATTACAAACTGATTATATAGATTTGTATCAAATTCATTGGCCTGATCGTTATGTTCCCACCTTTGGACAGACAAGTTACAATCCAGAATTAGAAAGGGAAACTGTACCTATTGCGGAACAGTTACAGGCTTTTGCTGATTTGATTAAAGCTGGGAAGATTCGTTATCTAGGTTTAAGTAATGAAACGCCTTGGGGGGTAAGTGAGTTTGTTCGCATTGCTAATGATTTGGGATTACCTAAAGTTTTGACAACTCAGAATGCTTACAATTTACTCAATCGTAATTTTGAATCAGGTTTAGCTGAAGTTTCTCGTTATACAGATGTGGGTTTATTGGCTTATAGTCCTCTTGGGTTTGGGTTTTTAACTGGTAAATACATAGAAAATCAACAATTAGAAAATACGAGAATATCTCTGTTTCCAGGTTTTGGACAACGCTATTTAAAACCCAATGTCCAAGAAGCGGTTAAGGCTTATGTGGAGATTGCTAAAAAGTATAATCTTACACCTGCTCAATTAGCGATCGCATATGTTAAAAGTCGTTGGTTTGTGAAAAGCACAATTATTGGGGCAACAACTTTGGCACAATTGCAGGAAGATATAGATAGTGTCAATGTGGTTTTGGATCAAGAGATTTTCGCAGAAATAGATGCAATTCATACTCGTTATCCTAATCCAGCACCTTAACCAGATTTTGTAAAAAATACAAAGCGAGATTCTCACCTCACTTAATAAGTAGCTTGACACAATTAAATATAAAACCTCTCCCTAACCCTCTCCTACAAGGAGAGGGAAAAGGAATGAATCTTCATACTGGAGAGACTTTGACTCCCCCTTCCCTGGTAGGGAAGGGGTAGGAAAGGGGGGTGGGGGGTTAGGTTTGTATTATATTTTTTAACGCCCACTTACTTATTAATGATAGTGAGAGTTACTTTATAAAAAAGCAATGTTATTATCTGATTCTGTTACTATTACTGATGTAGAAGCAGCGCAAAAAAGGCTTTTAGGCATTGCTCATCAAACACCAGTAATTACTTCTAATACTTTCAATAAACTGACTAAAAGCCAAGTATTTTTTAAATGCGAAAACTTTCAACGGACAGGAGCATTTAAGTTTCGTGGTGCTTATAATGCCTTAGTCCAATTATCAGTAAAGCAGAAAATAAAAGGGGTGATTACCTATTCTTCAGGAAATCATGGACAAGCGATCGCTCTTGCTGGCAAATTACTCAATATTCCCACAGTTGTAGTTATGCCTGATAATGCACCGATAGTTAAACAAACTGCAACTTGCGGTTATGGTGCAGAAGTCATTTTGTACAGCCCTGACACAACTAACCGGGAAAGATTAACCAAAAGTCTAGCAGCAGAACGCGAATTAACTTTAATTCCTCCCTACGATCATCCTCATATAATTGCTGGACAAGGTACAACTGCATTAGAACTAATTCAGGAAGTGGGACAACTAGATTACTTATTAGTATGTTGTGGTGGTGGTGGATTAATTTCTGGTTGTGCAGTTGCGACAAAAGCAGTTTTACCTAATTGTAAAATAATCGGTGTAGAACCGGAATTAGCCGATGATGCTACTCGTTCCTTTTATACCAAAACCTTGCAAACTGTCCACAATCCCCATACCATTGCTGATGGTGTCCGAACTCCCAG
>JBAXRM010000274.1:0-4496 GCA_037131225.1 Nostocales cyanobacterium ELA583 | reverse complement strand
CTCAACCAAATAAGTTAAGTTTTTACGTCGTTTAGTTATACTTAAATTCTAAGGTTGTTAAAATTATATCACATCTGCTGTTACAAGTCAATGAATCAGGCGAATTTATTCGCCCGTGTCGCTTATATCTCAGGTCTAAAGACACTGAGCTTTACGCTTACCGGGTAATCTTGTAATAGAATTATAACATGAAAAAATTATCACTTGATCATGAAGCCGCGAGAATAGAAGCACTATTACAGTACAAGATTCTTGATACTGCACCGGAAGCTGCCTTTGATGATTTAACTCGTTTAGCGGCGTATATTTGCGGAACTACCATATCTTTAGTAAGTTTGATTGACACAAACCGTCAATGGTTTAAGTCTAAAGTTGGTTTAGATGTATCAGAAACACATCGTGATCTTGCCTTTTGCACTCACGCGATTTGCCAAAAAGATGTTTTTATTGTTCCCGATGCTACTCTTGACGACAGATTTGCTACTAATCCATTAGTGACATCTGAGCCTAATATTAGATTTTATGCAGGTGTACCTCTAATTGATGCTGAGGGTCATGCTTTAGGAACGTTATGTGTGATTGATGACGCACCAAGGGAACTTACGGCTGAACAGTTAGAGGCGTTGATAATTTTAGCTCACCAAGTTATGAAGCAGCTAGAACTGCGGCGCAATTTAGATAGCTTACTACTGACAACTAATAAAAGTCAACAACAAAAGAAAGCCAAAAAACATTTCTTTGTCAAGATTGCTGGCTGGTTTGGCTTAACATCATCAATTCTGGTGATGACTGGTATATTTTCTTATCAAAATATTCAAGAATTTATAAAGATAAATAGTCAGCAAAAACAGACCTTAGAGCAAACTTATAAATTTGATAAAAAGGAGAAACAACTGCTTGAGCAACAAGCTACAAAATTAACCAATAATACACACAATATAATTTTCGGATTGGCGATCGCTATCATTTTGTGTGTAATGATTATCATCACAATTTACTACCTGATATATCGTGAAATTACTGAACGAAAATCGGTAGAGGCATCTCTCAAAAAAGAACATAACTTTATTTCTAGCGTTCTCGATACATCGAGTGCTTTAGTCATGGTTCTCGATTCTCAAGGGCAAATTCTCCGCTTTAATCGAGCCTGTGAACAAACTACTGGTTATACCTGTAGTGAAGTAATGGGACGATGTTTTTGGAATATATTTTTAACTGCACAAGATCAGCCATCAACTCAAGCTATTTTTGAGCAAATAAGATTAGATAAAAGACCGAAAGAATATGAAACTTCCTGGGTAACAAAAGATGGAACACAGAGACTAATTATTTGGTCAAATACTACTCTGCTTGATACTCAAAACCAAATAGAATATATTGTTTGTACAGGGCTGGATATTACTGAACGCAAGCAATTTGAAGATTCTCAGCAACAACAACTAATAGCCATAGAATCAGCAAGTGATGGTATCGGTATTCTTGATACTAATGGTAAATATATTTATGTAAATAATTCTTATATTAAGGAATTTGGATCTAGTAATAAATTTGAATTTCTAGGAAAAACATGGAAACATTATATAACTCAAGAAGAGATTACCTGGTTTGATAATGATGTTTTTCCGTTATTAATAGAAAATGGTTATTGGCAAGGAGAGAGAGTAGCTAATAAACAAGATGGTAGTACATTTATCCAAGAAGTTTCTTTGACATCTTTCAAATCTGGGGGCATAATTTGTGTTTATCGTGATATCAGCGAACGCAAACAAGCTGAACAATATCTCAGTCTTCAATATGTTGTAACTAGTGCCTTAGCAGGAGCTATAAATATTCAAAATGGCAGTCATCGGATATTAAAAGGAATGTGTCAAATATTGGCATGGGATTGGGGCGAAATTTGGATTATGGATAAGTCAGAAAATATTTTGCGTTGTCTAGATATTTGGTATGAATCAGGTTCAGAATTTAAAGAGTTTGAAGAAATTACCAGACAAACTATTTTTGCTCCAGGAATTGGCATCCCTGGGAAAATTTGGTCGCAATTTGCACCTATATGGTTAACTGATATTTGCAACAATCAAAATTCCTCGCGCCTAGATATTGCTACTCAAATAGGATTACAAACAGCTTTTGGTTTTCCTATTCGTAGTGGCAATACAAACATTGGTGTCATGGTTTTCTTTAGTAAAAAGATACAGCAAAAAAATGCAGCTTTGCTGAAGGGTATGATGTCTATTGGCAACCAGATTGGTCAGTTTATAAAGCGGAAGCAAGCAGAAGAAGAACTAAATCTGGAAAATTTGCGATCGCAATTATTAGCCGATGTCACCCTCAAAATCCGTGATTCTCTACAAATTGACGAAATTCTCAATACCAGCGTTACCGAAGTCCAAAAACTTCTAAAAGCTGATCGTGTACTGGTCGTAGAGTTGGAAGCCGATGGCTCTTTAACAGCACTAAAAGAAGCATTGATTCCCGGTATCCCTGTGGTGATGGGAGAAAATGTTATTGATACTTGTTTTGCAAAAGATCATGCTCAAAAATATCGGCAAGGATGGATTGGGACAATTAATGATGTAGACAAAGCCAACATCGATCCTTGTTATCTGGGACTACTACAAAGGTTTCAAATCAAAGCTAACCTTATTATTCCTATTTTTCTCAAAGATGAATTTTGGGGATTGTTGGTTGCTCACCAATGTACTCAACCTCGCACCTGGAATAGTTGGGAAACAGGATTATTGCGATCGCTTGCGGATCAAATAGGCATTGCTTTAACCCAAGCTAAACTATTAGAATCAGAAATTATTCAACGTCAAGAACTAGAAATAGCTAGACACGAAGCCGAATTAGCCTCACAAGCCAAAAGTAATTTTTTGGCCAACATGAGTCATGAAATTCGTACCCCAATGAACGCCGTTTTAGGCATGACCGGCTTATTATTAGAAACCCCCCTCAACCCAGAACAACAAGACTTTTTAGAAACAGTGCAGACTAGTGGTGATGCTCTTTTATATCTAATTAACGAGATATTGGATTTATCCAAACTAGAAGCCGGAGAAATGATCTTAGAAACATTAGATTTTAATTTATCTACTTGCATTCAAGAAGTTATAGAACTGTTAGCAACCCAAGCTCATCAAAAAGGATTAGAAATAGCAGCCTTTATTCCTTCTGATATTCCTATTTATCTTCAAGGAGATGCCAGTCGTCTTCGCCAAATTATCATGAATTTGATGGGCAATGCTATCAAGTTTACCAGCGCAGGAGAAGTAGTTATTCAGATAAAATTAATCTCAGAAAACCAGCATACAGCTACTATCAAATTTGCTATTATAGATACGGGAATTGGCATTAGTGCTGAAGATAAAAATAAACTTTTTCAACCATTCACCCAAGTTGATGCTTCTATTACTCGCAAATATGGTGGCACAGGTTTGGGATTAGCTATTTGCCAACAATTAGTAACTTTAATGGGCGGCAAAATTGCCATCGAAAGTGAGATTGATAAAGGGTCTAAATTTTGGTTTGAACTACCTTTTACTAAACAGCCAGAATCTGTTTCTCAAAATCAAGATTATCAGATTCTTGATCAGCGACGCTTATTAGTAGTAGATGACAATACTACCAATCGAAAAATTATCTACCATCAAGCTACTCGTTGGGGAATGCAGGTAGATGAAGCTGATTCTGCAATTAAAGGACTCACAGCCTTACAGACAGCCGCAGAACAACAGAAACCCTATGATATTGCCATAATTGATATGCAGATGCCTAATGTAGATGGCATGACTCTAGGAAGACAAATTAAAGAAAATCCAGCTATTGCTAATGTTCCTTTAATTATGTTGACTTCTACTAATCAAAGAGATGAAGTAAAAAGAGCATTAGATATAGGATTTGTCAGTTATTTAGTTAAGCCTTTCAAGCCTTCCCGATTGTTTAATGCCATGATTGATATTTTGGATAATCAATCAAAAATAAATAATTCTCGAATTTTTATAAAGGAACAGCCAGTAATCACTAGCAATAATAAATCAAAATTAAAATTGCTGTTAGCAGAAGATAATTTAGTTAATCAAAAAGTGTTCATCAAGCAACTTCAAAATCTAGGATATCAAGCTGATGTAGTAGCCAACGGTCAAGAAGTATTAGAATTATTAGCTAAAATTCCTTATGACTTAATTTTCATGGATTGCCAAATGCCAACTCTTGATGGTTTAGAAACTACTAGAGAAATTCGTTGTTTGCCTTTAACTGCATTTGCTAAACATCGGCAACCTGTCGTAATTGCTATTACTGCAAATGCTATGCAAGAAGACCAAAAAATTTGTTTAGATGCAGGTATGGATGACTATTTAAGTAAACCAGTGAGTAAAGATAAATTAGCTGCTATGTTAGAGCTTTGGAGTCAGAAGATACTCAAAACACAGAAATAATTATGGCTCTTCGGTACTTGTTATGCTAAACCGAGAAATTGAGAGAAGGGAACAGGG
>JBAXRM010000273.1:0-4512 GCA_037131225.1 Nostocales cyanobacterium ELA583 | reverse complement strand
GTAAGCCATAGTGTCGCTGTAGCCTTCTTTGTTTTCGCTACGCTCAAATACAATTCTGGCTACGCAACTTAACTCACGCGCATTCATGAGCCAGCGCTGTAGACGGGTTTCCCGTCGCAGGCGACTGGCATCCCCACGCTCCGATATAGTGAGACGTGGGGCTTCTGCTGATTAAGCTAACAATATTAATATCTATTATTAATTATTAACGTGGTATATCATATTTAGAATAATTTGTATACATACTATAGGAAGATGATCTGTAACCAGAGTAGCACTAAATTAATTGAGTACGTTGTTAAGCACAGCAATTATGGAGGTTTGGTTATAGCACCAAACCTTTTTTTTAGCATTACTACTATAATACAGGATTCTTAATTTGATTTTTCAACTATCCGTAGGGTGGGCAATGTCCACCGAATCTAGATTTTACTGGGCATTGCCTATAATACTTACTATTTTATGGCTTCGCCACGCAAGCTATCAGAAATTATTCAGGATTGATATAAATGGGTACACTTGACAAGATTAAAAAATAGTTCAAATAATATTTACGGCTATAAGACTACAGTGAAACCAATATATTTTAAATAACTAATTGAAATACAATGTAGTCATTATATCCTGCAATTAAAGCTATCCTCAATATATTAATCAGAGCTAAAGGACTATGGGATGCCGACTGAGAATTTTATTAACTGATGAGGAAAAATTAACGCTAGAAGAGTTGAGAAAAGCTAAGGACGTTCCTCAACGCACTAAAGATCGCGCTCAAGTTTTGCTATTGAACACTCGTGGATTAAAAAATGAGGAAATTGCTCAAGGTTTAAACTGGGCGATTTCTACAGTCCGTCAGACCCTACATCGTTGGGAAAAGATGGGTTTAGCCGGATTATGGGATGCTCCCGGTCGAGGAGGAAAACCCCGTTATTCAGAAGATGATTTAGAATATCTAGAAAACTGTCTCTCTGAAGAAACCCAGACGTATAACTCTAGACAACTAGCCAAAAAACTAGCATCTGACCGACAAGTTTATTTAAGTGCTGACCGACTCCGCAGAGTCCTTAAAGCTAGAGGAAAGGTCATCAATACACACAGAGGATAATTAACAACAGACCACTGACAACCGATCACTAAGTAGTTATTTCTAAAAATAGGATATTTTGAATACAATAAAGAGGCAAAAAATAAAAAAAATCCTGAAATCTATATAAATTAATAGTTTCATCTATCCACTTAGGGCTACAACGCCTTAGAATGATTCATTGAAAAGTCGTGTCAATGAGATTTACGGCGGTTTTGAGTGTAAATACTCTCAAGGAACGATTTTTGTATTTCTACAAACAGAGATTTAGGTAAGTGTGCTTTAATGGTGCATCTTCAAAAAATCTCTGATAAAACTTTAGGAGTTTGATATGAACAAAGGCGAATTAGTTGATGCAGTGGCTGAAAAGGCTAACGTTACCAAGAAACAGGCCGACCAAGTTCTGAGCGCTGCTATAGAAACCATTGTTGAAGCGGTTTCTTCCGGCGATAAGGTAACATTGGTAGGATTTGGTTCTTTTGAATCACGCGATCGCAAGGCCCGTGAAGGACGTAACCCCAAAACCAACGAAAAAATGGAAATTCCTGCTACCAGAGTTCCCGCTTTTTCCGCTGGAAAACTATTTAGAGAAAGAGTAGCACCCCCAAAAGAACCAAAAGAGTAAGTTCGGTTATAGGAAGGATATTTTTGATGCCACAACAAGCACACGGGGGAAACTTATCTTGGGCAGCAGCACTAGCTGGCTGTTCCCCTGATGCTATTGTGGATTTTTCTGCCAGTATTAGCCCCTTGGGACCACCAAACAGCGTTATCGCTGCGATTGTGTCCCAACTGGGCAATCTCAGAAATTATCCTGACCCAGAGTATAGTGACTTGAGACTAGCTCTGAGTCATTTTCATCAAATACCTTGGGAGTGGATTTTGCCAGGTAATGGTTCAGCAGAATTATTAACTCTGGTGGGTAAAGAATTATCACAATTAGCAGCAACAGTTTTGCTAACTCCAGCTTTTGGCGACTATTACCGCACTCTTGCGGCTAATAACGCTAGATTGCTGGAGTTTCCTGTAGATTTGTCCACAGGGAAGGGGAATATTGCCCTATTGCCAGATTTCAGCCTTGAGACTTTAGAATTTGGGTTACTGCTGAATAATCCACACAACCCGACGGGAAAATTATTTGCACGGGAATCTGTTTTACCGTATTTAGAAAAGTTTGCTTTGGTGGTGGTGGATGAAGCTTTTATGGATTTTTTGCCACCGGAAGAGGAACAAAGCCTCATTGGGTTGGTGCAGGAATATGAGAATTTAGTGATTTTACGATCGCTCACCAAATTTTACAGTTTACCAGGGCTAAGATTGGGATATGCGATCGCTCACCCCCAGCGGTTGGCAAAGTGGAAATTATGGCGAGATCCTTGGCCTGTCAATACTTTAGCCGCAGCCGCAGCGATCGCCGCCCTCCAAGATACAGAATTTCAAAACCATACCTGGAAATGGCTGCCAGAGGCGAGAAATCAACTATTTCAAGGTATTTCCTCAATTCCCGGTTTAAGACCCCTAGAAGGCACTGTTAACTATTTATTGGTAGAATCTCAACAGTCTACTTCCCAGTTACAACAGCAACTACTTCAGCAACACCAGATTTTAATTCGTGATTGTTTAAGCTTCAAAGAATTAGGCGATCGCTATTTCCGCGTAGCAGTCCGCACTGAATCTGATAACCAACGCCTATTGACCGGACTAAGAGAATTAAGAATTAAGAATTAAGAAAATAACTGACTAATAACTAATGACTAATATTGATTATGATATCGTTATTATTGGTGGCAGTATTACTGGATACCAAGCCGCTTTAACTGCTAATCAACTACAGGCTAAAGTTGGTTTAATTGTTAGCGCAGATATTTCTCATAACTATAATTTAAATTATCAATATGTGCTGAGTGAAATTAGTCAAATTTCCCAGCAATTTCGTAATTTAGCAAATCTAGGAATTTACGAAACAAATATTAATATAAACATAGCACCTCTTGATTGGACAAAAGGATTGTTTTATGCAAATGCTGTGTTAAAAAATCTTAATCAAATAAATTCTTTAGCTAATTTAGCTGCCCAAGGAGTTGATATTATTGTTGGTAATGGTCAATTTCAATCTTCTCCCAAATTAAGTTTTACAGTTAATGAAAGACATTTATATAGTCGCACTTACTTACTCGCTAATGGTTCTCGGCCATTAATTCCCAATATTTCAGGATTAGATACTATTGAATATCTGACCTTAGCTAATATTTGGGAATCTTTAGAAAAAACAAAATTACCCGAAAGTTGGGTGATTATTGGTGGTGTTCCTCAAAGTATAGAAATTGCCCAAGTTTTAGCCAGATTCGGTTGTAAAGTCACATTAATAGTCAAATATTCTAGCATTCTACCTAATCTTGATTCAGAAATAGCCCAATTACTAACAGCACAATTAGAAGTTGATAGTGTGCGTGTTTTAACACAAACCCAAGTTACCCAAATTCGACGCATAGACAATAAAAAATGGGTACAAGCTGGAAATTTAGCTATTGAAACCGATGAAATTTTGATTGCTACTCGACAACAGCCAAATTTAGAATCTTTGAATTTATCAACAGTAGGAATAAAACCATATCAACAGCGCTTGATTGTTAATGAAAAATTGCAAACAACAAATCATCGTATTTATGCTTGCGGTGATGTGTTAGGTGGTTATGATCTACAAAATATTGGTAATTATGAAGCTAATATTGCCGTAAAAAATGCTTTATTTTTTCCCAGATTTAAAGTTAATTATGAATCCGTTCCTTGGGGAATATATTCTCAGCCCAGAATATCTCAAGTCGGTTTAACAGAAATTCAAGCTAAAAACCGATATTCTCAAAATCAAGTTTTAGTTTTAAAGCAATATTTTAAAACAGCTACAGCCGCACAAATACAAGGAGAAATTACAGGTGTTTGTAAATTAATAGTTTTAGAAAATGGTAAAATTTTAGGCTGTTCTATACTTGGAACAGAAGCAGGAGAATTAATTAATTTAATTAGTTTAGCAATATCACAAAATATTCAAGTTCAGCATTTAGCCAAATTATCACCTATTTATCCCAGTTTTTCCGAGATTATCATCGAAACAGCGCGAGAATGGAATAGACACAGAATTAATAAAAACCATATTTTACAAGAATTTTTACTCAGTTTCTTTAATTATCGTCGTGATGGGAATTTATAGTAAGTAGGGTTTGCTGAAAAAGTCTTTTCGTGAGGGTTAGGAGTCACCGAGTCAGAATAAATGCAACCTGCAAGAACATTTGAAGATTTAATAGCTTGACAGAAAGCATATCAATTTGTGTTAGCTTAATCATAATCAGCAGAAGCCCCACGTCTCACTCTTAGGAGCGCTGGCTCATGAATGCGCGTGAGTTGAGTTGCGTAGCCCAAATTGTATTTGA
>JBAXRM010000272.1:0-4583 GCA_037131225.1 Nostocales cyanobacterium ELA583 | reverse complement strand
AATAACCTGCTGGGAGAAGATTATGAGTACATTTACTCATTGCTGAATGTGGGTTACTAACGGTGCGATCGCATCTTCAATACCTCCTCTCTTGCTCCTAGTTTTGTGAAGTTATGTTACGAATTAGTGTTAAATTTGGAAAAAACACTGCTTAACAGTGATGGAAATACGAGGGGGTAATTACTAGGTTGTGCTTTGCGATCACTAAATTCAAACCCCATGCGATCGCTCATCCTACCTGTGGAAAAGGCGATCGCAATCTCAAACTCATAGTATCGCTCATCCTAATTCTGGAAAGGGCGATTGCATCTTCAATATCGAGTCTGTTAGTTCCGATTTGTAAAGTTTTTAGGAAGCAGGAAAGATTTCCGTAAAATCATTGCTAAATGCTGATGGAATATAAAGCCTTTGCGGAAGCAAGAGCGATGAGTAGAGCAAATATGTATTTAAATAAAACTTATTAAACGGACCTGCATAAAAATGAACTGACAAGACGTTACGGAGTTCTTATGGTTCATTACAGGCACTGCCATTCCTATGTCATCCCACTCAGGGAAGATTTATCAAATTTTAAATATCTATCTTGCGATAGATGTCCGAATTTATTTATACTTGATACCATGCCCACGTCTGATTATTTAGAAAAATATTTCTTTTACAGCACTTCCATCTGTTATGAGACGACTTTGCTATTAGACATGGCTTCGCCACGCAGTCTATCAGAATTCATTCTGAGGCGGGTTAAATAAGAATGAAATAGCCCTGTATAACTCCATCAGGAAATACGATTGGGTTGGGTGTAGTGTCTTTGAACAAAGAATCCCCGTGTCTTTAGATCGGGGAGTGTCAATTTCAATGTATAAATCTCCTTTGATGCGATCACTATTAAATTCCCTACCAGATTAAATCCCATGGCTAACCAAAATTTACTTAATGAGATTGCCCAGCTTACCGATAACAGAGTTCAGCTAGAAAAAGTGTTAGCCAGTTTACCTGGTGACAACTATAGCCAAGAAGAAATTAAAAGTGTATTAGATGATCTGAAGGCTCAAGCTAAAGCAGATTACCAGAGATTGGATGCTGATTTAGGAAAAAATCAAGAGTCAATTAATATAGCGATCGATAAATTCACTCCTTTAATCGATGATTTATCTAATAGTCTTACCCTATGGAATAAAAACAAGGAATCTAAAACTACCCTAGAAAAAGAGGAAGCAGGTTTAAACGAGAAGGTGATCGCAATCCAAAAATCTCAATCGGATAGTAGCGCTTTCTATGAGGGAGAAATTCAAAAAATCAACCAAAAAATTAGTGATGAGTATTCCCGATTTAACAATAGCTCCGTTGTACCATCTAATCCCGTAGGGGGGTTGTTGGACTCCCCCACATATATCCAAGAGATTATAGACGGGTTTAACGCAGCTAGAAATAACGCCGATTCTCGTAATAAACACTGGGAATCTCAACGGCAATATTGGGTATCAGAATATCAAAAATTTGCCGCCAAAAAACAATGGACTCAAGCTAGCTCCGCCCTGGAACAAAGAGATTTAGCAATTCAAAGACGAGATATATTTGCCGATTTTTTGAATAGATTTAATAATGTTGTCAATACTTTAACAATTTTAAAAGGAGTATCCCAAGCTAATGATAGCTATATCAGTAACGGAGTCAAACCTAGTCAATTCGATGCCTATAAAGCTAATATTCAAAATGCTAGTAGAATTTATTCAACAGACTTGGTTAATCTATATCAGGGCATAGTTGACAAAATAAACAATCAAAAAGAGAAGGGACTTATAGATGTTCAAGAACATATAACTAAATATATCCAGAACAGAGAAGTGTTTGTGTATAAAGAGAATGCTAACCTACAAGGCGATATTCTCCAAAAACTATTGAATGATAGCATTTCTAATAGTTTAGATAGCGTCAAGAATGACTTAATAGCGGCACATCAAAAGGTTATATCTGGTTATCAACTTGAAATTCAGGCTCTCAGTAATTCTAAGTTCGTTAGAATTACACAGCTTCAAAAATCCCTTGATGATACAAATTTTCAGCTAAATCAGAAGAAAACTGATATTAGTCAAAAACAGAATGATTTTTCAACACTTTCCCCTCAAATAGAAGCGAAAAATCAAGAAATTAAAGTTTTATACAATACCTATCAAGATTTACTCGTAAAAAATGGCAAAATTGCCGAAGATTGGAAGCAATTACTCCGTAATGAAAGTCATTACTTTTTAGACGAAGCAGAGCTTCATTTATATCAAGACGCTTATAACGATTTTAACAAACAGGCTGAAAAAATCAATACTCTCAATCAAAAACTGGGATCGATTCAGAACTTAGGTACAGATCTTGCACTTCGAGATTTCGTAATTTTCTGCGATTATATTGGTAATAAAATTGATTTTGATAACGTACTAAATAGGTTATTGAGCGACAACCAAACATTTTATCAAGTATTGAAAAAAAACATTATCTGGGCAAAAGACAGACAAGAAACTATCGCCCTGATCGGATCGTCAAATCAAAAGGCGTTGGCTGGCTTAATAGTTGAGATTGATAACTTAATTAAAGATGGTGTAAGTAGTTCTTTGCCCTTATCAGTTTTATCGAGCAACTTGCGTAAAATTCAAAGCGATCGCAATAATCTCTTGACTTCCTACGACAATTTGCAAGCGAAAATTAGCGAGATAAACTTGTGGCTCCAACAAGCTCAAAACTTTGGAGGTAATTCATCAAAGGATCAGCAAATCAAAGACAATTACTTAATCCAGCTTCAAGTAGCAAAAAGCGGATTGAGTATTTTCCCATCAGCGCAGGTTGCCGTAAATAAAATTGATAGCAATTTTAAACGAGAGACTGGGGAACTAACATCTAACTGGAATCAAGCTAAAACTCTTTTCGATGAATTAATAAAATTAGGTGCGAACAAGAATTCTAAAATTAAAGATTTAGAGAAAAAAAATAAAGGTCTTACAGATCTAGAAAAACGTAAAACCAGTTTAGAAGCCGAAGAAACTCGACTAGAAGAACAGATTAAAAATAATTTAGACCTGATTACCAGTCTTACCCAGCAAATTAAAACAAAAACTGCTGAAATCACATCCGCTGAGAACTCTTTAACCACGCTCAGAAATTTAGAAACTACAGCTAAAGCTGATGTTGATAAGTATGTAAATGCAGAGGGGGGATTTTTTAAGTGGGAAGGTGGGGAGTACGTACAACGCAAAACTCGTATAGAAAACTATCGGCAGGCACTAAACGCATATTATTCCGCTAAAAAGAATGTAGCCACCCAGATAGTTATAGTAGACACACTTAAATCTCAACAAGATAGTCTAAATAAACAAAAAACTGATCTTGAACAAAAAACTCCTCTTCAAATTAGCTACGGTGAGGGTCCCATTTTAGTACGAGAAATAGAGATTTTAAAGACGGAAATCACGGCTTTAGAAAATGACTTAAAAACCATTAATCAAGGTATTACGGATAAGTCTCTGAGCTTTTTAAGTCAGATTGCTAACACAGGAACGGAATTTCAAGATATTGGTTGGACTTTAAAAATCGAAGAACTATTAGGGGAAAAGTTACTCGGTTTAGGGCTGTTAATTACTCAATCAGATATTAACTTTTTTGCTGAGGAAGTAAAACCTACGGTAGAAGAATTTATTAAAGCGATCGCTAATCGCGTCACCGACTTGCAGGGTTTAAATTCTCCATTAAATTCTCTTGTCTCCAATGTTGATCAACAGGATTACACGAAAATTGATCCGTTGGTAAACGAGTTCGTTAAAAGTTTCCAAAAGTTGCTAAATAAACAACAACAGGATTTACAAACTTGGCAGACGGAACAAAAAAAAGTACCGGGCAAGTTTCAAGATTCCTATGAAACAGCACAGGATAAGGTGGGAGAGATTTTACTATGGCAACGAATACAAACAGAAGCAGAGCTAGATAATATTCAGGAAGTAATTTCCATACTTAATAGACGTTTAGTTATCGGAGAAACTACCGCAGATTTAATTTTAGACAAATCACCCGTTCAAGCCAGTAAATTAAATCAACTTATTACCGAGCAAGTAGTTCTTGATATTAAAAGTCAGGAAAATCTATTAAAAGAAGCAGATTCTTTTAATAGAGCGATCGATAAAGATGTGATTTTCCTCAAGGGACTTGCCACTAAGCTTTTTGATGGATTTGATTTAAGTTTGTCTAAAGTTCTATCGGATTATTTACGAGACAAGCAAAAGTTAACCCAGGGAATCGATATTAAAGCTATTTTGAGCGATCGCTTAACAGCCATAGAAAGTAGTGTGGACTCGGTTCAAGATGCGATCGATCTTTTCCAACAAAAGATTAATTCACAAGGCGATTTACTGCAAAAAATTCAGGGGATCAGTAAAGAACTAGAACTATCAGAAAAAGGTCAAGATTTTCTCAAAGTAAAAAATCTTTTAGGTGATCAAGATAATCTCAATCTAAGTAATCTAAATCAGGGAGTTAATGACTTAAAATCTCTGATACTTTTAACCGAGACATTCCCTGACATCTGAGATATCGTGAATATCTAG
>JBAXRM010000271.1:0-4606 GCA_037131225.1 Nostocales cyanobacterium ELA583 | reverse complement strand
TGTTTGTAGTCGAAGAAGATATTATCGCCATTATTCATGTTCGTAATAGTCGCCATACTTAAATCCGGTTCTGTATTAATTAGCTTCCTTAATCCCCTGGGAAATCCCGTAATTGCCCAACAATTGGCAAATCGGCAAATTACAGCTTTGAGTATGGAATTAATCCCCCGTACTACCAGGGCGCAAAGCATGGATGCCTTGTCCTCCCAGGCTTCACTGGCGGGCTATAAAGCCGTATTGATTGCAGCAGCGGCATTACCGAAATACTTCCCCATGTTAACCACTGCGGCGGGGACGATCGCCCCAGCTAAAGTATTTATTATGGGTGCAGGTGTGGCAGGATTGCAAGCGATCGCCACTGCCCGTAGACTAGGAGCAGTAGTAGAAGCCTTTGACATCCGCCCAGCCGTCAAAGAAGAAGTGCAAAGCTTAGGGGCGAAATTCGTCGAAGTCAAACTCGAAGAAGAAACCGTCGCCGCCGGTGGTTACGCCAAAGAAATTTCCGAAGATAGTAAAAAGCGTACCCAAGAACTAGTAGCCAGCCACGTCAAAAACTCCGATATCGTCATTACCACCGCCCAAGTACCAGGAAGACAAGCCCCCAGACTAGTGACAGAAGAAATGGTGGCACAAATGAAACCCGGTTCAGTAATAGTAGACTTAGCCGCAGAACAGGGTGGAAACTGCGCTTGTACAGAAGCAGGTAAAGATATTGTTTGGAACGGTGTAACCATTATCGGACCAATTAATTTACCCTCATCCATGCCAGTACACGCCAGCCAACTGTATGCAAAGAACGTTACTTCACTAATGCAACTTTTAATAAAAGATAAAACCTTGCAAATCAACTTTGATGACGACATAGTTGATGCTGCTTGTGTTACTCATGGTGGAGAAATTAGAAACCAACGAGTAAAGGACGCTTTGCAAACAGTAGCGGTTTAGCTAAACATCTGCAATAGGTAAGAAAGAGGATTAATGAAAAACCTAACCCCCCTACCCCCCTTCCCTACAAGGGAATGGGGATTTTAAAGCCTCTCTCCTTGTAGGAGAGAGGTTTGGAGAGAGGTTTTTTAGTAAACTTTTTGACTTTACAAAACAAATATCCTCTAAACATCCAAAATCCAAAACAAACATGACACAAGCATTACTTCCAGCCTTATTTGTCCTCGTCTTAGCCTCCTTTATCGGCTTTGAAGTCATTAACAAAATTCCCCCCACATTACACACCCCCTTAATGTCTGGTTCAAACGCCATTTCTGGGATTTCGGTAATTGGTGCAATCCTGGCTGCGGGGGAGAAAAACACGAATTTATCGGTAATTCTCGGTTTAATTGCCGTAATTTTGGCAATGGTGAACGTTGTCGGCGGTTTTTTAGTCACTGACAGAATGCTGCAAATGTTTAAAAAAAAGGAAATAAAAGCATGAGCGACTTTTTACCAACTGGGATTCAGCTAACTTATTTAGTCGCTGCATCATTATTTATCCTCGGATTAAAAAAACTCGGTTCTCCTGCTAGTGCTAGAAACGGTAATCTTATCGCTGCGGTGGGAATGCTATTAGCAATTGTTGCCACAATGCTAGATCAGCACGTATTAAATTACGAGATGATTCTAGTAGGTTTGGCTATTGGTTCGGTAATTGGCGCTGTTATTGCTTACAAAGTGCAAATGACAGAAATGCCGCAGATGGTGGGTTTACTAAATGGTTTAGGTGGAGCATCTTCCGCATTAATTGCCGTTGCTGAATTTTGGCGGTTATTAGATAGTTCACAGCCTATCCCCCTCGATGTCAACATTTCCATGTTATTGGATGTGTTAATTGGTGGCGTGACTTTAACAGGTAGTTTTCTCGCTTTTGCCAAATTGCAAGGTTTAATTAGCGGTACTCCCATTACCTTTCCTTTGCAACAACCATTTAACCTCTTGCTTTTGGGTTCTTATTTAGCTGGAAGTGCCTATTTAATTATGACACCAGATAGCCTCCCTGTATTTTTGGGAGTGGTGGCTGTTTCTTTGGTGTTGGGTGTGATGTTCGTCCTCCCCATTGGTGGGGGTGATATGCCGGTGGTAATCTCTCTGTTAAACTCCCTCTCCGGTGTGGCTGCGGCTGCGGCTGGGTTTGTGGTGATGAACAATATGTTAATCATCGCTGGTGCTTTGGTGGGGGCTTCTGGTTTAATCCTGACGGAAATTATGTGTAAGGCTATGAACCGTTCTTTGTTCAGTGTCTTATTTAGTGCTTTTGGTTCTGTCTCTACTGCTAGTGGTGGTGCGGCTGCTGGTGCTAGTGATCAACCTGTTCGCAGTATTGATGCTGAGGAAGGGGCGATGATGTTGGGTTATGCCCGTTCTGTGGTGATTGTCCCAGGATACGGTATGGCGGTTGCTCAAGCACAGCATAGCGTCCGGGAGTTGGCTGACCAATTAGAGCGCATGGGTGTGGATGTGAAATATGCGATACATCCGGTGGCGGGAAGAATGCCGGGACACATGAATGTATTATTGGCGGAAGCTAATGTGGCTTATACGCAGTTGTATGATATGGAGGATATTAATCCCCAGTTTGAACAGGCTGATGTGGCGTTGGTGATTGGTGCTAATGATGTGGTCAATCCGGCGGCGCGTAGTGATAAGAATAGTCCTATCTATGGGATGCCGATTTTGGAGGTTGATCGCGCAAAGCAAACTATTGTGATTAAGCGCGGTATGAGTGCGGGTTTTGCTGGTGTTGATAATGAGTTGTTTTATAAGGCTAAAACGACGATGTTGTTTGGTAGCGCTAAGGATATGGTGGCTAAGTTGGTTAGTGAGGTGAAGCAACTTTAGGTTATGGGTAGGGGTGTAGTTTTTGACTATGCCCTTTTTTTTTCACGCAGAGACGCAGAGGTGCGGAGAGGTTTGTTTCGCGCAAAGACGCTAAGGAGCAAAGGCGCAAAGAAGAATAAAGTTTATTTACTGTAATCTGGATAACTTAGGAAAATTCTCAGGAAGTCCAATTCCATCGTAAAAATACGATTGATCAGAAATTTGCTTCTCCATATTGTTAAAACAATCTTGAATTACAGCATCTTGATCATCACTATATAATTCTCCTATTTGTTGAGCAACTTCATAAGTAATTGCTTTTTCTTCAATCCAGGACGGTATTACCCAATCATCAAATCCATCTTCTTTAGCTTTTATATAAGCCGCATAGAGATTTGGCATTTCCTCTCTATGTTTTTCTATGTAGTCAAATGTAGGAGACCATAAAGTAATAAGTTCAGTATTAAAATATCTTTGAAATGCAGGTTCATAATCATCATAGGATTTTGAACAATCCAAATCTTCCCACCAGAGTACATGACTTATTATATAAAAAGTTTCATTTTCCTCACTTTCATATTGATCATCATCATCCTCATCCTCCGTTTTCGGTTTAACTACCCCTTCAGGTTTCATCCAAATTGATGAACAATAATAGTTACACATCTCACCTGGATTGACAGCCTCAAAACAAATTAATGCTCCTGTATATTCCTCACATAATCTTGCAAATAAAAGTGAGTCATAAGTATCAAAAAAACCCTCTTCCCACGCTATACCATAACGCCCATAAGCATCTGAATCGAAAAAAATAGAATTGCCTTTTATTTCTATGTTATAAACCCCTGTAGTTTCCCCCTCATTTGTAATTTGCAAAATTAACTCTTTGACTTTTTCCGGTTCAGTTGTGACAACTTCCGCTTTAGACCACCAACCTACACCCATATTAACTCCTGATTATTTTTCTTTAATTGGAAATCTTAGAACATTTATACTATAGTCGTTTTTACTTGTCAAGTGTCATG
Source organism: Nostocales cyanobacterium ELA583 (assembly GCA_037131225.1). GTDB lineage: Bacteria > Cyanobacteriota > Cyanobacteriia > Cyanobacteriales > Nostocaceae > Dolichospermum. Next base: position 773 of record JBAXRM010000271.1, on the reverse strand, counting down.
ATCTAAGTAATATCAAATGGTTATAATAAGTTTTTTTGCTTGACACTATAGTTCACTTATACTATAGTATATTTTACTTATCAAATATCTTTATCTCAGGAGTATTACATAATTATGGACAGTCAACAATTATTAAATGATGAACTTTTAGAAAAAAGAATTAATACATTTTATGGATATGGTAATTATGAGGGAAAATATTGGTTTATTGGTATGGAAGAAGCAGGAGGAGAAAATTTTAATAACATTAATTTGAGAATCAATACATGGGAAAAAAGAGGTAAAACTGAAGAAAAAAGAGGTAAAAATGAAATAGATGATGTTGCAGAATATCATGAAGAGATGGGATGGTGGGATGGGAAAATACAAAATACATGGAAGGGATTAATTCGTATTACATTAAGTGCTAATGGACAAGATAATATTGATGTAGACGATGTTCGTAAATATCAATTATACGAATTAGGTAGAAAAGATAAGGAAACTTGTTTGTTAGAATTATTGCCTTTACCATCTCCATCTATTGATGATTGGATATATGCTAGACATTCTAAATTTCCTTTTTTATCTGATAGAGAAACTTATAGAAATTATTGTATTGAGAACCGAATTAATCATATTCGTCAAAGAATCAAAGAACATAAACCTAAAGCCGTTGTTTTTTACGGTATGAAATATGAAGATTATTGGCGAAAAATAGCAAATGTTGACTTTACAACCCACATTCCGCAGGTGTTTTTTGATTTTTCGGAATTATCCATAACCCAATGATA